>NZ_JBBCBW010000010.1:0-164251 GCF_037204085.1 Variovorax sp. CCNWLW235 | reverse complement strand
AGCGAAATAAAGGAGGAGCCGAAGGCGGGGGACATTCGCGGAGGGGAGTACCCGGTGGCCTTTGCACAAGCCCTGAACAGCAGCGCCCCGAACCAGCAACAGTCCCAAAAAGAAGCGCGGCCTCAGCGATTCGCTTCCAGAATCCACCCCACAGCCTTCTCGGCCATCATCAGCGTCGGGCTGTTCGTGTTGCCACTCGTAATGGTCGGCATCGCACCCGCGTCGACCACTCGCAGCCCCTGCACACCACGCACGCGCAGCTTCGAGTCGAGCACCGCCATCGGGTCGCCGTCGGCGCCCATCTTGGTTGTGCCCACCGGATGGAAGATCGTGGTTGCGATGTCGCCGGCGAGGCGCGCCAGGTCTTCATCGCTCTGGTACTGAACGCCGGGCTTCCATTCCTCTGGCTTGTACTTGGCGAGTGCGGGCTGCGATGCAATGCGGCGCGTTACGCGCAGCGAATCGGCCGCCACCTTGCGGTCTTCATTGGTGCTCAGGTAGTTGGGTGCAATGGCGGGCGCGTCCTGGAAGCGCGGACTCTTGATGCGCACGGTGCCGCGGCTCGTGGGGTTGAGGTTGCACACGCTCGCGGTAAAGGCCGGAAAGCTGTGCAGCGGCTCGCCGAAAGCGTCGAGCGACAGCGGCTGCACGTGGTACTCAAGATTGGGCCACTCATGCTCGGGCGAACTGCGCGTGAAGGCGCCCAACTGCGACGGCGCCATGCTCATCGGCCCGCTGCGCTTCATCAGGTATTCAAGGCCGATTTTTGCCTTGCCATACATCGACGACGCCAGCACATTGAGCGTGGGTGCGCCGTTGATCTTGTAGACCGCGCGAATCTGCAAATGGTCTTGCAGGTTGGCACCCACGCCGGGCGCGTCGACCACCACATCGATGCCATGCTGGCGCAGCAGCTCGGCCGGGCCGATGCCCGAAAGCTGCAGGATTTGCGGCGAGCCGATGCTGCCCGCGCAGAGCACCACTTCGCGCGTGGCATGCGCGGTGATCATCTCGTGGCCGTCCCACACCTGCACGCCGGTGCAGCGCTGGCTGCCGTCGGGCTGGGTCTCGATGATCAGCTTGGAGACGTGCGCATTGACCCACATCTCGAAATTGGGCCGGCCGTAGCACACGGGCCGCAAGAACGCCTTCGCCGTGTTCCAGCGCCAGCCGTTCTTCTGGTTGACCTGGAAGTAGCCAACGCCTTCGTTGCTGCCGCGGTTGAAGTCGGTGCTGTGCGGAACGCCAGCCTGCACGGCGGCTTCGGCGAACGCGTCGAGGATGTCCCAGCGCAGGCGCTGTTTTTCCACGCGCCATTCGCCGCCGGCGCCGTGCAGCTCGTCGGCGCCGAGGTAGTAGTCCTCGTGCTTCTTGAAATCGGGCAGCACGTTCTGCCACTTCCAGCCGTCGTCGCCCGTGAGCTGCGCCCACTGGTCGTAGTCGCGCGACTGGCCGCGCATGTAGATCATGCCGTTGATGCTGGAGCAGCCGCCCAGCGTCTTGCCGCGCGGGTAACGCAGCGTGCGCCCGTTGAGGCCCGCGTCGGGCTCGGTGCTGTAGAGCCAGTCGGTGCGCGGATTGCCGATGCAATACAGGTAGCCCACCGGAATGTGGATCCAGTGGTAATCGTCCTTGCGGCCGGCCTCGATCAGCAGCGTGCGCTGTTGCGATTTGCGGGTCAGCCGGTTGCACATCAGCGCGCCGGCCGTGCCGCCGCCGATGACGATGTAGTCGAATGTGTTGTCGCTCATGGCGCCTGCTTGTCTCCGGGGAACGATATTTTTGATGCTCATGGGCCCCGCGCGGGCCTCTTGGGCAAGTTTCGCCCAAGCTGCCGGCAAAAAGCCAATGATTTCGGCGTTGTTGGCTTATAAATCGTTCTTATATGACTGCCGCCGCCCTGGACCTCCAGATCTTGCGCGCCTTCGTGCTTGCGGCGCGCGAGGGCAGCGTGTCGCGCGCCGCCGAGCGGCTGCACCTGACGCAGCCCGCGGTGAGCCTGCAATTGAAGCGCCTGGCCGAAGAGACCGGGCTCCAGCTCTTCACGCGCACACCGCACGGGCTGGCGCTCACTGCCGACGGGGCCGCGTTGCTGCCGCAAGCCGAGCGCGTGCTTTCGGCCGTGGGCGACCTGCAGCAGGCCGCGCGCAACCTGCAGGGCACGGTGCGCGGGGCGCTGCGCATCGGCACCATCCTCGACCCGGAGTTCACCCGGCTTGGCGTGTTCCTGCGAGAGCTTGTCGAATCCGCGCCGCAGATCGAGACCGAGTTGCGCCACGGCATGAGCGGCACCGTGCTGGCCCAGGTGCTGCGCGGCGAGCTCGACGTGGGTTTTCATCTCGATACGGATGACGATGGCGAGGCCGCCGCGTCGCCGCTGCTCGCGGCACGCACGCTCACCCGCTTCACCTACCGCGTGGTCGCGCCCGCGGGCTGGGGGCCGCAGGTGCTGGGCCGCGACTGGAAAGCACTGGCCGCCTTGCCGTGGCTGGGCACGCCGCCGGAATCCGCGCACCACCGGCTGCTCAACAAGGTGTTCGGCCCGCTCGGGCTTTCGCCGCGACGTGCGGCGCTGGTGGACCAGGAAGCCTCGATGCTCGACCTGCTGAAGTCCGGCGTGGGGCTGAGCCTGCTGCGCGACTCCATCGCCATCCGCGAGAGCCAGTCGCACGGCCTGGTGATGGCCGACCGTGTGCAGCTCGACTGCGCGCTGCGCTTTGTCTCGCTGGCAGCCCGGCGCAACGAGCCGGTGATCGCGAGCGCGTGGAACGCTTTGGCGCGGGCCTGGAACTGACCGGAAAAAGGACACGCGTGGCCATTCGAACGGCGTTCCGCCCTACGCAAAGCACCGGCGCGGCGTACGGGAAAAGCCGATTCATCCGGTTACGATGCGCCCTTTCCGACCGCTTCTTTTTTCTTACTTCGCCCTGCCCCGCCGCACCATGCCCATAGCAACTTCGCCTGCCGACGACGCATCCGCCGCCGACAGCGTGTTGCCGCGTGTCGAGCAGCGCGAGCAGGACGGCCGCAGCTGGACCGTGGCGCGCGGCCGATGGACCACGCTGGCCATCTCGTCGCGGCCCGCGTGGCAAGCCCTCGAAAAAGACCTGGCAGGCGCACCGCCGTCGGACGACCGCGCCTGGGACCTGCGCCCCATCGAGCAGCTCGACCACATCGGTGCGCAGCTGCTGTGGGAACACTGGCGGCACGACTGGCCGGCCACGCTCGAGATGTCGCCGCAGCACAAGGCGGTGCTCGACCAGGTCGCCCAGTACACGGTCGGAACGCCCGAGGAGCCGCCGCCCACGCTGGCCGAGCGGGTGCGCCATTTCTCGCACACCGGCGCGCGCGCGCTCGAAGTGATGCGCGATTTCGTAGGGCTGGTCGGCCAGCTCGCACTCGACGTGGGTACGCTCCTGCGCGCGCCGCACCGCGCGCCCTGGCGCGATTTTTCGGGCCACCTTTACCAATTCGGCGCCACGGCCTTGCACATCACTGCGCTGGTGGGCCTGTTGATCGGCGTGGTGCTGGCTTACCTGATCTCGCAACAGCTTCGCCAGTACGGCGCCGAGGCTTTCGTGGTCAACATCCTCGGGCTGTCGCTGATCCGCGAACTCGGGCCGGTGCTGGCCGCGGTGCTCATCGCCGGGCGCTCGGGCTCAGCCATCACCGCGCAGATCGGCGTGATGCGCGTGACCGAAGAACTCGACGCCATGCGCGTGATGGGCATTCCGCACGGCTTCAGGCTGGTGATGCCGCGCGTGCTGGCGCTCGCCATCGCGATGCCGCTGATCAGCCTGTGGACGTCGATGGCGGCGCTTGCGGGCGGCATGCTGGCGGCTGATGCCGCGCTCGACATTTCACCGGCCTACTTTCTATCGGCACTCCCTCGCGCGGTGCCGATCGTCAATCTCTGGCTCGCGCTCGCCAAGTCGGCGGTGTTCGGCATCTTGATTGCGCTGATCGGCTGCTACTTCGGCATGAAGGTGAAACCCAACACCGAGAGCCTGGGACGCGGCACGACCTCGTCGGTCGTGGCCTCGATCACAGCGGTGATCCTGGTCGACGCGTTGTTCGCGGTGCTGTTCAAGGGAGTCGGGTTCAGAGCATGAGCGATCCGAACAACGTCGTCGACATCAGCAAGCTCTGGACGGTGTTCAAGAATGCCGAGGGCGAGCACGTGGTGCACCGCGACCTCGACCTGCACATCGGGCGCGGCGAAGTGCTCTCGCTCGTGGGCGGATCGGGCACCGGCAAGACGGTGCTGCTGCGCCAGATCCTCGGGCTCGAAAAACCGTCGAAGGGCACGGTCGAGGTGCTGGGCCGGGCGCCCGGCGAACTCAGCGCCAAGGGCGCGGCCAACGTGGGCATGCTGTTCCAGCACGGCGCGCTGTTCTCGGCCTTCAGCGTGCTCGAGAACATTGCCTTTCCGCTGCGCGAGCTCAAGCTGCTGCCCGACGAGTTGATTCGCAACGCGGCCCTGGTCAAGCTGCAGATGGTGGGCCTGCAGCCGCGGCACGCCAACATGAGCCCGGCCGACCTGTCGGGCGGCATGATCAAGCGCGTGGCGCTGGCGCGCGCGCTCATCATGGACCCGCCGCTGCTGCTGCTCGACGAGCCCACGGCCGGCCTCGACCCCGAGGCCTCCGACAGTTTCTGCGATCTGCTGCGCGGCCTGCACCGCGAACTGGGCCTGACGGTGGTCATGGTCACGCACGACCTGGACACGCTGTTCGACCTGAGCACCCGCATTGCAGTGCTGGCCGACCACAAGGTCATCGTCAGCGGCTCGGCGCGCGAAGTCATTGCGTATCCGCATCCGTTCATTCATGAATATTTTCTGGGAGGGCGCGGCCAGCGCGCCTTGGAGGCCCTGCATGACAAACCCTCCAACGCCGCGCCGCCAACTGCCGGCGCGGCCCACTGAAAGGTAGCCACACCATGGAAAACAAAGCCCATGCCCTCGCCGCCGGCGCCTTCGTGCTCGGCCTCATTGCCGTGCTCGTGGGGCTGGTGGTCTGGTTCACGCGCGACAACACCGTGCGCAACATCTACGAGCTCTCCACGCGCGATCCGGTCAGCGGCCTGCAGCCGCAGGCGATGGTGCGCTACCGGGGCATCGCGGTCGGCAAGGTGACCTCGATCGACTTCGACCCCAAGACCAAGGGCAACGTGCGCGTGCGCATCACGGTCGACCAGCGCGTGCCGCTCACCACGTCGAGCTTTGCCACGCTGAGCTACCAGGGAGTGACCGGCCTGGCCTTCATCGCGCTGGACGACAAGGGCGAATCGAACGTGGTGCTTGCGCCCAACAACGACGACCCGCCGCGCATTCCGCTCAAGCCCTCGATGCTCGCGCAACTGCAAGACCGCGGCGAAGCCATCATCAACCAGATCGACGAAGCCACGAAACGCGCCAACCAGCTGCTCGGCGACGGCAACCAGAAGCGGGTGGCCGATGCGCTGGAGAACATTGCAGCGGCGTCGTCTAGCGCCAACACGCTGCTCAAGCAGCTGGACAACACGGTGAAGACCGGGCTCAACCCGACGCTCGCGGCGCTGCCCGGCACGCTGTCGTCGGTAAAGACGGCGGCCGGCGATGTCTCGCGCGTTGCCAACAATTTCAACACCACGGTGAGCCGGCTCAATGCGCCCGAAGGCCCGATCGAACGCCTGGGCGACGGCACCAAGGCGCTGGCGCAGGCGGTCGACTCGTTCAACTCGGCCACGCTGCCGCGAGTGAACCGGGTGGCCGACGACACCTCGCGCGCGGTCCGCCGGCTGGGCCGCGCGGCCGACGGCATCAACGACAACCCGCAATCGCTGCTGTTCGGCAATGGCGGCACCGCGGCGGGGCCGGGCGAACCGGGCTTCTCCGCGCCGCCCGCCACCAACTCGCTGGGACGCCCCTGAAGTGATGACCATGAACAAGAACGCCATGCACTCCCGTCCATCCCACGGTCTTGGCCTGGGTTCCGTCCTGACACTGGGCCTTGCGCTGCTGCTTGCCGGCTGCGGCGCGCTGCCCGACAAGCCCGCGCGCGCCACGCTGTACGACTTCGGGCCCGGCATTGCCGCGCCGGCCGCGGCAGCCAATCCACCCGCTGCCGCGCTGCCCACGCTGGCGCTGGCCGAAATCGAGAGCAATGCGCGGCTCGACGGCACGCAGATTCTTTACCGGCTCGGCTATGCGGACGCCAACGAGCTGCGACCCTACGGCCAGTCGCGCTGGAGCCTGCCGCCGGCACAGCTGCTGCGCCAGCGGCTGCGCGATGCGCTCTCCGAACGGCGCACGGTGCTCGGCCCCGAAGAAAGCGCCACCATCGCGCGCACCGAGGGCCGCGTGCCCGACACGCTGCGCATTTCGCTCGACGAGTTCAGCCACTACTTCGAATCGGCGGGCAGCAGCGTCGGCTTGGTGCGCCTGCGGGCCACGCTGATCCGCGGCACCACGGGCGGCGACCGCGTGCTCGGCCAGCGCACCTTCACCGTGCGCCGGCCGGCACCGAGCGCCGACGCGCCCGGCGGCGTGAAGGCGCTGGCCGCAGCCACCGATGCCGCCGTGGCCGACATCGTGCAGTGGGTCGACCAGCAGCCGCGGCAGTAAGCTCTGTTTCGACTCGACGCCACCTACCAATAACCCCGAGGAGACCTCACCATGAACGCAACACGCATCGCCGGCATCCTGCTCATCGTGGCCGGCATCGCGGGCCTCGGGCTCGGCGGCTTCAGCTTTACCAAGGAAACGCATCAGGCCAAGCTCGGCCCGCTGGAGTTCTCGGTGAAGGAGAAGCAGCAGGTCAACTTCCCCGCCTGGGCGAGCGTGGCCGCCATCGTGGTGGGCGGCGCGCTGGTGCTGTTCGGCGGCAAGAAGAGCTGATCGACATTCAGGCCGGCGAGCCGCCGAGCCCCGCCAGCAACTGCGGCAGCAGGGTTTCGGATGGCCCGCGCAAGACCACGGCCGCCGCATCGTCCAGATGCGGCAACGGCTCCATGTTGAGCGTGATCAGCCGGCTGCCGTGCGACGCCGCCATCTGCGGCAGTTCGGCCGCCGGATACACGACGGCCGTGCTGCCGACCACCATGAACACGTCCGACTCCTGCGCGGCCGCCTGCGCGTCGAGCAGCACGCCCTGGTTCAGCATTTCCCCGAACATGACCACGTCCGGCCGGGCGCGCGAGGCGCAGCGCATGCAGCGGTGAAAGGGCCACGGCCCCTGGCGGTTGCCGCAATGGTCGCAGCGCCATCGGCGCAGCGAGCCGTGCAGTTCGAGCACATCGAGCCCGCCGGCCAGCGTCAGCAGCCCGTCGACGTTCTGCGTGATGAGGCGCGTGGCGGGCCGCAGCCGCTGCAGCAGCGCAAGCGCGGTATGCCCCGGGTTCGGCTGCGCGTCCTCCACCGCGGACAGCCGCCGCGACCAGAAGCGCGTGAATCCCGCCGGGTCGCGCTGCAGGTCTTCGGCATGCGAGTACTGCAGCGCGTTCTGGTTCATCCAGAGTCCGTCGCTGTCGCGATAGGTCGGAATTCCGGAGGCCTTTGAAAGGCCGGCGCCAGAGAACACGACGATGCGCCGGGCGGCGCTCAGCAGGGCAATGGCGGATTCGATCGGGGGAGTGGAAGACGAAGCGGTGATATCCAGGCTCATGGGTCCAGGTGTGCGGAAGCGTTTCTTCCGGCCGACGTTGCGCCCAGCCGCTCGGAGACCGTGCCCGCGCAGGCCTTGAGGGCGCGTGCGATTTCGCCGTCCCAGGCGGTGTCGAAGATGGCGGCCGGGCCGATGGCCGTGACCGAGAGCACGATGGCACCCGTGTGGTCGAACACCGGTGCCGCCATGGCGCTCACGCCTTCGATCACCTCGCCTTCCGAGCGGCTGATGCCGTGCACGCGCACTTCCTGCAGCTGGCGCTCGAATTCGTTCCACGACGGCAGGGGCGGCTGCGGCGGCATGCCAGCCGGCGGCGGCTGCTCGCCCGCCTTGCGCTGCTTTTGCCGCTGGCGCTCGGCGTCGAGCAATTGCTTGACTGTTTCGGCCTCCAGGTAGGCGGCGAACACGCGGCCGGAGGCCGTGTTGGTGAGCGAAAAAACCGTGCCGTGCCGCATGTTCACATGCACCGGCGAGGGCGATTCGGCCGTGCGCACGATGGTTGCGCCGCGTGCGCCCCACACCGCCAGCGCCACCGTGTGGCCGATGCGCTGCGCCAGTCCGGCGATGAGCGGCGTTGCAATGTGCACCGGGTCGGCTTGCTGAAGGCTGATGAGCCCCAGTTGCAAGGCCAGCGGGCCGAGCAGATAGTGGCCGCTGGCGCGGTCCTGCTCGATCAGGCCCAGCCGCCCGAAGCTCACCATGTACGGGTGGGCCTTGGCGGCCGTCATGTCGGCTTCCCGCGCCAGGTCTTTCAGGGCCATCGGCCGGCCGTGGTGCACCAGCGCGCGCAGCAGCTGGCCGCCCACCTCGATGCTCTGGATGCCGCGCTGGGCGGCGCGGTCGGTCTCATTGGCTGCCATGGCCGCCTTGGCGTCTGATTGTTCGTTCATGAAGAAGGGATTAGACATTAACTGATCTCGGGCTTACACTTCAGAAATTCGTTAACCGCAAATTCGTTTGCTTTAGACGAATCAAAATTTCGATCCACCCGACGGAGACACACGATGAGCCAAGCCAAGAAGTTCGCCAGCCAGGCCGACATGGAAGAAAAGAAGATCACCTTCAGCCAGATCTCGGAACACGCCTGGGCCTACACGGCCGAGGGCGACCCGAACACCGGCATCGTCATTGGCGACGACTGCGTGCTGGTGGCCGACACCCAGGCCACCCCCGCCATGGCGGCCGACGTAGTGCGCCGCATCCGCGAGGTGACCGACAAGCCCATCAAGTACGTGGTGCTGACGCACTACCACGCGGTGCGCGTGCTGGGCGCGGCCGGCTACGGTGCCGAGCACATCCTGGCTAGCCAGGACACGCGCGACCTGATCGTGGAGCGCGGCGAGGCCGACAAGGCCAGCGAAATCGGCCGCTTTCCGCGCCTGTTCCAGAACGTGGAAACGGTGCCTCCGGGCCTGACCTGGCCCACCATGACCTTCACCGGCAAGATGACGCTGTGGCTCGGCAAGCTCGAGGTGCAATTGATCCAGCTCGGCCGCGGCCACACCAAGGGCGACACGGTCGTGTGGCTGCCCGAGGAACGCACGCTGCTGTCGGGCGACCTGGTCGAGTTTGGCGCCACGCCGTACGCGGGTGACGCCTACTTCAAGGACTGGCCGCAAACGCTGGACAACATCGCCGCCCTCAAGCCCGCGGCGCTGGTGCCGGGCCGCGGCGCCGCACTCACCACGCCGGCCCAGGTGGCCGAGGGCCTGACCGGCACGCGCAACTTCATTTCCGACGTGTATGCGAGCGTGCAAGAGGGCGTGAAGGCCGGGCGCGACCTGAACACCGTCTACAAGAACACCTACGCCAAGCTCAAGCCCAAGTACAGCCAGTGGGTGATCTTCGACCACTGCATGCCGTTCGACGTGAGCCGCGCGTACGACGAAGCTTCTGGCCATGCCGATCCGCGCGTGTGGACGGCGGAGCGGGACATCGAGATGTGGAAGGCGCTCGAAGGCTGAAGTCCCGAGTCACGGAGACAAACGTGATCGACTATCAAAGCCTGCGCTTCGACTACAAGCGCCACGCCGACCAGGACGCGCCCTCGCCCGCCCGTCACCCGGTGGTCGTCGTCGGCGCCGGCCCGGTCGGCCTCACGCTGGCCATCGACCTTGCATTGCGCGAAATTCCCGTGGTGCTGCTCGACAACGAGAACACCCTTTCCAGCGGCTCGCGCGCGATCTGCTTTGCCAAGCGCACGCTCGAGGTGTTCGACCGCCTCGGCTGCGGCGACCGCATGGTCGGCAAGGGCGTGTCGTGGCATGTGGGCCGGGTGTTCTTCCACGACGAGCAGGTCTACAGCTTCGACCTGCTGCCCGAACCCGGCCACGAGCGCCCGGCCTTCATCAACCTGCAGCAGTACTACGTCGAGGGCTACCTCGTCGAACGCGCCGCAGCGCTGCCGCTGATCGACCTGCGCTGGAACAACAAGGTCACAGGCATCGAGCAGAACGACGAAGGCGCCGTTCTCACCGTGGAAACGCCCGAAGGCGACTACCGGCTGCAGGCGGGCTACGTTGCGGCCTGCGACGGCTCGCGTTCCAACGTGCGCCAGATGCTGGGCCTCGAAGCCAAGGGCCGCACCTTCCGCGACCGCTTCCTGATCGCCGACATCACGATGGATGCGCATTTGCCGACCGAGCGCCGCTTCTGGTTCGATCCGCCGTTCCACCCGGGCCAGAGCGTGCTGCTGCACAAGCAGGCCGACGGCATGTGGCGTGTCGACTTCCAGCTTGGCTGGGACGCCGATCCGGTGGAGGAGCGCAAGCCCGAGAACATCACGCCGCGCGTGCGCGCACTGCTCGACAGCATCGGATTCGAAGGCGTGCAGTTCACCATCGGCTGGGCCAGCGTCTACACCTTTGCGTGCCAGCGCATGGAGCGCTTTCGCCATGGCCGCGTGCTGTTTGCGGGCGACTCGGCGCACGGCGTGTCGCCCTTTGGCGCGCGCGGCGCCAACTCGGGCGTGCAGGACGCGGACAACCTTGCGTGGAAGCTAGCGGCCGTGCTCCAGGGCGAGGCACCCGATGCGCTGCTCGACAGCTACGCGAGCGAGCGCGAATTCGCGGCCGACGAGAACATCCGCAATTCCACGCGCGCGACCGACTTCATCACGCCCAAGAGCGAAGTGAGCCGCCTGTTCCGCGACGCGGTGCTGGAGCTGACGAAGCGCCATGCCTTCGCGCGCACGCTGGTCAACAGCGGGCGGCTCTCGGTGCCGGCGGTGCTGCGCGACTCGCCGCTCAACACGCCCGACGCCGATATCTTTGCCGGTGCGATGGTGCCTGGCGCCGCAGCGGCCGACGCCCCCGTGGTGCGCGCCGACGGCAGCAGCGGCTGGTTGCTGCGCGAATGCCATGTGGCGCAGTTCACGGCGCTGGTTTTCGGCCAGGGCGAAGCCGCCGAGCGCAGCCTGCAGGCGCTGAGGGCATGCGACTTTCCGCTGCACGTGGTGCGCGTGAAAGCCGCTACAACCGAAGGCGAACTCGCGACGCAACGCTACGACGCGCTACCCGGCACCGTGTACCTGCTGCGGCCCGACCAGCATGTGTGTGCGCGCTGGCGGCAACCCACGGCGGGGAACATCCGCGCGGCCATCGACCGCGCACTGGCAAAGGGATGAGCAGCACCATGCAACCACATCTGATCACCACGCCGAATCTCGAGGCGCCCGACGATTTCTACGAGGCGCTGATCGAGGCCCACCAGGGGCTTTCCACTGAGGAGAGCCATGCCTTCAACGCACGGCTCGTGCTCGTGCTGGCGAACCACGTCGGCTCGCTGGCCGTGCTGCGCGAGGCTTTCGAGGCCGCGCGCGACAGCTGAACACCTACCGGCGCCATCGCCCTGATTTTCGAAAAGAGAACACCATGACCCATCCAACCGCCAGTGCCGAACGGCGCTACCAGAGCGGCTTCGGCAACGAGTACGCCTCCGAAGCCGTGGCCGGTGCCCTGCCCCAGGGCCGCAACAACCCGCAGCGCGCCCCGTTCGACCTTTACACCGAGCTGCTCTCGGGCACCGCCTTTACCGCGCCGCGCCATGAAAACCGCCGCACCTGGCTGTACCGCCGCCAGCCCTCGGTGGTGTCCGGCCGCTACCAGCCGTATGCCCAGCCGCACTGGACCACCGGCGCGGACCGCGAGATCGCCTTGCCGCCCGAGCCGCTGCGCTGGCATCCGATGCCGCTCGACGGCGCGGCCGATGTGGACTTCATCGACGGCATGCACACCATTGCGGCCAACGGCGATGCGGAATCGCAGGTCGGCATCGGCTCGCTCATGTACCTTGCGGGCCGCTCGATGGAGAAGCGCGCCTTCGTCAATGCGGACGGCGAGATGCTCATCGTGCCGCAGCAGGGCCGCCTGGTCATCACGACCGAGCTCGGCGTCCTCGACGTGAAGCCCGGCGAGATCGCGGTGCTGCCGCGCGGCATGGTGTTCAAGGTGGCATTGCCCGACGGAATCTCCCGGGGCTATGTCTGCGAAAACTATGGCGCACATTTCCGCCTGCCCGAACTCGGCCCCATCGGCTCGAACGGGCTGGCCAATGCACGCGACTTCCAGGCGCCCGTGGCGGCCTTCGAGGAAGACGGCGGCGCCTACGAGCTGGTGAAGAAATTCGGCGGCCGCTTCTGGAAGGCGCCGACCAGGCAGTCGCCCTTCAACGTGGTCGCCTGGCACGGCAACCTGGCGCCGCTGAAGTACGACACGGCCAATTTCATGGTGATCGGCTCCATCAGCTTCGACCATCCCGATCCGTCGATCTTCACCGTGCTCACCTCGCCCAGCGACACGCCGGGCACCGCGAATTGCGATTTCGTGATCTTCCCGCCGCGCTGGATGGTGATGGAAAACACCTTCCGTCCGCCATGGTTCCACCGCAACCTCATGAGCGAGTTCATGGGCCTGGTGCTCGGCGAATACGACGCCAAGCCGGGCGGCTTCAAGCCCGGCGGCGCGAGCCTGCACAACTGCATGGTGCCGCACGGGCCCGACGAGGAAGCCTTCGACAAGGCCACGCACACCGACCTGAAGCCGCACAAGCTCGACAACACGCTGGCCTTCATGTTCGAGAGCCGCTTGCGCTTCATCCCCACGAACTTCGCGCTGCAGAGCCCCGCGCTCGACACCGACTACGCCGATTGCTGGGCTGGCCTCAAGGACCAGTTCAAGCCCTGACGGCCGACGAACAAGCGCCACATCCAAAGAAAGACATTCCATGACCATCGCACTCAACGCCACCCACGACCCGAAGCTGCGCAGCTGGGTTGCCTCGGCCAATGAAGCCGGCTGCGACTTCCCGATCCAGAACCTGCCCTTCGGCCGCTTTCGCGCGGCGGGCAGCAGCGAGGCTTTTCGCATCGGGGTGGCCATCGGCGACCAGGTGCTCGACCTGAAGGCCGCAGGCCTGGTCGATACCGACGACATGAACGCGCTGATGAACGCCAGCGTGAAAGACCGCCAGGCGCTTCGCGCGGCCATCTCGGCGGGCCTTGCGGAAGGCAGCGGCAAAGAGGCCGCATGGTCGAAGGCGCTGCTGCCTCAGGCCCGGGCCGAGCTCACCGTGCCCTGCCGCATTGGCGACTACACCGACTTCTACACCGGCATTCACCACGCCACCACCATCGGCAAGCTGTTCCGCCCCGACCAGCCGCTGATGCCCAACTACAAGTGGGTGCCCATCGGCTATCACGGGCGTGCGTCGTCCATCGGTGTGAGCGGCCAGGTCTTCAAGCGCCCCCAGGGGCAGACCAAGGCGCCGGATGCTGCAGAGCCGAGCTTCGGCCCTTCGAAGCGGCTCGACTATGAGCTGGAACTGGGTTTTCTGATCGGCCGCGGCAACGCACTCGGCGAGCCGATTGCCATCGGCGAGGCCGAAGAGCACCTGTTCGGCGTGACGCTGCTCAACGACTGGTCGGCGCGGGACCTGCAGGCCTGGGAATACCAGCCGCTCGGCCCGTTTCTCGCGAAGAACTTCGCCAGCACGCTGTCGCCATGGATCGTGACGATGGAAGCACTGGCGCCGTTCCGCGCCAGGTTCGAGCGGCCCGCGGGAGACCCTCAGCCGCTGCCTTACCTCGATGCGCCCGCGAACCGCGAAAGCGGCGCGCTCGACGTCACGCTCGAAGTGCTGCTGCAGACCGCAAAGATGCGCGCCGCGGGTGAAGCGCCCGCGAGGCTCACGCGCGGCAACACCACCGAAGCCGCCTACTGGACGGCCGCGCAGCTTGTCACGCACCACACGGTGAACGGCTGCAACCTGCAGCCCGGCGACCTGCTGGGCTCCGGCACGCTCTCGGGCCCCAAGCCCGACGAAGCCGGCTCGCTGATGGAGCTGACGCTCGGCGGCAAGCAGCCGATCACGCTGCCCAATGGCGAGAAGCGCACGTTCCTTGAAGACGGCGACACGCTGGTCATGCGCGGCTACTGCGTGCGTGAGGGCGCGATTCGCATCGGCTTGGGCGAGGTCAGCGGCACGGTGGCTGAGGCTTGAGGTGTTGTCCCCTCTCCCCCTGGGAGAGGGCTAGGGTGAGGGCTGTCGGCCTCACAACATCGCGCGGGCCCGACTGCCGCTTGCCCTCACCCCAACCCTCTCCCAGAGGGAGAGGGAGAGAGACCATCAAGGCGCGGCCGCGGCGGTCCCGGCCACCGGCCAAGCCACTTCACTCGCCACGCGCGGCTTGCCGATCGGCGCGCCGGCCTTGCCGATCCTGACGGCGGCCATGTCGGCCTCGCTCGGGTACTGGTCCATCAACACGTAGTCGAACACGCGGCGGGCAATGGGCGCCGCGGCGCCGGCACCCCAACCGGCGTTCTCGACGATCACCGCCACGGCGATCTTCGGGTTGCTGACGGGTGCAAACGCCATGAACAGCGCGTGATCGCGCTGATGCTCTTCGAGTGCGCGGGCGTTGTACTTGGTGTTCTGCGCCTGGGTCACGGCCTGCGCGGTACCCGTCTTGCCAGCCGCCTGATAGCCCGCGCCGGCAAACACGCTGCGCGCCGTGCCGCTGGTGACCACGCTGGTCAGGCCTTCGCGAATCACAGCGACGTTGGCCGCGGTGTAGCCCAGGTTCTCGGCCGGCGGCTGCGGCAGCGGGGCCACTTCGCCGCTGACGGTGTTTCGCGTGGCCAGCACCAGATGCGGTTTGCGCTTCAGCCCGCCGTCGGCCACGATGGCCGTGGCCTGCGCGAGCTGCAGCATGGTGAAGGTGTTGTAGCCCTGTCCGATGCCCAGCGAAATGGTTTCGCCCGCGTACCACTTCTTCTGCTCGGGCCGCTTGTAGGCGTTGCGCTTCCACTCGGTGCTGGGCAGCACGCCGCGCACCTCGCCGCCCAGGTCGATGCCTGTGAGCTGCCCGAAGCCCAGCGGCTTCATGAAGTCGTGGATCAGGTCCACGCCCATCTCGTTGGCGAGCGAGTAGTAATAAATGTTGCTCGACACCTGGATCGAACGCCGCATGTCGACGCCGCCCAGGTTGCCTTCGGGGCTGCCGAAGCGGTGGCCGCCGAAGTTGAAGTACCCCGGGTCGTTCACCACCACGCTGGCGCCGCGCTTGCCGGTTTGCAATGCGGCCAGCGCCATGAAGGGCTTGTAGGTGGAGCCGGGCGGGTAGGTGCCGCGCAGGGCCCGGTTGAGCAGCGGCTTGTCGAGCGATTCGCTGAGCTCTTTCCAGCTTTCGGTGTCGATGCCTTCAACGAAAAGGTTGGGGTCGAAGGTCGGCTTGCTCACGAAGGCCAGCACCTCGCCGGTCTTGGGGTCGATGGCCACCAGCGCGCCGCGGCGGTCGCCGAACATGTCTTCGACCAGCTTCTGCAGCTTGATGTCGAGCGACAGCATCACGGTGTTGCCCGGCGTGGCTGGATGGCTGGCAAGCCGGCGCACCGCGCGGCCGCCGGCCGAGGTTTCCATCTGCTCGACGCCGGTCTGGCCGTGCAGCGTTTTTTCGTAGCTTTGCTCGATGCCGAGCTTGCCGATGTAGTCGGTGCCCTTGTAGTTGGCCTGGTCTTCCTCGGCCCAGTCTTCCATCGCGGTCTTCTCGCGCTGGTTGATGCGGCCGATATAACCGAGCACGTGCGAGGCGACCTCGCCGTGCGGATAGTTGCGGAACAGCCGCGCCTTGATTTCCACGCCCGGAAAACGGTAGCGCTGCGCCGCGAAGCGGGCCACTTCCTCGTCGCTCAGGCGGGTGCGGATCGGAATGGAGTCGAAGCTGCGAGAGTCTTCGCGCAGGCGCTTGAAGCGGCGGCGGTCTCGCGGCGAAACCTCGAGCACCTGGGTCAGGGCGTCAATGGTCTCTTCGACGTCGCCCACCTTGGAAGGCGTGATCTCCAGCGTGTAGGCCGAGTAGTTGGAGGCCAGCACGATGCCGTTGCGGTCGAGGATGAGCCCGCGGTTCGGCACCACCGGCACGATGGCCGTGCGGTTGCTCTCGGCCTGCTCGGCCAGGTCGTCGTGCCGCACCACCTGCAGATAGAACAGCCGTGAGCCCAGCAGCCCGAAGGCGAAGAGCACCACCATGCCGATCACGATCACGCGGCGCTTGAAGCGCGCGAGGTCGGCGGCAACGTTGCGGATTTCGGTCATGGCGGCGTGAGCTTAGGCGCGTGCAAGTGCGTTGGCAAATGCATAGAAAGGTGGACTGCCAGGCTTAGAGGGGACGGTTCTCGTCGGGTTCCGGCGTGCGGCGCTGGGGCGCCAGCAGCAGCGCCGTTGCCAGCGGCCACAGCGCGGCCTCGATCACCGGGGAGGCCAGCACCCACCAGCCCGGAAAGATGCCGCCGCCGATCATGCGCGTCACCACCTCGATGAACTGCGACAGCGCAAAGAGCGGCAGCACCTGCAGCGCCTGCGACGCCACCGGATACCAGAGCAGGCGCCGGTGGATGGTGATCGCAAAGAAGCCCAGCGTGGTGTAGGACAGCGCATGCTGGCCCAGCATGGACGCCTGGTGCACGTCCATGCACAGCCCGAAGACGAAGGCCGCGCCAATGCCCACGCGCATCGGCTGGTGCACGCCCCAGAACACGATGGCCAGCGCGAGCAGGTCGGGCATCCACGCGGCGCGGCCGATCGGGATCATGTTGATGAGCAGCGCCACCACCAGGCTCGACCACATGAAGAGCGGGCTGACGGGCAGCAGCAGCTGCTGTTGGCCGGGGCGTTTGATCATCGGGCGCGCTCCGCGGCTTTCTTGTCGGCCTTGTCCGCCTTGGCGGCGGGCTTGGGCTCGGGCTTCTTGCCGCGCGCGGGAGCGGCCGGCGCTGGCGGTGCCGCGGGCGCCCCCGTGGGCGCCAGCACCAGCACGTAGCGCGCGGCCGTCACGCGGGCCAGCGGAACGCAGTAGATGCGCGCAAAGGCCGAATCGGCACGGCGCTCTATGCGTTCGATCTTGGCGACCGGCAGGCCGGGCGGATAGACGCCGTCGACGCCGCTGGTGGAGAGCAGGTCGCCCTCCTGCAGGTCGGCATTGGCGGCCATGAAGCGAAGCTCCAGCCCCGAGCCGTGCGCCGAGGCGTCACCGAAAGCCACGCTGCGCACGCCGGTGCGGGTGTTCTGCACGGGAATGGAAAGGTCGCGGTCGATCACCAGCGTGACCTCGCTCGTGAAGGGCAGCACCTGCGTCACCTGGCCGAGCACGCCGTCCGCGTCGATCACCGGCGAACCGGGCGCTACGCCGTGCGTGAGCCCCTGGTCGATGACGATCTTGCGCGTGTAGGGGTCGGCGGCGTCGTAGAGCACCTCGGCGGCGCGGCCCGGCGCCTGGGTCGTCTGGCGCAGTTCGAGCAATGCGCGAAGGCGCGCGTTGTCTTGTGCGAGCGTGTCGGCCTGGCTTGCACGCTCGGCCTGCTGCATGAGCGCCTTGCGGGCTTCTTCTTCGTTGCGCTGGGCCGTTTGCAGGTCTTCGAAGTAGCGGCTGCCGCCCACCACGAACTGCACCGGCTTGAGCGCGAGCCACTGCACCGGATAGAGCACCGCGCCGACGGCCGCGCGGATCGGCTGAACCAGATGGAAGCGCGCGTCGGCCACCATCAGGAACAGCGAGAGCGCACCGAAGAAAATCAACTTGCTCAGGGCCGACTGCCCCTGGTTGAACAGGGGCGGGGCTGTGCGATCGAGCGTGCCCAAGGGCATGGTTCAGGCCTGGCTGTGCAACGTCAGATGGCAAAAAGGCCGGCCTGCACAAGCAGGGCCGGCCGATGATGACAGTGGCGCATTCACTCGCTCGTGAAGATGCTTCCCAAGCGGTCCATGCGCTCGAGAGCAATGCCGCAGCCGCGCACCACGCAGGTCAGCGGGTCTTCGGCCACCAGCACCGGCAGGCCGGTTTCCTCGGCAAGCAGGCGGTCCAGGTCGCGCAGCAGTGCGCCGCCGCCGGTCAGCATCATGCCGCGCTCGGCGATGTCGGCGCCCAGTTCGGGCGGCGTTTGCTCCAGCGCGTTTTTCACGGCCGAGACGATGTTGTTCAGGGGGTCGGTCAGGGCTTCCAGCACTTCGTTGCTGCTGATGGTGAAGCTGCGCGGCACGCCTTCGGAAAGGTTGCGGCCCTTGACTTCCATTTCCTTGACTTCGGAGCCGGGGAAAGCCGAGCCGATGTTCTTCTTGATGACTTCGGCCGTCGGCTCGCCGATCAGCATGCCGTAGTTGCGGCGGATGTAGTTGATGATGGCTTCGTCGAAGCGGTCGCCGCCCACGCGCACGGAGCCCTTGTAGACCATGCCGCCCAGGCTGATGACGCCCACTTCGGTGGTGCCGCCGCCGATGTCGACCACCATCGAGCCTGAAGCCTCGCTGACCGGCAGGCCCGCGCCGATGGCCGCGGCCATGGGCTCTTCGATGAGGTAGACCGATGTAGCTCCGGCGGCTTCGGCCGCGTCCTTGATGGCGCGGCGCTCGACCTGGGTGGAGCCGCAGGGCACGCAGATGATGATGCGCGGGCTCGGCGTGAGCAGCGTGCGCGGGTGCACCATCTTGATGAACTGCTTGATCATCTGCTCGGTGATCACGAAGTCGGCAATCACGCCGTCCTTCATCGGGCGGATCGCCTCGATGTTGCCGGGCACCTTGCCCAGCATGGCCTTGGCTTCCCGGCCGACGGCCTGGATCACCTTCTTGCCGTGGGGACCGCCTTCGTGGCGGATGGCGACCACCGAGGGTTCGTCCAGCACGATGCCCTTGTTACGGGCAAAGATCAGTGTGTTGGCGGTGCCGAGGTCGATCGCGAGGTCGGTGGAAAAATACCGACGGAAAGCTCCAAACATGTGCGGAATCCTCTGGAGCACGCCTGCGCGTCGGCAAGTCGTCGCTCTCTGTTTTTTGGTCGTTTGACGGGGTGGATTGATCGTTTTTGGCGCAAAAGCCGGCGTGTTCGCGGGGGTTGCGGCAAAGGCGGGATAATACCTGAATCCCCCTCTGAATCCCGTGTCAGCACCCTCTCCGGCGTGCGAATACTCCCGGTTTTCCAGCCATTTCGACCCATGTCACTTTCCGCTTCAGATATTGCACGCATCGCCTCGCTGGCGCGGCTGCAGCTTGCTTCCGACGAAAGCGAGCGCATGCTCAGCCAGATTAACGGCTTTTTCGATTTAGTCGAACGTATGCGTTCGGTCGACACCGCCGGCGTCGAGCCGCTGGCCCACCCGGTGGCTGCCATCGAGGACATCACCCTGCGTTTGCGCGACGACGTGGTGAGCGAACCCGACAACCGCGAAGCCAACCAGAAGAGCGCCCCGGCCGTCGAAGCCGGCCTGTTCCTCGTGCCCAAGGTGATCGAATGAGCGGCGATTTGCATCAGATGGGCGTGGTCGCCCTGGCCAGGGCCCTGGCGGACCGCAAGGTTTCGGCCGTCGAGGCCTCCCAGGTTTTTCTGGGCCGCATGAAGGCCCACGAGTCTCTCGGCACCTTCGTGGATGTGAACGAGGACGTCACGCTGGCCCAGGCCCGCGCGGCCGACGCGCAACTTGCCACCGGCAACGCCCCGGCGCTGGCCGGCGTGCCGATTGCGCACAAGGACATTTTCGTCACCACCGATTTCGCCACCACCGCCGGCTCGAAGATGCTCGCGGGCTACCGTTCGCCCTTCGATGCGACCGTGGTGCGCCGCCTGGCCGAAGCCGGCGCGGTCACGCTGGGCAAGCTGAGCTGCGACGAATTCGCCATGGGCTCGGCCAACGAGAACGTGGCCGTGCCCGCCGTCGGCCATGACAAGGCCGTGCCGGTGCAAAACCCCTGGAACCGCGAGCGCATTCCGGGCGGCTCCTCGGGCGCCAGCGCGGCGGCCGTGGCGGCCCGCTTGGCGCCCGCGGCCACCGGCACCGACACCGGCGGCTCGATTCGCCAGCCGGCCTCGTTCTGCGGCATTACCGGCATCAAGCCCACGTACGGCCGCGCGTCGCGCTACGGCATGGTGGCGTTCGCATCGAGCCTCGACCAAGCCGGCCCCATGGCCCGCTCGGCGGAGGACTGCGCACTGCTGCTGTCGGCCTTCTGCGGCCCCGACCTGGACCGCGACTCCACCTCGCTCGACAGGCCCGCCGAAGACTTCAGCCGTTCGCTGAACGACTCGCTCGAGGGCCTGCGCATCGGCGTGCCGAAGGAGTTCTTCGGCGAAGGCGTGGCGCCCGGCGTTCGCGCCGCCGTCGATGCGGCGCTGGCGCAATACGAGAAGCTCGGCGCCAAGCGCGTCGAAGTGAGCCTGCCGCGCACCGAACTGTCGATCCCCGTGTACTACATCCTGGCCGCGGCCGAGGCGTCGAGCAACCTGAGCCGCTTCGACGGCGTGAAGTTCGGCCACCGGGCCAAGCAGTACAAGGACCTGGGCGACATGTACGAGCGCACGCGCGCCGAAGGCTTTGGCGACGAAGTGAAGCGCCGCATCATGATCGGCACCTACGTGCTCTCGCACGGCTACTACGACGCCTACTACCTGCAGGCGCAAAAGGTGCGCCGCATGATCGCCGACGACTTCCAGCAGGCCTTCAAGCAGTGCGACGTGATCGCCGGCCCCGCCGCGCCGACCACCGCCTGGAAGATCGGCGAGCATGGCGACGACCCGGTGGCCGACTACCTGGCGGACATCTTCACGCTGCCCGCCTCGCTAGCCGGCCTGCCCGGCATGAGCGTGCCCGCGGGCTTCGATGACAGCGGCATGCAAGGCTCGAAGCAGGGCATCGGCAAGCCGATGCCCGTGGGCCTGCAGCTGATCGGCAACTACTTCGGCGAAGCGAAGCTGCTGAACGCGGCCCACCGCTTCCAGCAGGCCACCGACTGGCACACGCGCACGCCGGAGGGCTTTTGAAATGAGCGAGACCGTGAACACCTTCGAAGCACAACAACAAGGCCGCCCGACCGGCCCGCTGGTGCGCGGCTATGAAGTCATCATCGGCTTCGAGACGCATGCGCAGCTGTCGACGAACAGCAAGATCTTCAGCCGCGCCTCCACCGCCTTTGGCGCCGAGCCCAACACGCAGGCCTGCGCGGTGGACCTGGCGCTGCCCGGCACGCTGCCCGTGATGAACAAGGGCGCGGTCGAACGCGCCATCAAGCTGGGCCTGGCGCTCGGCTCGCACATTGCGCCGCGCAGCGTCTTCGCGCGCAAGAACTACTTCTACCCCGACCTGCCCAAGGGCTACCAGATCAGCCAGTTCGAGATTCCGGTGGTGCAAGGCGGTTCGGTGTCGTTCTTCCTGGGCGAAGAAAAGAAGACGGTGCGCCTGGTGCGTGCCCACCTCGAGGAAGACGCGGGCAAGTCGCTGCACGAAGACTTCATCGGCCAGAGCGGCATCGACCTGAACCGCGCCGGCACGCCGCTGCTCGAAATCGTGACCGAGCCCGACATGCGCTCCACCGCCGAGGCCGTGGCCTATGCGCGCGAGCTGCACAAGATCGTCACGTGGATCGGCATCTGCGACGGCAACATGCAGGAAGGCAGTTTCCGCTGCGACGCCAACGTGTCGGTGCGCAGGCCCGGCGAAAAGCTCGGCACGCGTCGCGAGATCAAGAACCTGAACAGCTTCAAGTTCATGCAGCAGGCCATCGACTACGAGATCCGCTGGCAGATCGAGGAGATCGAAGACGGCCGCAAGATCGAACAGGCCACCGTGCTGTTCAACCCCGACACGGGCGAGACGCGTGCGATGCGCGCCAAGGAAGACTCGGCCGACTACCGCTACTTCCCCGATCCGGACCTGCCGCCGCTGGTGATCGCGGCTGACTGGATCGACCGGGTGCGTGCCACCATGCCCGAGCTGCCGCGCGCCATGGCCGAGCGCTATGTGCGCGACCACGGCATGTCGGAATACGACGCGGCGCAGCTCACGCAGAGCCCGGCGCTCGCGCGCTACTTCGACGACGCGGTGAAGGCCGGCGCAACGCCCAAGCTTGCAAGCAACTGGATCACCGGCGAAATGGCGCGCCGCCTGAACGCGCAGGAAATCGGCATCGAAGCCGCTCCGGTCACCGCTCAGCAGCTGGCCCAGCTGGTGCAACGCGTTGCCGACGGCACGCTGCCGAACAACGCGGCCCGGCAGGTGTTCGATGCGCTCTGGACTGGCGACGGCAGCAATGTCGACGCCATCATCGAGGCCAAGGACTTGAAGCCGATGAACGACACCGGCGCGCTCGACAAGATCCTGGACGAGGTGATTGCCAAGAACCAGAAGAACGTCGACGAGTACCGCTCTGGCAAGGAAAAGGCCTTGAACGGCCTCGTGGGCCAGGTGATGAAGGCGAGCGGCGGCAAGGCGAACCCCGCCCAGGTCACCGAACTGCTCAAGGCCAAGCTGGCCTGACTGGCTCCCTCTGGCGGCGGGCTACTTGTTCCCGCCGTTTTGAGGCGACCAGATCTGCTTGAGCCGCGCGCGCTCTTCGTCGAAGCGCGCGTTCACGCGCTTCTTCTCGTCTTCCTGCTCGCCGATGAAGCGGTTCTGCACCGCCACGCTCTGCGCGTTGTCTTCGAGCTTGCGGCGCACCGCGCCCGGCGCCTTGCTGATGTCGTGCTTGTAGAACTCAAGCTCTTCGTCGATCTTCTTGCGGTCTTCGGCAAGTTCAGCCAGGCGCTTCTGCGCGGCCTGGATCACCGCGTCGATCTGCACCAGCGCCTCCTTGCGCTCCCGTTCGTGCACAGTCACGTTGGGGTAGCGCACCAGCAATGCACGTTCGCGCCGGCGCTCGTCGATCAGGCGCGCGGCTTGCAGCGCCGCCTCGCGGGCCCGGTCTTCGCGCTCGGCCAGTTCTCGCGCGGTGTAGGTCGGTTCGATCTTGCGGCGGGTGGTGCCGCTCGGGCTCAGTTCGCGCTGCTCGCGGTCGATGCATTCGGCAATCGGCCGGTCGGCCGTGAGCGTGCGGCCGCGGGCGTCGGTGCAGGAATAGATGGCAGCCGGCGCCGGCGCGGGCTGTGCCGGCACCGCCACGGGCAACAGCGCCGCCGCGAGCGGCAGCAGCAGCGGCAACACCGCGGTGGCGAACGGCCGGGCCGCCTGGTCGAACTTGCGCACGGGCATGGCGGTGGCCTCAGTGAGCGCCGTAGCGGGCGCGGTAGGCAAGAACGCGCTCGCGATGCGCACCCAGGTCGGCGGCGGCGTTGCCCGACAGGTAGTTCAGCAAATCGTCGAGCGTGGCGATGGCCACCACCTGGAGGCCCAGCTGGTTGCGCACGTACTGCACCGCGCTGTGATCCACATCCACGCCGTTTTCGGTGGCCTTCTCCTGCCGGTCGAGCGCAATGGACACCGCGTGCGGGGTGGCGCCGGCGGCTTCGATGGCCGCAATCGATTCGCGCACCGCGGTGCCGGCCGACATCACGTCGTCGACGATGAGCACGCGGCCCTTGAGCGGCGCACCCACCAGGTTGCCGCCTTCGCCGTGGGCCTTGGCTTCCTTGCGGTTGTAGGCAAAGGGGTAGTTGCGCCCGCGCCGGGCCAGTTCGGCGGCCACCGTGGCGCCCAGCGGAATGCCCTTGTAGGCGGGGCCGAAGATCATGTCGAACTCGACACCGCTTTCGATCAGCCGGTCTGCATAGAATCCGGCGAGGCGCGCGATCTTGGCGCCGTCGTCGAAGAGGCCCGAATTGAAGAAGTAGGGGCTCAGTCGGCCGGCCTTGGTCTTGAACTCGCCGAAGCGCAGCACGCCGGAGTCGAGTGCGAACTGGACGAAGTCCTGCGCAACCGCACTGCTTTCCACACCATCTACAGCCATCGGAATTTCCTTGTGTTCAAACTAACCAGCCTCAATCTCAATGGCCTGCGTTCGGCCGCCACGAAGGGGGTGGCGGACTGGGTGGCCGAACTTGCGCCGGATTGTATTTGCATGCAGGAGATCCGGGTGCAGGCCAGCGACATCGAAGGCCGGTTCGAAGAAATGGCCGGTCTCAAGGGCTATTTCCACTTTGCCGAGAAAAAAGGCTACGCCGGCACCGCCATCTACACCAAGCACGCGCCAAGCGCCGTGGTCGTGGGCTGGGGCGACACCGAATTCGATGCCGAGGGCCGGTACCTCGAACTGCGCTTCGACACGCCCAAGCGCAAGCTCTCGATCATCAGCTGCTACTTTCCGAGCGGCAGCTCGGGCGAAGAGCGGCAGGAGGCCAAGTTCCGCTTCCTGAAGGGCTTCTTCCCGCACCTGGTTGCGCTCAAGAAAGAGCGCGAGTTCATCCTCTGCGGCGACATCAACATCGCGCACAAGGAAATCGACCTCAAGAACTGGCGCGGCAACCAGAAGAACAGCGGCTTCCTGCCCGAAGAACGCGCCTGGATGACCCGCCTGCTCGACGCCGGCACCGACGGCGCGGGCCTGGTGGACGTGTACCGCATGCTCAAGCCCGAGACCACGGCCGAGGCCTACACCTGGTGGAGCAACCGCGGCCAGGCCTATGCCAACAACGTGGGATGGCGGCTCGACTACCACCTGGCCACGCCGGCGCTCGGCGCGCTGGCGCGCAACGAGCAGATCTACAAGACCATCAAGTTCAGCGACCACGCGCCGATCACGGTCGACTACGACTTCACGCTGTAGCCGGGGCCCGCTTCAGCGCGTCGCCGTCTTTCCGGCATGCCGCGCCAGGTGCACCTGGTGCAGCGTGATCTTGCGCACCTCGGCCTGGCTGGTCTCGATGTGCGCGCGCAGCAGCATCGCGGCCTGGTCGCCGCGGTTGGCGCGAACGGCCTTCAGGATCTTGGCGTGCTCGTCGTAGGTGGCGTCGATGCGCGGCTGCTGCGTGAAGTCGAGGCGGCGGATGATGCGGATGCGGTCGGTCACGTCGCCATGAACGCGCGCCATCTCGGCGTTGCCCGCGGCAGCTACCAGCGAGCAATGAAAGGCCTCGTCCCATTGCGCCACCTGGGCGGTGTCGCTGCTGCGCTGGGCCGCGGGCACTAACCAGATGTCGGCCAGCGCCTCGAGCAGGCTGCGGTCGACGCGGCGGTCGGCCTCGCAAAGGCGATGCACGGCCGTGGTCTCGAGCACCATGCGCAGGTCGTAGAGCTGCTCGAACTGGTCGAAGTCGAAAGGCAGCACGCGCCAGCCGCTTCGGAACAGCACCTCGACGAAGCCCTCTTGCTGAAGGCGGAAAAGCGC
Source organism: Variovorax sp. CCNWLW235 (assembly GCF_037204085.1). Classification (NCBI taxonomy): domain Bacteria; kingdom Pseudomonadati; phylum Pseudomonadota; class Betaproteobacteria; order Burkholderiales; family Comamonadaceae; genus Variovorax; species Variovorax sp. CCNWLW235. Next base: position 139,028 of record NZ_JBBCBW010000010.1, on the reverse strand, counting down.
CTGCCGCACGGGCGTGCGCGAAACGCCGAGCCGCTCGCTGATCTCGTTCTCGGTGAAGCGGTCGCCCGGCACGAGGATGAAATCGGCCACGTCGCGCTTGAGCTGCGCGTACACCTCGTCGGCGCGCGTGCGAAAAGCGGTTTCGCCGGCGGCGGAGACGGCGGATACCGGCGAGGCGGGGCGGGAACGAACAGTAGACACGTGGGGAATATTAGTCGCTGTCATTGCCCACCGCGAAGCGCAGCCAGCAGCGCCGTGCTCGGCGCGGTCCAGCCGACGATGCCGCCCTGGGCGCGAACCATGTCGAGCGTGGCAATCTTGAAGGCCGGAAAGTAGCTTTCGGTGCAATCTTCGAGCAGAAGGCAGTCGTAGCCGCGGTCGTTGGCTTCGCGCATGCTGGTCTGCACGCACACTTCGGTGGTCACCCCGCCGAACAGCAGGTGCGTAATGCCGCGCGCTTGCAGCAGTTCATGCAGGCCGGTAGCGTAAAACGCGCCCTTGCCGGGCTTGTCGATGACGATTTCGCCTTCGATCGGAGCCAGCGCGTCGATGATCTGGTTGCCCGGTTCGCCCGCCACAAGGATGCGGCCCATCGGACCTTCGTCGCCGATGCGCAATGCCGGGTTGCCGCGGTTGCGTTTGGCAGGCGGGCAATCGGAAAGATCCGGCTTGTGCGCCTCCCGCGTGTGCACCACGAGGCCGCCGACTTCCCGCCAAGCCTGCAAAGCCGCTCTTGTCGCCGGAACAATCGCTTCGAGCAGGGTCACATCGTTGCCCAGCGTTTCACCGAAGCCGCCGGGTTCGATGAAGTCGCGCTGCATGTCGATGAGGACCAGCGCGGCGTTCTTGATCCCAAACTCGTAGGGGAAAGGAGCAGCTTCTTCTATGCGCATGTTGTGCCTCGGATGTCTTGATGCACGGGGTGCGGCGACGGGCAAACACTCCACCGCACACCGAGCGGCCTTCCGATGAACAGCAGGGCACTCATGCCACAGCCTCCGAGGGCTCATGATGCCCGCCGCCCATGTGCGCCCCGATCACATGCCTTTCAGCGCCCGCGGCCAAAGTCTCGAACACGATGCGCCCTTCGCTCATCACGACGATGCGATCGGCCAGTTCCAGCAGTTCGTCGAGATCTTCACTGATGAGCAGCACCGCACCGCCCTTTTCGCGCACCTGCACGATGCGCTCATGAATCTCGGCCACGGCCGCAAAGTCGAGCCCGAAGACCGGATTGGCGGCGATCAGCACATTGATGTCGCCAGCGAGTTCACGCGCCAATACCGCACGCTGCACGTTGCCGCCCGAAAGGCTGCGAATCGGCGCGCCCTCGCCTTGGGTCTTGACGCCATACTCGGCAATCCACTCTCGCGCCCGATTGCGCCAGAAGGGAAAGTTCAACAGGCCGCCTCGCGACAAAGGCGGCCTGTCGAAATCGCGCAGCGCCATGTTCTCCGCCACGCTGAGATCTCCCACGCAGGCATTGCGCAGCGGCTCCTCGGGCAGGCTGCGTACCTTGAGTTTGCGGTTCTCTCCGCGCCGTGCGCTGTACGGCTGGCCCATGACGCTCACCTTGCCGGCAAGCCGCGGCCGCTGCCCGACAAGGGCCTCGACCAACTCGCGCTGCCCGTTGCCCGAGACGCCCGCCACGCCGAGGATTTCGCCCGCGCGCACCGAAAGCGCCAGGTCGTGCAGCGCCAAGGTGCCCCGGTCGCCCTGGGCCCGGAGACCTTCGACCTTCAATGCAATGGGCGCCGCAGTGGACACGGGTTTTCTGGCAACGGGCGATGCAGCCGGTGCGGGGGAAGCCTCGGCATCCTCGCTGCCCATCATGGCCCCTGCTAGCCGCGCCGGGCTCGTGTCCGCCACGCGGCAATGGTGCACCGCCTTGCCGCGGCGCAGCACCGTCACGCCGTCTGCATAGGCCATGACCTCGCGGAACTTGTGCGTGATGATGAGCACGGTGCACAACCCGCTGCGCGCGAACTCGCGCACATGGCCCAGCACCTCGTCCGCCTCCTGTGGCGTCAGCACCGAGGTCGGTTCATCGAGAATCAGGAGCCGCGGCTTAAGGTACAGCTGCTTGAGCAGTTCGAGCTTCTGTTTTTCGCCCGCGGCAAGCTCCGAAGGCCGCGCGTCCAGGTCGAGGCTGAAGGGCGTGGTCGCAAGAAAATCCTTCAGCTCCGCGCGCTTGGTTTTCCAGTCGATCAGCGCCGGCGTCTTGCCGCCCGCGAGCAGCAGGTTCTCGGCCACCGTCATGCCCGGCGCAAGCGTGAAATGCTGATAGACCATGCCGATGCCCAGCGCGCGCGCCACGATAGGGTTGGCAATATCCTGCTCGCGCCCGTCGATCAGGATGCTGCCCTCCTCCGCGCGCTGGAAGCCGGCCACGCATTTCACCAGCGTGCTCTTGCCCGCGCCGTTTTCGCCGAGCAGCGCATGCACCGTGCCGGGTTCCACGCGCATCGTCACGCGGTCCATCGCGGTGAAGCTGCCGAAGCGCTTGGTCAGCTCGTACGTGTCGAGCGCGAGTGCGCCGCTGCCGCCCGGAAGGGCGCCAATCGCGTGGGGCGCGGCGCTCATGCGTGCATCACCCAAGCGTGGCCAGCAGCTGCCGCGAGGTGGCGTGCGCGCCGAACACGCCCCCCTGCATCGTGATCATCTTCAGCGCCGCCAAGTGATTGCCGTGGTCGGTGGCGGCCGTGCAGTCGGACAGCAGCAGGCATTCGAAGCCGCGGTCGTTGGCGTCGCGCATGGTGGTGTGCACGCACACGTCGGTGGTGATGCCCGCAAGAATCAGGTTCTCGATGCCGCGCGTGCGCAAGATCAGTTCGAGATCGGTCGCGTAGAACGATCCCTTGCCGGGCTTGTCGATCACCACCTCGCCAGGCAGCGGCGCGAGTTCGGGAATGATCTCCCAGCCCGGCTCGCCGCGCACCAGGATGCGCCCGCACGGCCCGTCGTCGCCAATGCCCACGCCGCCGGCGCCAATCTGCCGCGAGCGCCAGCGCTTGTTGGCGGGCAGGTCCGCCAGGTCGGGCCGGTGGCCTTCGCGCGTGTGAATGATGTGAAAACCCAGCGGCCGCATTGCCGCGAGCGTGCGCGCGATAGGCTGGATCGGCGCCTGCACCAGCGAGAGGTCGTAGCCCATCACGTCCACGTAGCCGCCCTTGCCGCAGAAGTCGGTCTGCATGTCGATCACGATCAACGCGGTGTTGTCGGGCCGCAATGCGCCGTTGTAGGGCCAGGCATAGGGTTCGGCCTCAACGTGGCGGCCAGTTGTCGTTGTCATGGCGTTCAGTTCCTTGTCGATGAAAGTTCGCCGGGGCTGCCAAGTGCCGTGCTGCCGGGCTTGCAGGTGAACACAAGAATGACCAGCGTGAGCACGTAGGGCACGGTGTTGAACAGGTGATAGCCCCAGCCGATGCCGATGGACTGCAGCGCGGGCCCGATGGCCCCCGCGCCGCCGAAGAGAAACGCAGCGCCCACGCAGCGCAGCGGGCTCCAGCGCGCAAAGATCACGAGCGCCACCGCAATGAGGCCCTGGCCGCTGGAAATGCCTTCGTTCCAGCTGCCCGGATAGAACAGCGTGAGCGATGCGCCACCAAGCCCGGCGATGAAGCCGCCCGCCGTCGTCGCCGCGATGCGCAGGCCCGAGACCGAATAGCCGAGCGCGCGCGTTGCCTGCGCCGAATCGCCGGCCATCCGCACCAGCAGGCCGGCGCGTGTGCGCGCAAAGCCCCACCAGAGCAGCACGGCCAGCGCCACGCCAATGGGCACCAGCGCGTTGAGTTGCAGCGCCGAACGAACCACCGTGTTGTCGCTCCAGAAGCCCAGCGGTATGGCGGGAATCTGCGGCGCCTGCGGCTGGATGAGCGGCTTGCCAAGGTAGAAGGCGAGCCCCGTGCCGAGCAGCATCAGGGCGATGCCGGTGGCCACGTCGTTCACGCGGTCGAGCGAACACAGCAGGCCGTGCAGCAGCGCAAGCGCCGCGCCCGCCACCGCGCCAATCAGCACGCCGAGCCAGGCCGAATCGGTGAGATAGGCGCCGCCGAAGGCTGCCATGGCCGACAGCACCAGCACGCCCTCGAGCCCCAGGTTGATGCGCCCCGACTTCTCGGTCAGGCATTCACCCAGGCTCACGAAGAGAAACGGTGCCCCCACGCGCAGCGCACCGCCGACGATGCCGGCCACAAGCGCGATCCACTGATCCACCGTCATGCCGGGCTCCCCGAAGCACGGAGCACGCGGGCGCGCAACGCGCTCCAGTCGATCATGCGCAGGCCCTCGCTCGCAAGAATGAGCACGAACGCAATGCCCTGCAGCACCAGCACCGATGCATCGGGCAAGCCGAGCCGCCGCTGCAACAGGCTGCCCGCCGCGCCGAAGCCGCCGAACAGGATGGCCACCGGCACGATGGCCGCGGGGTTGTGCCGCGCGATGAACGACACCAGGATGCCCGCATAGCCGTAGCCCGCGATCAAGGAGGCATTCGCGTTGGTGTGAACCGCCGCCACCTCGACCGCGCCCGCGAGCCCCGCGCAGGCACCGCCGAGCGCGCAGGCGCCGAGGATGAGCCGTGTGGCCGGCAGCCCCACGAGCTGCGCCGTGCGCGGATTGCCGCCCACCACGCGCACCGAAAAACCCGAGGCGGTGGCGCGCAGCCACCACGCGAGCCCAAGGCAGGCGACCACGCCGATCACGAAGCCCCAATGCACGTCGGAGCCACCGATACCGCCGATCAGCAACCCCTCGTTCAGCGCATGCGTCGACGGCTTGTTGAGGCTGGCCGGGTCGCGCAGTGGCCCTTCGACCAGGTGCTTGAAGATGCCGATGGCGATGTAGGCCAGCAGCAGGCTGCTGATGGTTTCGTTGATGCCGCGGTACTGGCGCAGCCAGCCCGCAAGGGCGATCCACAGCGCCCCGGCAAGCGCGCCCGCAATGCACACTGCCGCCGTGCCCACGATGTTGCCCGGCAGCGGCAGCGCATGCGCGAACGCCGCCGCGGCCAGGCCGCCGAGCACCAGCGCGCCCTCCCCGCCGATGACGATGAGCCCCGCCCGCGCCGGCAGCGCCACGCACAGCGCGGTGAGCATCAGCGGCGCGGCTCGCTGCAAGGTGTTCTGCCACGAGAACCAGTCGCCGAACGCGCCCTTGAAGAGCGTCGCCCAGACCTCCACCGGATCGACGCCGGCAAAGGCCACCAGCACGCCGAAGAGCAGCAGCGCCGCCGCAATGGCGAACACCGGCAGGGCGAATTCCTTGAGCGCGTGGCGCATGGTGAGGATGAACCCGGAATCAGGCCGAGCCGATCACGCCTTCGACCAGGTAGTTCATCTTTTCCAGTTCCAGGTCGGTCTGCTTCAGCACCTTGCCGGCCGGGACCACGACGGCGCCCTTGTTGTCCTTGATGCCGTCCTTGAAGATGTCGAAGGTGCCGGCGATCATCCTGGCCTTGATCTCGTCGGCCTGCTTCTTTGCAGCGTCGAGCACCATGGGGCCGTAGGCGGACATCTTCACGTAGCCCTCCTTCAGGCCGCCGCGCAGGAAGTTCGGATGCGGCTTGCCGCTTTGCGCCGCCTCGATGGCCGCCTTGTAGGCCGTGAGCCAGTTCCACTCGGCACCGGTGAGGTACGCATTGGGCGCCAGCTTGGCCTGGCTCGCGTGGTAGCCGCAAACCATCTTGCCGCGCTTGGCCGCCGTCTCCACCACCACCTTGGGGCCGTCGACGTGCATGGTGAACACGTCGCAGCCCTGGTCGGCCAGGCTGTTGGTGGCCTCGGCTTCCTTCACGGCCATCGACCAGTCACCGGTGAAGATCACACTGCACGTGATGTTCGGCTTGACCGAGCGCGCGCCGAGCGTAAAGGCGTTGATGTTGCGCAGCACCTGCGGAATGGGCTTGGCGGCAACGAAGGCGATCTTGTTGCTCTTGGTCATGTGCGCGGCAATCACGCCGTTCAGGAACTGGCACTCGTCGATGTAGCCGAAGAAACTGCCGGCGTTCTTCGGGTGCTTGCCCTCTGTCCAGAGGCCGCCGCAGTGCGAGAAGCGCACGTCGGGGTTCTTGGGCGCCACGGCAAGGATGTGCGGATCGAAGTAGCCGAACGACGTGGGGAACAGCAGCTTGGCGCCGTCCTGCGAGATCATGCCGGTCATGGTCTTCTGCACGGCGGCGGTCTCGGGCACGTTCTCTTCTTCCACCACCTTCACTCCGGGTAGCTTCTTTACTTCGGCCGCCGCCATGGCGTGCGCCTGGTTGTAGCCGTAGTCGTCGCGTGCGCCGACGTAGATCACGCCGACTGTCAGCGGCTTGGCCTGTGCGTCGGCAAGGGCACTCCAGCCTCCAAGGGAACCGGCAGCGCCGAGCGCGGCCAGGGATTTGAGGGACTCGCGGCGATTGATGGGGCTGGTCATGGCGTTCTCCGGTCTTGGATACAAGGTGGGGTGCAAAAAATGTGCCTGTGTGTTCAGTCGATCAGGCTCACGTGCGCGGCGGCCACGCGCCAGCCATCGGCGGTGCGCAGCCAGGTCTGGCTCTGGCGGCCGGTCTGGCGGCTGCCTTCGCGACGGAACTCGGTATTGGCGGTCGCCAAGTCGCGGCCGTAGGTGGTGATGACAGTGCGCAGCAGCTCGCGCGGCGGGCTCTGCACCGGCAGCGACGCGCGAAAGGCGCTGATGGCCGCATGGCCGTAGTGGTTCTCGGCGTAGCCGTAGCGCAGCGTGTGCGGGCTGTTCCAGAACAGCTCGTCGAGCACATCGCGGCGGTTGGTCACCAGCGCCTCTTCGTAGCGCGCGAACACCGCGGTCACTTCGGCAAGCACTTCGGGGATGTTGATTTCCAGGGTCATCTGCGCACCTCGCGTTGAAAGATGTCGAGGCTGAGCTTCTTCATTGCAACAAAGCTCTCGGTGCTCAGCGTCTCGACCGTGCGCGGCCGTGCATCGCCGTAGCGCAGAATCTCGGCCACCTTGGTGGGCCGCTTGGTCAAAAGCAGCACCTCGTCGGCCAGGTACACGGCCTCTTCCAGGTCGTGCGACACCAGCAGCATGGTGGTGCCGGTCTGCATGAACACCTCCTGCAGCTTCTCGCGGATGAAGAGGGTCATCTCGAAGTCGAGCGCGGAGAACGGCTCGTCGAGAAACAGCACCTCGGGGTTGGGCGCAAGCGCCCGCATGATCGACGCGGTCTGCTGCTGGCCGCCCGAGAGCTCGTACGGAAAGCGCTTCAGGTCGAACTTGACGTCGAACGACGCCACCAGCTCTTCCATGCGCCGGTCGACCTCGGCCTTGCTGCGGCCTTCGAGCTTCAGCGGGTAGGCGATGTTGTCGATGGTGCGCATCCACGGGAACATCGCCTCGCGGTAGTTCTGGAACACGTAGCCGATCTTGGTGTCCTTGCGCTGCTTGCCGTCGAACAGGATTTCGCCCGCATCGATGGGAATGAGCCCGGCGATCATGTTGATGAGCGTGGACTTGCCGCAGCCGTTCGGGCCGAACACCGAAACGATCTTGTGCTTGGGAATGTCGAGGTCGAAGTTCTCGTACAGCGGCCAGCCCGCAAAGTACTTGGTCAGGCCGCGAATGGTGATGTGCGTGCCGGCCGGGCCCGGCTTGAACACGGGCTTGGGCACGTCGGCATACACCGGGCCGTTGACGACGATGTCGGGTGTCACTTTCATCGACCGCTCCAGTGCACGATGCGGCGCTCGGCCACAAGAAAAAGAATGTTGAGTGCATAGCCCAGCGCACCGGCGGCAAGAATGGCCGCGTACATGCTCTTCACGTTGAGCACCTGCTGCGCGTCGATGATGCGGTGGCCAAGGCCCGTGTCAGAGCCGATGAACATCTCGGCCACGATGACGATCACCAAGGCCATCGACACCGCCGAGCGCAGGCCCACGAAGCTGGGCTGCAGGCTTTCCCACACCAGCACGTCCTTGAAGATCTGCCAGCGCGAGGCGCCCATGACGCGTGCCGCCATCACGCGCTGCTTGCGCGCATTGATGACGCCGTAGGCACTGTTGAACACCACGATCAGCAGCGCGCCAAAGGCCGCGATGGCCACCTTGTTGACGTCCGACACGCCGAAGATCAGCAGGAACAGCGGAATGAGCGCGGACGAAGGTGTGGAGCGGAAGAAGTCGATCAGGAACTCGACGCTGCGGTAGGCCTTCTCATTGCTGCCGAGCAGCACGCCCAGCGGCACGCCGACCACCGCCGCAATCAGGAACGCCTGCAGCGTGCGCCACACGGTCATCGCAAAGTCGGTGAGCAGCGGCCCGCCCGCAAGCCCGGTGATCAACGCCGCAACGGTGTCGGCGGGCGTGGGCAGCAGGATCGGCTTGATGAAGCCGAGCCGCACCGCCAGGTCCCACACGATGAACAGCACCACGGGTCCGATGAAGGGCAGCAGCCGGTCGCGCAGTGGCGGCTTGGGCATGGCCGTAGCCGTGGCTCCGGCGGCGGGCGGCGTCCACGGCGCGGCCGTGGTCGTGCTTGCGTCGGCCATGGTCAGGCCTTGTAGAGCAGGCCGTCCACCAGCACCTTCTTCTCGAAGATGCCTTTCTCGGTGAACAGGTCGTAGAACTTCTGGAAGTACGCCACGTCGCTCGGCTTGAACTCGTTGTAGAGCATGTACGACGCGAGAGGCACTTCGGCCGTGAGCTTGCCCTCGATGGCGGTGTAGCCCTTCATGTGCTGGCGGGCGTCGTCGGGCTTGGTGCGCACCAGCTCGACGCCGCGCGCGTAGGCGGCGATGTACTTCTTGGCGACTTCCGGGTTCTTCTTGATGAACTCGCTGGTGAGGCTGGCCGCGCCGCCGTGCCACGGCGCCATCGGATCGCCCAGGATGTACCTGGCGACCACGCCGGCCTCGATGACACGCGTGGTGCCGTTCATGCGGCCCACGGTGCCGGTGGGCTCCAGCGTGTAGCAGGCGTCGACCTGGCCCGCGACGAGCGCGGCCACGTGCTGGCCGATGGGCAGCTCGCTCACCGTGGCGCCCTTGGCGCCCGCGCGTTCGAGCATGGTCTTGCACAGGGTCACGTTCTGGATGCCGGGGCCCGAAGCGATCTTCTTGCCGGCCAGCTCGGCCATGGTCTTGATCGGGCTGTCCTTGGCGACGATGAATTCGTCGAGCACGAACTTGGCGTTGCTCGGGTTGGTGCAGAAGATCTTGAAGAGGCCCGGCTGCGCGATCTCGCCGATGGCGAGGTTGGCCGAGCCCGTGCCGTTGGAACTGCCGTCGCAGCGGCCCGCCAGCATGCCTTCCATGACCTGCTGCGCGCCCGCGAACTTGAGCGGCTCCACGTCGAGGCCCGCTTCCTTGAAGTAGCCACGGTCCACCGCGGCAAAGAACGGCAGGCCCGCGGCCACCGGCCAGAAGCCGATGCGGATCTTCGGTGCGGCTTGCGCACGCACGATGGCCGGCGCGGCCAGCACGGCCAAGCCCGCTGCGCCGGCTTGCAACAACTGGCGGCGCGACGCGGCGGCGGGCGATTTTTCAGGGATGCTCATGAAGACTCCTCGATCGGTCAGGTTGAAATGGCTTGGGAAGAAACGGTGCGGCTCGCGATGTAGGCACGCCAGCCGCCGTGGTGGCTCACGTCTTCGGCGTCGGCCAGCGCATGGCCTTCGCAGATGAAGCCGTGCACCCAGCTGCCGTCGGCAAGCTCCACGCTGCCGAGCCCCAGCGGAGGCGGAATCAGGGCCAGGAAGCTGCCGACCTGCGCAACCGGAACCGACCACACCTCGAGTGCGATGGCGCTACCGCCGCCTGCGCTGCGCTGCAACCCCGGCTTGGGCGGCACGGTGCCGGGCAAGGCGTGGAGCCGGTAGCGTGGCGCGGTGGTCGTGGCACGCAGCAGCGTGGCGCCGCGGTCGGTGAGTTGGCTGTTGAGCGGCATGCCCGAAAGGTGTGCGCCGACGACGGCGATGGGCATCGTCTGCGCTTGCGAGACGCCAAGGCCCGCAATGGCGCGTGGCTCTGGCAGCGGCAAGCCGGTGGCGCCCTGCGACAGGCCGGTGGCGTGGTGATAGCGCTGGCCCAGATCGGCCAGCGCAAGATCGCTGCCGCAAGGGCCGATCAGCGTGATGCCGAACGGCAGGCCATCGGCACGCAGCGAACTCGGCACCGAGATGGCGGCGTAGTCCAGCAGGTTGACGAAGTTGGTGTACGCGCCAAGATTGCGGTTGAGCACGACCGGGTCGGCGCGCATCTGGTCGCGCGTGTAGTGCGTGGGCGCGGTCGGCACCAGCAGCACGTCGATGCCACGCCACATCGGCTCGACCTGTTGTGCGAGCGCGCGCAGTCTTGTCTGCGCCTCGAATACGTCGGCGGCGCTGTAGCCGCGGCCGCTCTCGAGAATGCCGCGCACCGGTTCGATGACCTGGGAGCCGTGCGCATCGAAGAACCCGCGCACCGCGGCATAGCGCTCGGCCACCAGTGCGCTTTCATAGAGCAGCGCGGCGGCCTCGGCCAGAGGGGCGAAGGGAATCGTCACGGGTGTGCCGCCGAGCGCCACGAGCCGCGCCTGTGCGTCGCGGAAGGCCGCTTCGGCCTCCACGTCACCGAAGAAGCTCAGCGTATCGGGCACGCCGAAGCGGAATGCCGACGGAAAGGGGTCGCTCCGCAAGGCAAGTTCGCGCGAATAGGGATCGCGCGCATCCGGGCCCGCGGCCGCAAGAAGCACGTCGACAGCCAGGCCGACCGTGCGCGCGAAGATCGACACGCAGTCCGCGCTCTGCGCAGCGGGCACCACACCAAAGGCGCTCAGCAAGCCGCGCGAGGGCTTGATGCCGACGATGTTGTTGAGCCCGGCGGGCACGCGGCCCGAGCCGGCCGTGTCGGTGCCGAGCGCAAAGTCGACCTCACCCGCGGCCACCACATAGGCCGAGCCCGAACTGGAGCCGCCCGAGACATAACGCGGGTCGAAGGCATTTGGCACTTCGCCATAGGGAGAGCGCGTGCCGTTCAGGCCGCAGGCGAACTGGTCGAGATTGGTCTTGCCGAGAAGCGATGCACCGGCATCGAGCAGTTTCTGCACCACGGCCGCGTGTGCCGAGGGTTTGCGGTCGAAGGCCGGACAGGCGGCGGTCGTGGGCACGCCGGCCACGTCGATGTTGTCCTTGACGGCAAAGCGCAGGCCGGCGAGCGGGCCTTTTCCCGTATCCGCGCCGGGCACGGGCCGAGGGAAGCGCGCGATCCACGCCGCGGCGGCCGATCCGTTTTCTTCATGCACCATATCAAAGCATCCAAACTTGTGTACAAGTCGAGATGCAAGCAGTGTGCCAAGGCGATCGGAGGTCCCGTTCAGCAGATTTTGTTCAGGGGGGTTTGCCCCCTCTCCCTCTGGGAGAGGGTTGGGGTGAGGGCTGCGTGCGGCCGATGAGGCGCGGCTGTTATATGAGGCCCGCTGCCCTCACCCCTGCCCTCTCCCAGAGGGAGAGGGAGTAATACACCAGCCCTACCCTTTGCCAGGGACAGGGCGATACCTCAGCTCCGCTTGGCTTCGCGGTAGAGCTTTTCCACCTTCGGCAGGTTGGCTTCGAGCTTCTGGATGCGGTCCGGCCCGCTCGGGTGGGTCGACAGAAAACTCAGCCCGCCCTGGTTCTTGGACGCCGTGGCCATCTTCTTCCAGAGCGACACCGAGGCCTGCGGGTCGTAACCGGCGCGCGCCGCCAGCTCCAGGCCGACGAGGTCGGCCTCGGTCTCATCGCTGCGGCTGAATTTGAGGGTGATCAGCTGCGTGCCGGCGCGGGCCGCCAGGTCGCCCATCTGGCCCAGGCCCAGCAGCTGCGCGCCGATGGAGAGCGCAGCGCCGGTGCCGGCGCTCTTGGCCATGCGCGCGCGCGCATGCTCGCGCAGCGCATGGGCCATCTCGTGGCCCATCACCATCGCCACCTCGTCGTCATTGAGCTTGAGCTGCTCGAGGATGCCGGTGAAGAAGGCGATCTTGCCGCCCGGCATGCAGAAGGCATTGATCTGCTTGCTGCCGATGAGGTTGACCTCCCACTTCCAATCGCGCGCCCGCGTGTTCCAGGGCGTGGCGAACGGAATCAGCCGGTTGGCAATGGTGCGCAGCCTTTGCAGCTGGGCGTTGCCGTCGCCCGCGAGCGCACCCTTGGCGCGCGCCTGCGCGAGCAGTTGCCCGTATTGCTGGACGCCGGCGGCCTCGATCCGGTCGGCCGGCACCAGGTTGCGCGCCACGGATGCATTGCCCACGTTGACCTGCGCCAGCGCCGGCCCCGTCAGTGCCACGCCAGCCGCGGCAAGCAGGAAGGCCCGCCGCGGCTGCCAGGCCGAGGAACGGGAGACTGAAGAAGCCGTGGAAGGAAGAAGGAGCTCGCATCGTGTGCACATGCGCGGATCATAGGAACAATTGCCGACAAAAAGACGGCTCGGCGCACGGCGCGCCCTCATGGACAATCCGGGGTTCATGTCTGCCCAGCCCGCCGAAACCTCCACCGCCTCTTCCCTGCCCTGGCGCGACGCGCTGAAGGTCTATCTCGAGCCTGCCACCCTGCGCATGCTGGCGCTCGGCTTTTCCGCCGGCCTGCCGCTGCTGCTGGTGCTGGGCACGCTGAGCTTCCGGCTGCGCGAAGCGGGCATCGACCGCACCACCATCGGCTACCTGAGCTGGGTGGGCCTGGCCTACGGCTTCAAATGGGTCTGGGCACCGCTGGTCGACCGGCTGCCGCTGCCGCCGCTCACCACGCTGCTGGGGCGCCGGCGCGGCTGGCTGCTGCTGGCGCAGGCGCTGGTGATCGTGGGGCTGATCGGCATGGCGCTCAACGACCCGCGCCACGGCCTCGCGCCGCTGATCTGGTGTGCCCTGCTGGTGGCTTTCGGCTCGGCCACGCAAGACATTGCGCTGGACGCGTTCCGAATCGAATCGGCCGAAACCCGGAAGCAAGCCGCGCTCGCCGCCGCCTATCAAACAGGCTATCGCCTCGCGATGATCTGGGCGGGCGCCGGCGTGCTGTGGGTGGCGGCCTGGGCCGAGGTGGCGCCGGTCGCAGGCGTCACGGGTGTGGCGGCCTACCAGAACGGCGCCTGGAAAACGGCCTACCTGGTCATGGCCGCCTCGATGGCGGTCGGCGTGCTCACGGTGCTGCTCTCGCCCGAGCCGGCGCGGCGCGTGCTGCCCAAAGCAAAGAACGCGGCCGAGTGGCTGCAGGGCGTGCTCATCGAGCCCTTTGCCGACTTCATTCGCCGCTACAAGTGGCAAGCCGCGCTGATCCTCGCGCTGATTGCCATCTACCGCATCAGCGACGTGGTGATGGGCATCATGGCCAACCCGTTCTACGTGGACATGGGCTTCACCAAGGACGAGGTGGCCACGGTCAGCAAGATCTACGGCGTGGTGATGACGCTGGTGGGCGCCTTTGTCGGCGGTGTGCTGTCGATGCGACTGGGCGTGATGCGCGTGCTGATGCTGGGCGCGGTGCTCAGCGCCGCCAGCAACCTGCTGTTTGCCTGGCTGGCCTCGCGCGGGCACGACCTCACGGCGCTGATTGCGGTGGTGTCGGCCGACAACCTGGCTGGCGGCATCGCCTCGGCGGCGTTCATTGCCTATCTCTCCAGCCTGACGAACATCAGCTACTCCGCCACGCAATACGCCCTGTTCAGCTCGTTGATGCTGCTGCTGCCGAAGTTCATTGCCGGCTACTCGGGTGTTTTTGTCGATGCCTACGGCTACGCCCCGTTCTTTACCGCCACGGCCCTGCTGGGGGTGCCGGTGCTGCTGCTGGTGGCCTTGGCCGCCCGAATCACCACGACCATAGCCCCTGCCGAGCGTCAATAGAGCACGGGCCCTATAGGAAAACAGCTGACGCTGGGGGCCCCGCACAACTGGTAGGCTTTCACTTTCCGGTTACCTTTCGCATCGCTTTCAAAGCGATTACCTTCGCCCGAAACCCACAAGCAACGTGCCGCCCCGCATTTCTCCCCTTCAGATCAGCGCCTTCACGGCCACTTCGGCCGTCGGTGTCGGCAAGGAGCCGCTCGCCGAGGCGCTCGCGCATTCGCGCAGCGGCTTGCGCGCCAACGATTTCGGCGATGCGCCGCTGCCCACCTGGATCGGCCGGGTCGACGGGCTCGAAGACATTCGCCTGCCCGAAGACCTCGCCCCCTGGGACTGCCGCAACAACCGGCTCGCCTGGCTGGGCCTGCATGCCGACGGTTTTCCCGAAGCCGTGGCAGCCGCGCGGGCCAAGTACGGGCCTTCGCGCATCGCGCTGATCCTGGGCACCTCCACATCCAGCATCGGCGAAACCGAACTGGCCTACACCCAGCTCGACGCCGACGGGCTCTTTCCCGTGAACCAGCGCCGCCCTGCGGTGCACACGCCGCATTCGCTGGCCATGTTCGTGCAGCAGGTGCTCGGGCTCACCGGCCCCAGCGAGACGATTTCCACTGCCTGCTCATCGAGCGCCAAGGTGTTCGCCTCGGCCGAGCGGCTGATCCGCCTCGGGCTGGCCGATGCCGCCGTGGTGGGCGGGGTCGACACGCTGTGCGGCAGCGTGCTGTTCGGCTTCAATTCGCTCGAACTGGTGTCCAGCGAGCCCTGCCGGCCTTTCGACGCCGGCCGCAAGGGCATCAGCCTGGGCGAGGCGGCCGGCTTTGCGCTGGTGGAGCGCGTGCAGGACGACGCAGCCGCGCCGCTGCGCCTCCTCGGCTACGGTGAAGCGAGCGATGCGCATCACATGTCGACGCCGCACCCGGAAGGCCTGGGCGCCGAACGCGCGCTCGACGAAGCGCTGGCACGCGCGGGCCTGGCGCCCGACGCCATCGACTACATCAATATGCACGGCACGGCGAGCCAGAAGAACGACGAGGTCGAAGGCGCGCTGGTGGCGCGCCGCTTCCCCGCCACCACGCACGCCAGTTCGACCAAGGGCTTCATGGGCCACACGCTGGGCGCGGCGGGCATCGTCGAATCGGTAATCAGCCTGCTGGCCATCGAACGCGGGTTGATGCCCGGCACCGTGAACACGAACGAGCTCGATACCGGCTTCGGGCCGCAGATCAAGCTGGAGCCCGCGCACGGCGAGGTTCGCTACGCGCTGACCAACTCCTTCGGTTTCGGCGGCAACAACTGCTCGCTGGTGTTCGGCAAGGCGGCCCGATGACCGCCGCGAACCAGGCTCCGAAGCCGCCCACCCTCTACATCGAAGGCCCGGCCTTCTGGACGCCCACGCTGCCAGGCTGGGAGGCCGCCCGCGCTGCCTTCCGCGGCGAAGGCACGCTCACTGATCCACCGGCCAAGCGCCCCTCGCCGCAGGTGCTGGCGCCGGCCGAGCGCCGCCGCGCACCCGATACCGTCGCTCTTGCGCTCGAAGTGGCGGCCGCGTCGATGGCAGGCGCGGGCCGCAATGCGGCGGACGTGCCCTGCGTGTTCGTCTCGGCGCACGGCGATCTTTCGATCAACGACTACATGTGCAGCACGCTCGCGACCGACCCAACGGTGCTGTCGCCCACGCGTTTTCACAACTCGGTGCACAACGCGGCCGTGGGTTACTGGACCATCGGCACGGGCTGCATGGCGGCCAGCAATTCGGTTTCAGCCTACGAGAACAGCTTTGCCGCCGGCCTGCTCGAAGCGGCGGTGCAATGCGCGGCCGACCACTCGCCGGTGCTGCTGGTGGGCTACGACACGCCCACAGTGGGCGCGCTGACCTCGGTAACCGACAGCCAGGGCCTGCTGGCCGTGGCGCTGGTGATTGCGCCCGAGCGCACCGAGCGCACCGTGGCGTCTTTCGACTGGTCGACGGAGAGCGGCGACGGCAGCGCGCCGGCGCCCCTGTCGGACGCCGCAAAGACGCTGGCGCACATCAACCCGATGGCGCATGCGCTCGGCCTGTTCGAATCGCTGGCGCGCGTGGCGGACGACGACCCGCCCGGGCCGCTGGACCTGCCGCTTTCTTCCACCCTGGCGCTGCGGTTGCAACTGCAGCGGGTCCGGGACTGAAGTTCCATGACCGGCACTGCGCATACATGTGACGCAGTGATCATGGGCGGCGGGCTCGCGGGCCTCACTCTGGCGCTGCAGCTCAAGCAGCGCTTTGACGACATCGACGTGCTGGTGCTGGAGCGGCGCAAGCACCCGGTGCCGCACGCGGCCCACAAGGTGGGCGAGTCGTCGGTGGAAATCGGCGCGCACTACTTCGACACGGTGCTCGGCCTCAAGCCGCACATGGACAGCGCGCAACTGCGCAAGTTCGGCTTTCGCTTTTTCTTCAGCGAGGGCCGGCGCGACATCGACCAGGTTACCGAGATCGGCGCGAGCCGCTACCTGGCGGTGCCCAGCTACCAGATCGACCGCGGCATCTTCGAGAACTATCTTGCCCAGGAGGCCGTTCGGCGCGGAGTGCGCTTCGACGATGCCGCGCTGGTGCGCCGCGTCGAACTGGCTTCGGACGCCAAGGCGCCGCATCGCATCGAATGGTCGCGTGGCGACCAGACGCACAGCGCCCAGGCGCGCTGGATCATCGATGCCTGCGGGCGGGCCGGGCTGCTCAAGCGCAAGCTGGGGTTGGCCGAGCCCAACGGGCACGACGTCAACGCGGTGTGGTTTCGCATCGGCGAGCGCATTGCCATCGACGACTGGAGCGACAACTCCGACTGGCAGGCGCGCTGCGATCCCCGCGCACGCTGGCTTTCGACCAATCACCTGTGCGGCGCCGGGTACTGGGCCTGGCTGATTCCGCTGGCTTCGGGTTCGCACTCGGTGGGCATCGTGGCGGACCCCAAGCTGCATCCGCTGGACACCATCGACACCTTCGAGAAAGCGATGCAGTGGTTTGCCGCCTACCAGCCGCGGCTGTATGAAGCGCTGGACGGCAAGCGGCACCTGCTGCAGGACTTCGCCTTTCTCAGGCACTTCTCGCACGGCTGCAAGCAGGTGTTCTCGGGCCAGCGGTGGGCGCTGACGGGTGAGGCGGGGCTGTTTCTCGACCCGTTCTATTCGCCGGGCAGCGACTTCATCGCGATCAGCAACACCTACATCACCGACCTGGTGGCGCACGACCGCGCGGGCCGCTCGGTGGAAGCGCGCGCGCAGCTGTACGACCAGATCTACCACTCGTTCTACGAGAGCACGCTGGCGCTCTACCAGGACCAGTACCCGCTCTTTGGCGACCCCGAGGTGCTGCCGGTGAAGGTGATATGGGACTACGCCTACTACTGGGGCGTGCTGTCGCAGATCTTCTTCCAGCAGCGGCTCACCGACCTGATGCTGCTTGGCAGCCTGAAGGAAGAACTGCAACACTGCCAGCGCCTGAACCTGGCGGTGCAGCAGCTGCTGCGCGCATGGTCCGCCGCAAGCGCCAGGCGCAACGCCCCGGTGCTGCTCGACCAGGCCGCAATGCCGTGGTTCGCCGAACTCAACCGGAGCCTGAAGGACCCGCGGCTGGACGATGCCGGGTTCAAGGAGCGCATCCGGGCCTCCACGGCGCAGCTGCGGCAGCTTGCACGCGAAATTCTCGAGCGGGCGCGGGCCGACAATACGGACCTGGGCGATTGCGCCCTGCCCGCTATCCTCGAAGAAAACATGTCGTCGCCGCCCGCACGCGCGGAAAGCGGCGCTATGCTTTTCGCAGCGCTTCCGGTTGACCACCGGGAGCCGCGTTTACCCAACTTTACGGAGCGTTCAAGCCCCGTTGCCCCCCGTGCACGACCATGAAGCGCATGAGCACCCCCCAACTTTTGATGATCGAAGACGACGCCCGCCTGGCGCAGATGGTAGGCGAATACCTGACGCAGTCGGGTTTTCTCTTCACCCATGCCGGCGACGGCGCCAGCGGCCTCGAGCAGCTGCAGCAGCACGCGCCCGACCTGGTGATTCTCGACCTGATGCTGCCCGACACCGACGGCCTTGAAATCTGCCGCCGCATCCGCTCGCTGCCCGCGCCGGCTTCGAAGGTGTCGGTGCTCATGCTCACCGCCAAGGGCGACCCCATGGACCGCATCATCGGCCTGGAGATCGGCGCCGACGACTACCTGCCCAAGCCTTTCGAGCCGCGCGAGCTGCTGGCGCGCATCCGCGCGGTGCTGCGCCGCCGCAGCGAGAACAGCGCCGACACCGAAGCCAGCACGGTGATGCGCTTCGGCACGCTCGAGATCGACCGCAATGCGCGCACCGTGGCGGTGGGCGGTGCGCTGGCCGACCTCACCTCCTACCAGTTCGACCTGCTGGTGGCCATGGCCGAGCGCGCGGGCCGCGTGCTCACGCGCGACCAGATCATGGAAGCCGTGCGTGGCCGCGAGCTCGAAGCCTTCGACCGCTCGATCGATGTGCACATGGGCCGCATCCGCGCCGCCATCGAGGTCGACGCCAAGAACCCCAAGCGCATCCTCACGGTGCGCGGCGTGGGCTACGTGTTCGCCAAGCAGCAGGACTGACCGGCCGATGCTGCGCAGCCTGTACTCACGCCATCTCTACGTCCGCATCTGGCTTGCGGTGGTGGGCGGCGTCGTCATCTTGACGCTGATGGCCAACTGGATCGTGCGCGAAGCCGCGGAGGCCGAGCGCGAGCGCCTGGCACCGGTGCCGCGCAACGTGGTGGTGCTCGATGCGCAAGACCGCACCATCGGCAGCGGCAAGGCGCTGCGCGTGCCGGGCCAGGGGCTGGAGTTCGATGTGACGCTGAGCGACGGCAAGGCCATCACGCTGCGCGTGGCGCCGCGCGACCGGCCCACCGGCACCGGCGGGTTCGCGCCCTGGCGCACGCCTTTCGGGCTGGGCTGGATGATTGCGCTCGTGGGCATTGCCGTGGCGCTGGGCGTGTACCCCATCGTGCGGCGCCTTACCCAGCGGCTGGAGACGCTGCAGCGCGGTGTGCAACGCTGGGGCGAAGGCGACCTTTCGGTGCGCGTGATCGAAGAAGGGCAGGACGAAGTGGCTGATCTCTCCAAACGTTTCAACGCATCGGCCGAACGCATCGAAAAACTGGTGCGCTCGCACAAATCGCTGCTGGCCAATGCATCGCACGAGCTGCGCTCGCCGCTCACCCGCATCCGCATGGGCCTGGAACTGATGGGCGACCGCCCGAGCCCCGCGGCGCGCGAGGAAATTTCGCGCAACATCGGCGAGCTCGACCAGCTCATCGACGAGATCCTGCTGGCCAGCCGGCTCGATGCGAGCGAGGCCGACATGGGCACCATCGAGGCGGTCGACCTGACCGGGCTCGCGGCCGAGGAGTGCTCGCAGGTGAATGCCGAGCTCGACCTGGTGGAAGGCACCGACAACGCCAGGCTCACCGTGCCGGGCGTGTCGCGCCTGCTGCGCCGGGCGATCCGCAACCTGCTCGAGAACGCGCGCCGCTATGGCAACGGCGACATCAGGGTGGAGCTCGGCAGCGCCAACGGCTTTGCCACGGTGCGCGTCACCGACCGCGGCCCGGGCGTGCCGCCTGCCCTGCGCGAACGCATCTTCGAGCCCTTCTACCGGCTGCCCGGCGCCAGCGAGCGCAACGGCGGCGTCGGCCTGGGGCTTGCGCTGGTGAAGTCGATTGCCGAGCGGCACGGCGGCAGCGTGCGCTGCGAAGACGGTCCGGAAGGCGGCGCGAGCTTCGTGATCCGCTTGCCAGCGGGCGCGCCCGCGCACTGAACCCGCCTTCCGGCGGCGGGCCGGGGCAAGTCAGGTGGGGGCCGCCCTGCCCCACCTAAAATCCCGCCCCTATGCAGAGATCGCACATCGTCAGGCCCGCGGCCGCGTTCTGGGGGCTGGTGGTGTTCATGCCCGTCGGCGTCACCTACCTTTCGGCCTTGCTGTTGCTCGCCACCATGCTGGTGGCCGGCAGCTACCGCGAGCGTTATGAGCGGCTGCGCGCCAACCCGCTGTGGTGGCCGCTGGTGGCGTACCTGGGGTGGACTTTCATCGTGCTGGCCATCGGGCCGCACTACCCCGAGACCGGCTCCAACCTCTTCCACGGCCTGCGCATCGGCATCACCATCTTGATGGCGCTGGCGCTCACGCGCGAGGAGGCGATCTGGGCGCTGCGCGGCTTCCTGCTGATCGCGGCGCTGAACATCGTGCTGATCGTCGCGTTCTACGCCACAGGCTTTCCTATCTGGTCGCCGCTGCGCGCGGTGGTCATGGAGGTGGGCAACAAGTCGATCAGCAACGCGCTGCTTTTCAGCGTGGTGGCCTCCACCGCTGCGGTATGGGGCATTGCGCAGATTGCCGCGCACAGGCCGCTGCGTGCCGTTCCCGCCTTTGTGCTGGTGCTCGGCCTGGGCCTGGTGGTGGCGCTGCCGCTCACCTCGCGCACCTCGGTGCTCGCGCTGATGCTGGTGATTCCGGTGGTGTGCATCCACCAATGGCGCAGCCACCTGAAGATGCTGGTGAGTTCGCTGGTGCTGGGCGCCGTGGTGCTGGCCGCCGCGCTCTACCAGTTGCCGCAGCTGCAACACAAGGTCGAGACCGGCATCGAGGAAATCGAAAAGGCGCAGGCCGGCGCGGTCTTCAAGGGCAGCTGGGTCATTCGCTACTACATGTACCGCGACACCGGCCTCATGATCGCCGACCGGCCGCTCACCGGCTGGGGCATCGGCGGCTGGACCGACCAGTGGCACAAGCGCGGACCGGCGATGTTTGCGGATTCGAACATGCCGCACAACGACTTCCTGTGGGTCGGCGCGCAGGGCGGCCTGCCGGCCTTGCTGAGCCTGCTGGTGATCATGGTGGGCGCCGTCTGGCAGGCGTGGAAGCGGCCCGACATTGCGGGCCGCTACGCGTTGGCGGCCACGCTGATCGCATTGATCGCATCGAGCGTGAATTCGGCCGTGCGCGATGCGCAGATCGGCCTGGCGCTGCTGTGGATTGCGATGGTGTACCTGCGGCTTGCGCAGGAACCCCGGAGCGTCCAGCCCTGGAACGACTTGTTGCCGGGAAGCCGCATGGCAGCGGTGCCCGAGGCTCCCGCTTCCAGCTAGATCGCTATCGGATAGCGGCCGCGCTCAGTGCCGCGACGACACCGTCTCGCCCGCCTTCAGGCGGTAGACGGTGCCGCAGTACGGGCACTTGGCCTCGCCGGTGCGCGCCACATCGAGGTACACCTTGGGGTGGGTGTTCCAGAGCTTCATGTCGGCCTTGGGGCTGGGGCAGAACACGCCGCCCTGGTGGTTGAGCTCCTTGGCCAGGAGTTCGACGACTGCGTTGGTAGACATGTTTCTCAGACTTTCGTGAGCCAGTGGGCGTACTTGGGGTTCTTGCCGTTCACGATGTCGAAGAAGGCCGTCTGGATCTTCTCGGTGATCGGGCCGCGCGAGCCGCCGTCGCCGCGATTGCCGATTTCCACGCGGTCGAGTTCGCGGATGGGCGTCACTTCGGCCGCGGTGCCGGTGAAGAAGGCTTCGTCGGCAATGTAGACCTCGTCGCGCGTGATGCGCTTTTGCACCAGTTCGAGCCCCAGGTCCTTGCACACGTGCAGGATGGTGTTGCGGGTGATGCCGTTCAGCGCGCCGGCCGACAGGTCGGGCGTGTAGACCACGCCGCCCTTCACCACGAAGATGTTCTCGCCCGCGCCTTCGGAGACGAAGCCGTTCGCATCGAGCAGCAGCGCCTCGTCATAGCCGTCGTCCAGCGCTTCCATGTTGGCCAGGATGGAGTTGGTGTAGTTGCTCACCGTCTTGGCCTGCGTCATCGTGATGTTGACGTGGTGGCGGGTGTAGCTGGAGGTCTTCACGCGGATGCCGCGCTTCATGCCCTCTTCGCCCAGGTAGGCGCCCCACGACCAGGCCGCCACCATGGCGTGCACCTTGTTGCCCTTGGGGCTCACGCCGAGCTTTTCGGAGCCGATCCAGATCAGCGGGCGCAGGTAGCAGCTTTCGAGCTTGTTCTCGCGCACGACCTGTTTCTGGGCTTCGTTCAACTGTTCCTGCGAGAAGGGGATCTTCATGCGCAGGATCTTGGCGCTGTTGAACAGGCGCTCGGTGTGCTCGGCCAGGCGGAAGATGGCTGTGCCTTCGGCCGTCTTGTAGGCGCGCACGCCCTCGAAGGCGCCGCAGCCGTAGTGCAGCGTGTGGCTCAGCACGTGGATCTTGGCGTCGCGCCAGTCCACGAGTTCGCCGTCCATCCAGATCTTGCCGTCACGGTCGTCCAGCGAGGGGGGGATCGAGCTCATTTCCTGATTCCTTTGGGGGGGCAGCTGTGTGGGGAGCGACCCGGGAGTCGCAAAAGCTTTCGATTTTACGGCGCCCGGCGGAACGGGGTGCCCGACAATGGCGGGTTGTCCAAACCAGTGGAAAAAGGGTTTCCGTGTCCGTATTCAAGAACGTCATCGTCTATCGCATCGAACCTGCCTGGTCCCAAACACTGACCGAGATCGAAGAAGGCCTCGGCAAGCAGCGCTTCGAACCCTGCGGCCCTTCGCAGGAAAAATCCGCCGGCTGGGTGGAGCCCCGCGGCGAAGCCAACGGCCCGCTGGTCGAATCCATCGGCGGCCAGTGGCTGGTCGAATACATGATCGAGAGCAAGCAGGTGCCCGGCTCCGTGGTGCGCCGCAAGCTCGACGAGCGCTGCGCGCAGATCGAGGCCACCACCGGACGCAAGCCCGGCAAGAAGGAAAAGAAAGAGCTCAAGGAAGACATCACCCTGGAGCTGCTGCCCATGGCCTTCACGCGCAGCGCGCGCGTGGCCGTGTGGATCGACCAGGCCGAGCGCCGCCTCGTGATCAACAGCGCCAATGCCGCCCGCGCCGACGAAGTGGTGACCAGCCTCGTGAAGTCGCTCGATGGCTTTGCCGTGGCCCTCATCAACACGCAGATCGAGCCCGCCGCGGCCATGGCCAACTGGCTGCTCACGCAGGAACCGCCGGCCGGCTTCACCATCGACCGCGAGTGCGAGCTCAAGGCGTCGGACGATTCCAAGGCCGTGGTGCGCTACGCCAAGCATCCGCTGGACATCGAGGAAGTGCAAAAGCACATCACCGACGGCAAGCGCCCCACGCGCCTGGCGCTCACCTGGGACGACCGCGTGTCCTTCGAGCTGACGCACGGCATGCTGATCCGCAAGATCGTGTTCCTCGAAGGCACGGGCGACGGTGCCTCGGGCGGCAAGAAGGAAGACAACTTCGACGCCGACGTGGCCATTGCCACCGGCGAGCTCGGCCAGCTGGTGCCGGCGCTGCTCGATGCATTGGGCGGCGAAGCAGCCTTCAGCGGTGCGCCGACCGATGCAGCCCCCAAGGCTGCTGCGGAGGCCCCCACGACCACCACCCCGGCGGACGCCGAGGTCGAGGAAGACGCGCCCTTCTGACCTGGCGGCGCCTCGCGGCGGCTCAGCCAGCCGTGTTTTCTTCGGAAGACGGAGCGACGTCAGGCTCCGCCTCAGGGCGCGTCAGCGTCCAGCTTTGCAGCTTGCCGCCGTTGAACACGGCGTCGACGTATGAGCCGCCCGTATCGGTCCACCGATAAAGCTCGGGCTGCTCGTCCTGCGGCGAGCGCAGTTCGCCAAGCGCGCGCGTCATGGCAATCACGTGCATCAGTGTCACGCCCTTCTTGAGCTTGGCGTTGAGCATCACCGAGCTTGCGACATAGCCGACCGGGCGATCGGCCGCGCGCTTGAGCACCTGCATGGCGCGGGTGAAGTGCATCAGCAGGAACATCACGATCACGCCGCCCGCCAGGGCGACGCCGCCCCATCCGCCGCTGCGCCAGGCCAGCCCTAGAAGGACGATGGCGCCCACGGGCACCAGCAATTTCTGGAAATTCATGGCGCGCATTGTCGCCGCGCGGCGGCCTGAGCCCCGCGGGCGTCATTCGAAAGTACGCATGTGAATCGGGGGCGATTTTTCGCCGCACTGGCACGGCCGGCGGCAGTAGCGGCCGTGGCTACCGCCGGGCGCGCGGCGCGGTACTCGCCCTGAAAAGCACCCGGCGCGGTGGCGTCAGGCGGCACATTTCATCTCACGGGCATCAGCCCGGGCCACTGAAAAGCGTATGAGCATTCCCCGATCCGTCACATTCGTTCGTCTCAGCCTTTGCGCCGCACTCACGGCCACCGCCCTCAGCGGTTGCTACGTGGTGCCGCTCGGACAACCCGCTCCCGCGGCGCCGCCTTCGCAGGCCTATGCCGTGGCACCGGGCCCGGTGGCGCAAAGCTTCAGTGCGCGGCTGTATCCGTCGAACGCCGAAGCGGCGCGCTACGGAACCATTGCAGGCACGGTGACCAACGACATGAACGGACGCGGACATTTCAACGCGCTGATCGGCAATGAGCAGTTTCAGGGAGAGGCGACCCGGGTTGCGGGCTCGCGAGGTGCCGGCCTGGCGAACGCCAGCGGCAATCGCGGCGGCAACCTGAGTTGCCAGTACACGATGAACTCGGCCACGTTGGGCAGCGGCCAATGCGTGCTCAACGGCGGACCGGCGTTCACGATGCACATCGGGGGGTAGGGAGGGTGGCCCGGCGCGTCACTGGCGCGCCGGGCATTTTTTTCCCCGAGGATCAATCGAGGCGGCGGACTACGTCCATCGCCTCTTCGATGCGTTCGACGGCGTGGATGGTCAGGCCTTCGATCTCCTTCGTGCCCTTGCGCGGCGCATTCGCCTTGGGCACCACGGCCACGCTGAAGCCCAGCTTGGCCGCTTCGCGCAGGCGCTCCTGCCCACGCGGCGCGGGGCGCACTTCACCCGCCAGCCCGACTTCTCCGAACGCGATGAAGCCCTTGGGGAGCGGCTTGCCGCGCAGGCTCGAGGTAATGGCGAGCATCACGGCCAGGTCGGCCGCGGGTTCGCTGATGCGCACGCCGCCTACTGCGTTGACGAACACGTCCTGGTCCATGCAGGCCACGCCCGCATGACGATGCAGCACGGCCAGCAGCATCGCGAGGCGGTCGCGGTCAAGCCCCACTGAAAGGCGGCGCGGGCTGGGCCCGCCGTTGTCGACCAGCGCCTGAATCTCCACCAGCATCGGCCGCGTGCCTTCGAGCGTGACCAGCACCACGCTGCCGGGCACCGGCTCGGCATGCTGGCTCAGGAAGATCGCGCTCGGGTTGGTCACACCCTTCAGGCCGCGCTCCGTCATGGCGAACACGCCGATTTCGTTCACGGCGCCAAAGCGGTTCTTGATGGCCCGCACGAGGCGAAAGCTCGAATGCGTATCGCCCTCGAAGTACAGCACCGTGTCCACCATGTGCTCGAGCACGCGCGGGCCGGCAAGCGCGCCCTCCTTGGTGACGTGGCCCACCAACACCACCGCCGTGCCGCTGGTCTTGGCAAAGCGCGTGAGGTGCGCCGCGCATTCGCGCACCTGCGCCACGGAACCGGGTGCCGAAGTGAGCTGGTCGGAATACACCGTCTGGATCGAGTCGATCACCGCAATGGCGGGCCGGTTGGCATCGAGCGTGGCGATGATCTTTTCAAGCTGGATTTCGGCCAGCACCTGCACCTGCGAGTGGTCGAGCCCGAGCCGCTTGGAGCGCAGCGCCACCTGCGCGCCGCTTTCCTCGCCGGTAACGTAGAGCGCGTTCTGCCCCGCGCGCTGCAGCGCATCGACGGCCTGCAGCAGCAGCGTCGACTTGCCGATGCCCGGGTCCCCGCCGATGAGCGTGACGCCGCCCGACACGATGCCGCCGCCCAGCACACGGTCGAGCTCGTCGAGCCCGGTGGGCGTGCGCGCGACGTCGGTCGCTTCTATTTCAGACAGCGTGGCGAGCTCGGAGACGCCCGCGAGCGCGGTGTACTGCGTGCCGAAGCGGTTGTTGGCCGGGCCGGTGCTGCCCGCCACTTGCTCGATGAGTGTGTTCCAGGCGCCGCAGCTCGGGCATTTGCCGAGCCACTTGGGGCTGGTGCCGCCGCATTCGCTGCAGACGAAGAGAGATTTTTCCTTGGCCATGCGTTGAGTTTAGGTGTCCGCACAAACCCTGATGGAAAACCGCTAGGAAAGAAAAATCGAATCATTTAACATGTTAACTAATTTGACGAGGCACAGCTCTTGAGCACCACCTTCACTCACCGCAACTTGCCGCGCCTGCTGCTGCAGGCCCGCGAAGCCGTGATGGCCCACACCCGGCCCAGCCTGCGCGAGCACGCGCTGTCCGACCAGCAATGGCGCGTGCTGCGCGTGCTCGGTGAGCACGGCGCCGTCGAAACGGGCCACGTCGCGCGAGAGGCCTTCATCCTCGGCCCCAGCCTCACGGGCGTGCTTGCGCGCATGGAGCGCGACAAGCTCATCAAGCGCAGCCGCGACCCCGCAGACCAACGCCGCACCGTGGTCGAAGCCACCGCGCACGGAATGAAGCTGGTGAAGAAGCTGTCGTCGAGCATCGAGGCGCACTACCAGTGGCTGGAGCAGTCGCTGGGCAAGACCAAGCTGACGCAGCTGTACGGGCTGCTGGACGAACTGATCGCGCTGGAGCAGCCCGAATGACCTCTTCTCCTTTCCTGCCCACCGGCACGGTGTACGGCACGCTGCTTAACTTTCGCGCGGAAGTCGAAGCGCTCGCCTCGCAAATGACACAGCCGCCGTACAAGGCACCGCCGAAAGCGCCGGTGCTCTATGTGAAGACCGCCAACACCTGGAGCCCGCACGGCAGCGCGATCACCGTGCCTGCATCGGTGCCCGAAGTGGAGATCGGCGCGAGCATCGGCATGGTGATCGGCGCCGAAGGTGACATCGAAGGCTTCGTGCTGATGAACGACCTCTCGATTCCGCATGCGAGCTTCTTTCGCCCGCCGGTGAAGTTCAAATGCGTCGACGGTTTTCTTGGCATCGGCCCGGCGCTGC
Organism: Variovorax sp. CCNWLW235; assembly: GCF_037204085.1. Classification (NCBI taxonomy): domain Bacteria; kingdom Pseudomonadati; phylum Pseudomonadota; class Betaproteobacteria; order Burkholderiales; family Comamonadaceae; genus Variovorax; species Variovorax sp. CCNWLW235. Next base: position 112,294 of record NZ_JBBCBW010000010.1, on the reverse strand, counting down.
GCGATGCGCAGGAAGTGGCCGACCCGGCAAACTTTCGCGTCGAGGTGCGCATCAACGGCGCGCTCAGGCAGTCGATCGACTTCTCGCTGCTTGTGCGGCCGGCCCAGCAACTGCTTGCCGATGTGGGCGAATTCATGACGCTCGCACACGGCGACGTGCTGCTGCTGGGCTGCGACGCGGGGCGGCCGCTGGCGCACGCGGGCGACCGCATCGAAATTTCTTCGCCCGGCTTCGAGACATTGATCAACACGCTGGTGCAGGAGACCGCCGCATGAAGCACGCACGCGTCATCTTCGAAGGCCGCGAGCACACCGGTGTCGCCCACGAATTCGGCGGCCAGCCCGACGCGGCCGTGCGCCTGGACGACGGCCGCGTCGTGCCGCAAGAGCAGCTCACCTGGCTGCCGCCGCTCGCACCCACGGCGCGGCCCCGCACCATCCTCGCGCTGGGCCTCAACTACGCCGACCACGCGAAGGAGCTCGAGTTCAAGGCGCCCGAAGAACCACTCGTGTTCGTCAAGGGCCAGAGCACGCTCATCGGCCACCGCCAGCACACGCACCGCCCGAGCGGCGTGCAGTTCATGCACTACGAATGCGAGCTCGCCATCGTGGTCGGCAAGACCGCGAAGAACGTGACGCGCGATGACGCCTACGACTTCATCGGCGGCTACACCGTGGCCAACGACTACGCGATTCGCGACTATCTCGAGAACTGGTATCGCCCCAACCTGCGCGTGAAGAACCGCGACACCTGCACGCCGCTCGGCCCATGGTTCGTCGATGCGGCCGACGTGCCCGACCCGATGGCACTTGCATTGCGCACCACGGTCAACGGCACGGTCACGCAGCAGGGCAGCACGCGCGACATGATCTTCGATGCGCCGTTCCTCATCGAGTATTTCAGCCGCTTCATGACGCTCTCGCCGGGCGACCTGATCCTCACCGGCACTCCGGACGGGGTGGTCGACTGCAAGCCGGGCGACGTGGTGGCGACCGAAATCGAGCGCATCGGCGCGCTGGTCAACACCGTTTCCGGCGATACCTAGTGACCTAGCCACCTAACGCCGCACCCGCCGCGCCGCCTGCTTCGCCCCAAATACCAACTACAGAAGAGACAAACCACATGACGATCAGGAACAAGCTCGGGCTCGCAGCAGCCCTGGTGGCTTTCGCCGCCGCCACCATCGCTCCCCATGCGCAGGCACAGGCCTTTCCCGCCAAGCCCGTGCGCTGGGTGGTGGGCTATCCCGCGGGCGGCGGCACCGACTTTCTCGCGCGCACCGCCGGCGCGCAACTCTCGCAACAGCTGGGGCAGCCGGTGCTGGTGGACAACCGCCCTGGCGCGGGCGCCATCATCGCGTCGGAGAACGTGGCGCGCTCGCCCGCCGACGGCTACACCGTGTTTTCGGCCGACAACGGCGTGCTGGTGTACAACCCCGCGCTCTACAAGAAGCTGCCCTACGACGCCGAAAAAGACTTTGCCATGATCGGCATGATGGGCCGCTCGACGCTGGTCATCACGGCCGCGCCCAATGCCGGCCTTGCCGATGCCAAGGCGCTGATCGCCGCGCTGAAGGGATCGCCGGGCAAATACAGCATTGCCACGCCGGGCGCCGGCAGCCCGCACCACCTGGCACTGGAACTCTTTCAGCGCGAAGCCGGCGTTTCGATGCTGCACGTGCCCTACAAGGGCGGCGCACCCGCCCTGCAAGACCTGATGGGCGGTCAGGTGCCGCTGATGATGCTCGACCTGCCCAGCGGCGTGAGCGCGGTCAAGGCCGGCAAGGTGGTGCCCCTCATCACGATGGGCGCCGAGCGCATTCCGCAGCTGCCCAATGTGCCAACCGCCAAGGAACTGGGCTACGCCGGTGTCGAGGCCTACACCTGGCAGGGCCTCGTGGTGCCCGCCGCCACGCCGAAGGACGCGCAGGCCCGCCTCGGCGCAGACCTGCAAAAGACCATGGCCGACGCCGGCGTGCGCCAGAAGCTCTTCGACGCCGGCTGGGAAGCACGCCCCGTCGACGGCGCCGAGATGGCGCGCTTCGTCGACGCCGAACGCAAGAAGTGGCATGCCTTGATCAAGGCGCGCGACATCAAACTCGACTGACCGACCCCGCAGGGCACCCATGCAACAGATTCATCACCTCATCGGCGGCAAGAGCGTTGCCGGCACCGACTACTTCGAAACCGTCAACCCCGCTACGCAGGAGGTGCTGGCAGAGGTTGCGTCGGGCGGCGAAGCCGAAGTGAATGCGGCCGTGGCCGCCGCCAAGGAAGCATTCCCCAAGTGGGCCGGGTTGCCCGCAACCGAGCGCGCGAAGCTGGTGCGCAAGCTCGGCGACCTGATTGCCATGCACGTGCCCGAGATTGCGCAGACCGAGACCAACGACTGCGGGCAGGTCATCTCGCAAACCGGCAAGCAGCTGATTCCGCGTGCGGCCGACAACTTCTACTACTTTGCCGAGATGTGCACGCGCGTCGACGGCCACACCTACCCCACGCCCACGCACCTGAACTACACGCTGTTCCATCCCGTGGGCGTGTGCGCGCTCATCAGCCCGTGGAACGTGCCGTTCATGACAGCCACATGGAAGGTCGCGCCCTGCCTCGCCTTCGGCAACACTGCGGTGCTGAAGATGAGCGAGCTCTCGCCGCTCACGGCCGCGCGGTTGGGCGAACTCGCGCTCGAAGCCGGCATTCCGCCCGGCGTGCTGAACCTGGTGCACGGCTACGGCAAGGAAGCGGGCGAGCCGCTGGTGGCGCACCCCGATGTGCGCGCAATCTCGTTCACCGGCTCCACAGCCACGGGCAACCGCATCGTGAAGAGCGCGGGCCTGAAGAAGTTCAGCATGGAACTGGGAGGCAAGAGCCCGTTCGTGATCTTCGACGACGCAGACCTCGACCGCGCGCTCGACGCGGCCGTCTTCATGATCTTCAGCAACAACGGCGAGCGCTGCACGGCCGGCTCGCGCATCCTGGTGCAGCAGTCGATCTACGCGGACTTTGCAGCGAAGTTTGCCGAACGTGCCAAGCGCATCGTGGTGGGCGACCCGCTCGACGAGAAGACCATCGTCGGGCCGATGATTTCGCAGGGCCACCTGGCAAAGGTGCGCAGCTACATCGAGCTCGGCCCGAAGGAGGGCGCGACGCTCTTGTGCGGCGGACTCGAGGTTCCAAGCAACCTGCCCGACCGCGTGAAGAAGGGCAACTATGTGATGCCCACGGTCTTCGCCGACGTCGACAACCGCATGCGGATTGCGCAAGAAGAAATCTTCGGCCCGGTCGCCTGCCTGATTCCATTCAAGGACGAGGCCGACGCGATCCGCCTGGCCAACGACATCGAATACGGCCTCTCGAGCTACGTTTGGACCGAGAACATCGGCCGTGCGCACCGGGTAGCGGCAGCGGTGGAGGCGGGCATGTGCTTCGTCAACAGCCAGAACGTCAGGGACCTGCGCCAGCCCTTCGGCGGCACCAAGGCCTCGGGGACGGGGCGCGAAGGCGGTACGTGGAGCTACGAAGTCTTTTGCGAGCCGAAGAATGTTGCGGTGTCGATGGGGTCGCACCATATTCCGCATTGGGGTGTGTGAGATGAACACGGGATACCTTCTTGGGGGCGCACCCGCCGACGGGGTACCTTGCTCCGCGAATGTCCCCCGGCCTGCGGCCTCCTCCTTTATTTCGCTGCGCAAGGCACCCCGCCAGCGGGTGCGTGATTCAGAGCAGTCGTTGATCAGCGGTGCACCCAGAGCGTGCCCAGGTGCACAGGGCATCGGGTGCTCCACGCAGCGAAATAAAGGAGGAGGGGCGCAGCCCCGGGGGACATTCGCGGAGGGGAGTACCCGGTGGCCTTTGCACGCGCCCTGAAAGAACACGCAAGGCAAACACCATGAGCCTCTACGCCATGCAGAAATTCCTGTTCGCCCTCAACCGCGACACAGAGGTACAACGCCGCTACGCAGAAGGCGGCGACACGCGCAAAGCCTTGCTGGCAGCCTATGATTTCAACGAAGAAGAGCGTGAAGCCATAGACAAAGGGGACATCGGAAAACTCTACGTGCTCGGCTGCAACGGACAACTGCTCATGCACTTCGCGCCGCTCTTGGGCATTGCATGGGCCGACTACCTCGAAGCCATGCGCGAAGGCGTACGCAAATACGGTCCCGTGCGCGCAGGCATCTACGCGATGACAACGGGCACAGACGAAAAGGTGGCAGGCGTATGAGTCTTGTATTTGCAGGCGTTTGCAGCCACGCCCCCGGCATCACCGGACGCGCCCACCTGGCCGATCCGGCCGTGAAGGACGAATTTCACGCGCAGTTTCATCGCTTCGGCGAAGCGATGCGCGCCACCCAGCCTGATGCCGTGATCGTTGTCGCAGCCGAGCACTTCGCGAATTTTTTCATGAACAACATGCCGGCCTACGCCATCGGCATGGCCGACAGCTACGAAGGCCCCATTGAAGACCCGAAGTGGCTCGGCATTGAAAAAACGAAAGTGCCGGGCGATGCCGCACTTTCGCAACGCCTGATCCGCGAAGTGATGCAAACGGTGGACGTGGCCTATGCGGAAGAATGGAAGTTCGACCACGGCATCATGGTGCCGCTGCACTTTCTCACGCCCCGGTTCGACACCAAGGTCATCCCCGTGAACATCAACTGCCAGGGCCCGCCGCTCACGCCGCTGCACCGTGCCTGGGCTTTCGGCGAGGCATTGCGCCGTGCCTGCGACAAGGCGCCCGAACGCATTGCGCTGGTGGGCACCGGCGGCATTTCGCACTGGCCCGCCACGCCCGATTCGGGCAAGGTCAACGCCGAGTGGGACGCGGAGTTCATGCGACGCTGGTGCGCCAACGACCGCGAAGCATTGCTCTCGCAGGCCGACTACAACGACGAAGCCACCTACCGCGAAGCGGGCCAGGGCGGCTTCGAGATTCGTACCTTTCTTAGCGTGGCTGCGGCCGCGCGCGGCAAGGGCCGCATCCTGCACATGAAGGCCATACCCATCTTCGCGGTGACATGCACCGCCGCGACGATGTCCATTGAATAAATGAACGGAACACCGGCATGCCGCACCTCGTCATTCTGTACACGCCCAACATCGAAGCCGAAACCGACATGTCGGCGCTTTGCCGCACGCTGGCCGACACCATGCTGAAGCAGCACGACGAGGCCGGCAAACCGGTGTTTCCCATCGGTGGCACGCGCGTGCTGGCCTACCCGGCCGCGCACTATGCGGTGGCAGACGGCAAGGCCGACTACGCCTTCGTGTACCTCAACATCCGCATGGCGGGCGGGCGCTCCGAAGCCGTGAAAAAAAAGGCCGGCGACGAACTGCTGGCCGACGTGCGCGCGCATTTCGAACCGATTTTCGACAAGCGCCACATAGGCATCACGCTGCAGATAGACGAAAGCCCGGGCCAGGTGTATGACGGCAAGCACAGCAACCTGCATCCCCTCTTCAACAAATAAGCTCATGCTCACCTCCGACACCATTGCCAGGCTGGCGGCCGAACTGCACGAAAGCGAGAAGTCGCGCGTGCAGGTCGAGCATTTTTCCAAGCGCTTCCCCGAAATGACGGTGGAAGACGGCTATGCCATCTCGCGCGAATGGGTCAAGGCCAAGATCGCCGAAGGCCGCACCGTGAAGGGCCACAAGATCGGCCTTACCTCGCGCGCCATGCAGCTGTCCAGCCAGATCGACGAGCCCGACTACGGCACGCTGCTCGACGACATGTTCTTCGAGCAGGGCAGCGACATTCCCTTCAAGCGCTTCATCGCGCCGCGCATCGAGGTGGAGCTGGCCTTCATCCTCGGCAAGAAGCTGCAAGGCCCGAACGTCACGATCTTCGACGTGCTGGCCGCCACCGACTACGTGGTGCCCGCCATCGAGATCATCGACGCGCGCATCGAGCAGTTCGACCGCCACACAAAAGCGCCGCGCAAGGTGTTCGACACCATTGCCGACAATGCAGCCAATGCGGGCATCGTGCTCGGCGGGCGCCCGGTCAAGCCCGATGCGGTGGACCTGCGCTGGGTGAGCGCGCTGCTCTACAAGAACGGCGTGATCGAGGAATCGGGCGTGGCCGCGGCCGTGCTCAACCACCCGGCCACGGGCGTGGCCTGGCTGGCCAACAAGCTTGCGCCGTGGGACGAATACCTCGAGGCCGGCGAAGTGGTGCTCGGCGGCTCGTTCACCCGGCCGACCACCGCCCTGCCGGGCGACACCTTCCATGCCGACTACGGCCCGCTCGGCAGCATCGCCTTTCGTTTCGCCTGAAAGACTTCCATGCAAACACCGCTCAACACCTTCAAGCAGGCCATGCAGGCCGGCGAACAGAAAATCGGCCTCTGGGTCGGCCTGGCCGATGGCTACGTGGCCGAGATCCTGGCCGGCACCGGCTACGACTGGCTGCTGGTCGATGGCGAGCATGCGCCCAACGACGTGCGTTCGGTGCTCGCGCAGCTGCAGGGCATCTCCAGCGCATGGTCGGCGCAGCCCGAGTCGGAGCGCTCGCACCCCGTGGTGCGCGTTCCGGTGGGCGACACCACGCTGCTCAAGCAATACCTGGACATCGGCGCGCAAACCATCCTGGTGCCCATGGTCGACACGGCCGAACAGGCCGCACGCATGGTGCAGGGCATGCGCTACCCGCCCGAAGGCATCCGCGGCATGGGCAGCGCCCTGGCGCGCGCCTCGCGCTGGCAGGCCTACCCCGGCTACCTGCATGAAGCCAACGCTCAGACCTGCCTGCTGGTGCAGGCCGAGACGGTCGAAGCCATGAAGAACCTCGACGCCATTGCCGCCACCCCCGGCGTGGACGGCGTGTTCATCGGGCCGGCCGATCTGTCGGCATCGATGGGCTTCGTGGGCCAGCCGAACCACCCCGAGGTGCAGGCCGTGATCGCCGACGCCATTGCGCGTATCCGCAAGGCCGGCAAGGCGGCGGGCATTCTCTCGACCACCGAGGAGCAAGCGCGCAAGTGGCTGGCCGCCGGCGCGCAGTTCGTGGCCGTGGGGGTGGACACCATTCTGCTCACGGCGGCAGCGAAACAGCTGGCGGCCAAGTACAAAACCGACAAGAACGCCGCCGGCGCCGCCACGCCCAACGGCTACTGAAACCCTTCGCTTGCCTGCGCCATGACTTCCCCGACCGACTCCAAGCTCAAGCGCTTCCGCTCCGCCACCATCCGCGAAGGCACGATCCGCGCGACCACGCGCAGCTTTCTGCATGCGCTGGGCCAGGACGACGAGGACATCGAACGCCCGCACATCGGCGTGTTCCACACCGGCGGCGAAATGAGCCCGTGCAACCTCAACCTGCGCGAGCAGGCGCAGCACGCCAAGACCGGCATCTACGCCGGCGGCGGCACGCCGCATGAATGCCCGGTGGTGTCGGTGAGCGACGGGCTCACCATGGCGCATTCGGGCATGCGCTTCTCGCTGATCTCGCGTGAGCTGATTGCCGACAGCGTCGAAGCCTCCACGCGCGGCCACCAGTGGGACGGCATCTTTGCCATTGGCGCCTGCGACAAGAACCTGCCGGGTTTGATGATGGGCATGGTGCGCTGCAATGTGCCGAGCGTGTTCGTGCATGGCGGCTCGGCGCTGCCGGGGCAGATGCCCGGGCCCGATGGCCGCGACCTCAACGTGGTCGACACCTACGAGACCATCGGCAAGGTACTGGCCGGCACCGCCACGCACGACGAACTCGACGCCATGAGCCGAGCCTGCCTGCCCACGGCGGGCGCCTGCGCGGGCCAGTTCACGGCCAACACCATGGGCATGGTGTCCGAGGCGCTGGGCCTTGCGCCCATCGGCTCGAGCATGGTGCCGGCGGTGTTCAGCGAGCGGGCGCCCTTGATGCGCCGCGCCGCGAAGAATCTCATGAAGGCGGTGATGGGAGACAGCCCCTTGCCACGCGACATCGTCACGCGCAAGGCGCTCGAAAACGCCTGCGCCGTGGTTTCGGCCACGGGCGGCTCGACCAACGCCGCGCTGCACCTGCCGGCCATTGCGCACGAAGCCGGCATCAAGTTCCACCTGGACGACGTGGCCGAGATCTTCGCGCGCACGCCGCTCATTGCCGACCTGCGCCCGGGCGGCCAATACCTCGCGCGCGACGTGTTCTATATCGGAGGCGCAGGCGTCATTCTTCGCACGCTGATGGAGCAAGGCTTTCTGCACGGCGACGCGCTCACCTTCACCGGCCGCACCATGGCCGAGGAGCTGGCCGATGCCGCCGCGCCCGACGGCCGCGTGGTGCGCGCAGCCGGCAACCCGATCACGCGCGATGGCGGCCTGGCCGTGCTCAAGGGCAATCTCTGTCCCGAAGGTGCGCTGCTCAAGACTGCAGGATTGAAGACGTTGGTGCACCGCGGCCCGGCGCGCGTTTTCAACTCCGAAGAAGAAGCCCAGACGGCGGTGCAGAACCGCCGCTACCAGCCCGGCGATGTGATCGTGATCCGCAACGAAGGCCCCAAGGGCAGCCCCGGCATGCGCGAGATGCTGGGCATTACCGCCCTGCTCTACGGCCAGGGCATGGGCGACAAGGTGGCGCTGCTGACCGACGGCCGCTTTTCCGGCGCCACGCGCGGCCTGTGCATCGGCTATGCCGGCCCCGAAGCAGCCGACGGCGGGCCGATTGCGGTGCTGCGGGACGGCGATGTGGTGGCCATCGACGCGCGCGCCGATGCGCGCAGCATTTCGGTGGAACTCACGCCCGAAGAAATTGCGCTTCGGCTCTCCAAACGTGAGGTAAACGCGGGGGTGGCGCACCGCGGCTTGCTGGAAAAATACGCGCTCACCGTGCGTCCTGCCCATCAGGGCGCAGTGACCCATTCGGGCGCAGTCACCTGGCTGCGCGACGAGTCGTAAACCCGCAACCAACCACCAACACCCGGAGACACACCATGACATTCACCCGCCGCCAGTTGCTGCAGACCACCGGCGCCTCGGCGCTGCTTGCCAGCCTGGGCCAGCACGCCTTCGCGCAAGCCTCGCTCGAAACCGCCACCATCGTCACCGGCTTTGCGGCCGGTGGCACCTCGGACACCACCTGCCGCCGCATCGCGCAGAAGCTCAGCCCCGACTACGCGAAATCCGCCGTGGTCGAAAACCGCACCGGCGCGGGCGGCCAGATCGCCGTGAGCTACGTGAAGGGCCGGCCCGCCGACGGCGCCACCATCCTGCAGACGCCGACCTCGATCCTCACGATCTATCCGCACATCTACAAGAAGCTGCCGTACGACCCGATGGTCGACCTCACGCCGGTCAGCATCGCCTGCATCTTCGACTTCGGCTTTGCGGTCGGCCCCTCGGTGCCTGCCAACGTGAAGACGGTGCCCGAGTTCCTGGCCTGGGCCAAGGCCAATCCGACCGGCGCCAATTTCGGCTCGCCCGCCGCGGGCTCCACGCCGCACTTCATCGGCGCGCTCTTGGGCAAGAAGGGCGGCGTCGAACTCAAGCATGCCGCCTACCGCGGCACGCAGCCGGCCATGCTCGACCTGCTGGGCGGCAACATCTCGGCCGTGTCGGGGCCCATCGGCGACATCACACAGCACCTGGCTTCGGGCAAGGTGCGCATCCTGGGCGTTTCGGGCTCCAAGCGCAGCCGCTTCGCGCCCGATGTGCCCACCTTCGGCGAGCAAGGCATCCAGGACATGGCGCACAGCGAGTGGTTCGCCTTTTTCCTGCCCGCCAAGGCATCGCCGGACGTGGTCGCGCGGCTGAACGCATCCATGAAGACCGCGCTGGCGCACAAGGACGTGATCGAAGGCCTCGGCAACTTCGGGCTGGAAGCCATGTCTTCCACACCCGGCGAGCTGACCGACCTGCTCAAGAAAGACACCGCGAAGTGGGCGCCGATCGTCAAGGAAGTCGGCTTCACCGCAGAGGGCTAACCATATGAAGGAACTGCAATGAACACACTCTCCACTCCCGCGGCGCCGTCGGCGCTGGTCCATCCCTCGATCCATCCGGACGAGCGCGCCGCGCGCGAACAGCTTGCGGCCTGCTATCGCGTCTTCGCGATGCTGGGCTGGACCGAGATGATCTACAACCACATCACGCTGCGGCTGCCCGACAGCGTGACGGGTGGAGAGAAGCAGTTCCTCATCAACCCCTTCGGGCTGCATTACGGCGAGGTCACGGCCAGCAACCTGGTGAAGATCGACCTGCAGGGCAAGGTGCTCGACGGCTCGACTTATCCGGTCAACCCGGCCGGTTTCACGGTGCACGCCGCCATTCATGACGGCCTGCCCGGCGCGCACTGCGTAATGCACACCCACACCACGGCCGGCGTGGCCGTGGCCTGCCTGCAGGGCGGCCTGCAGCAGACCAATTTCTATACCGCCCAGCTGCACGGCATGGTGGCGTACCACGACTTCGAGGGCATCACCATCCATGCCGACGAAGGCCCGCGCCTCCTCAAGAGCATCGGCAACCGCAACGCGGTGATCCTGCGCAACCATGGCCTGCTGGCCTGGGGCCAGACCCTGCCCCAGACCTTCGCCATTCTGTGGACCTTGCAGCGCGCCTGCGAGGTGCAGATGGCCACCTTTTCGATGGGCGCGGCCATTCCCGTGAGCGAAGAAATTGCCGAGCGCTGCACGCGCGATGCGCTGCAGTTCAGCCCAGAGCATGGCGCCGGGCAAGACGTGTTCGATGCACTGGTGCGCCAGGTCGATCGCATCGACCCGAGCTACAGAAACTGAGGCAGCCTCCTTTATGAAGATTTGCATCTACGGCGCCGGCGCAATCGGCGGATGGATCGGCGCCGGCCTCGCGCAGGCCGGCGAGCGGCTCAACGTGGTGGCGCGCGGCGCCACGCTCGCGGCATTGCAGCAGGACGGCCTCTCATTGATGCGCGGCGACGTGCGCACGCGCGTGCCGGTCAACGCGGTGGCCGAGCCCGAATCGCTGGGCACGCAAGACCTCGTGGTCATTGCGGTGAAGGCGCCCGCGCTGGCCGGCGTGGCCGAACGTATCGGCCCGCTCATCGGGCCCGACACCATCGTGCTGGTGGCGATGAACGGCGTGCCCTGGTGGTTTCTCGAAGGCGGGTTCGGCGGGGCCATCACCGGCCACCGCCTGGCAGCCGTCGACCCGGACGGCGCGATTGCCAAGGCCATTCCCGCGCGCAACGTGATCGGCTGCGTGGTGCATGCGAGCTGCTCGCTCGATGCGCCGGGCGTGGTGCGGCATCACTTCGGCAACGGGCTGATCGTTGGCGAACCCTCGGGCGAAGCCACGCCGCGCGTGAAGAAGCTGGTCGATTTGCTCAAGAACGGCGGCTTCGACGCCACGCTGTCGCCGCAGATCCAGAAGGATGTGTGGTTCAAGCTCTGGGGCAACATGACAGTGAACCCCATCAGCGCGCTGACGGGCACCACCACCGACCTGATCATGGGCGACGACTACGTGCGCGGCTTCATCTCGGCCGTGATGCTCGAGGCCAAGGAAATCGGCCGCCGCATCGGTATCGAGATCACGCAGAGCCCCGAAGACCGGCATGCGGTGACGATGAAGCTCGGCGCGTTCAAGACCTCGATGCTGCAGGACGTGGAGGCCGGACGGTCGGTGGAACTCGATGCGCTGGTCACGGTGGTGCGCGAACTGGGGGAGCTGACGGCGGTGGCCACGCCGTTCACCGATGCGCTGCTGGGGTTGGCTCGGCTCCGGATGCGGCAGCTCGGGTTGTATTGAGCGGCCGCTTCAGTTCTTTTTCTACAGCAGCAGCCGCACGGCCGCCATCAGCCAGCCTTCGCGCGCCACACACACACCGCGGCGCGAGCCGACACGCCCCACATCAGCAGCAGCGTGAAGGTACCGATCAGGATGCCGTGCGTGCGCAGGCTGTAGTTGCGATGAAGCTCGTGCTCGAGCCGGGTTTCCCACAGGCGCACCGAGCGCCAGTCGGAGAGAACCTTCATTCGTCGGCGGGAGCGAACGGCACGCGCGGTGCCACCGCGCACATGAGTTCATAGCCAACGGTGCCGGCGGCCTGCGCGACCTCGTCGATGGGCAGCACGGCGCCGGTTGCGGCCGAACGGCCCCACAGCGTGACCTCGGCGCCGAACTTCGCGTCGGGCACGGGCGTCAGGTCGACGGTGATCATGTCCATGCTCACGCGGCCCACCATGCGCGTGCGCACGCCGTTCACCAGCACCGGCGTGCCGGTGTTGCAGTGGCGCGGATAGCCGTCAGCGTAGCCTACAGCCGCCACGCCGATGGTGAGCGGCCCGTCGGCCGTGAAGTTGGAGCCGTAGCCGATGGTGTCGCCCGCCTTCAGCTGCTGCACGCCGATGAGCTTGGTCGCGAGCGTCATGGTGGGCTGCAGTTGCCAATGCGCGGTGTCGTGCTGCGGAAAGTCGGGCGCGCTGCCGTACAGCACGATGCCCGGGCGCACCCAGTCGCCGCGGGTTTGCGAGGCATGGCGCAAGGTGGCGGCGCTGTTCGCAATGGAGCGCTCGCCCGGCAGGTCGCGTGTGACGCGTTCGAACGCTTCGAGCTGGTGCGCAATGCCGCGCGGGCCGTCGGCGTCGCTGAAATGCGTCATCAGCGAAATCTCGTCCACCTGCGGCAGCGCGTTGAGCCGCGTCCAGGCCGAGCCGAAGCGCTCGGGCGCGAAGCCCAGGCGGTTCATGCCGGAATTCATCTTGAGAAACACGCGCTGCGGCTTGAGCGTCTTGTGGGCCGCGAGCATGTCGATCTGCTCGTCGCAATGCACCGTGTGCCAGAGGTCGAGGCGCGAGCACAGCTCCAGGTCGCGCGCGTCGAACACGCCTTCGAGCAGCAGCACGGGGCCGCGCCAGCCGAGTGCGCGCACCCGTTCGGCTTCGGCCAGGTCGAGCAACGCAAAGCCGTCGGCGCCGCGAAGGCCGTCATACACCCGCTCGATGCCGTGGCCATAGGCATTGGCTTTGACCACAGCCCAGACGCGGGCATCGACGGCGGCGCGGCGCACGCGGTCGAGGTTGTGGCGAAGTGCGGCGGTGTGGACGGTAGCAAGGATGGGACGCGGCATGGGGGACGTCGATTGGTAATAGATGGGTTTTAGCATCTTCCCGGGAAGAAACGTCCAGGGTGGCAACGCTGATTTCCCGGTCGTACCCCCATGCTATAACCGCCCATTCGCCAAAAAGACGCGACACTTTCTCACTACTGCCAGCACCCCACTGGCCAGCCAGCCCATCGATGAAGCGCGGTTTCTACACGATCATGTCGGCCCAGTTCTTTTCGTCGCTGGCCGACAACGCGATCTTTGTCGTGGCGGTCGAGCTCATGCGCAGCTCGGGAGCGGCCGAATGGCAGAGAGCGGCGCTGGTGCCGATCTTCGCCGTCTTCTATGTGGTGCTGGCGCCGCTGGTGGGCGCCTTTGCCGACGCCTTGCCCAAGGGGCGGGTGATGTTCATCAGCAACGCAATCAAGGTGGTCGGCTGCCTGATGATGCTGTTCGGCTCGCACCCGCTGCTTTCCTATTCAATCGTGGGGCTTGGCGCCGCGGCGTATTCGCCGGCCAAGTACGGCATCCTGACCGAGCTGCTGCCGGCCTCGCAGTTGGTAAAAGCCAACGGTTGGATCGAAGGCCTCACCATCGCCTCGATCCTGCTGGGCATCGTGCTCGGCGGCTCGCTGGTGGGGCACGCGGTGTCCACCCAGCTGCTGTCCTTCGACATGCCGCTCATCGACACCGGCATCGATTCGCCGGCCGAAGCGGCCATTGCGGTGCTGATCTTCGTCTACGCACTGGCGGCCTGGTTCAACACGCGCATTCCGCACACCGGCGTCGAAATGCGGCCGCTGCGCGCCATTCCGGAGCACGGCCTCGCGCGCAACATGCTGGCGCTGCTGCCTGACTTCTGGCATTGCAACGCACGCCTGTGGCGCGACAAGCTGGGGCAGATCTCGCTGGCCACCACCACGCTCTTCTGGGGCGCCGGGGCCAACCTCAAGTACATCGTGCTGGCCTGGGCCTCGCTCGCACTCAACTACAACACCACGCAGGCCACGGCGCTCACCGGCGTGGTGACCATCGGCATGGCGGTGGGCGCCATCGTGGCGTCGATGCGCATGCGCCTGGACATGGCCACCCGCGTGATCCCGATGGGCATTGCCATGGGCCTGCTGGTGATCAGCATGAACCTGATCGGCAACGTGTGGATCGCCGTGCCGTTCCTCATTCTGCTGGGTGGGCTGGGCGGCTTTCTGGTGGTGCCGATGAACGCGCTGCTGCAGCACCGCGGCCACAACCTCATGGGCGCGGGCCGTTCCATTGCGGTGCAGAACTTCAACGAACAGGCCTGCATCCTGCTGCTCGGCGGCTTCTACAGCGCCTGCACCGGGCTGGGCCTGTCGGCGTATGCGGCCATCGGCGCTTTCGGCGGAGTGGTCGCGGGCTGCATGTGGATCATCCAGCGCTGGCATCATCACAACCTGCGCAAATATCCCGAAGAAGTCGAGCACCTGCTCGCCATCGCCCGTAGCGACAAGCATCATTGACCTCCCCCAGGCTGCGCGCACTTCGTGTCGCTTCGCCCACCCCCTCACCGGGGGCAACACCGGTGGCCCGGCAAAGCCGGTTCCACGGTGTTCCACGAAAAATCCTCCACCATGGCTGCCCTCGCACTGATCTTCAACGCCTTTGTATGGGGCGTTTCGTGGTTTCCGTTCCGTCACATCGAAAGCCATGGGCTGCACCCGGTGTGGACCACCTGCCTCATCTACGTGGCGATATCGCTCGCGATGGGCTTCTTTCGCCGGCATGCCTGGCGCGGCTTTGCGGCGTTTCCCATGCTGGTGGCGCTGGGCCTTGCGGCCGGCTTTACCAACCTGGGCTTCAACTGGGCCGTCACGCAGGGCGACGTGGTGCGGGTGGTGCTGCTTTTCTACCTGATGCCGCTGTGGAGCGTGCTGCTGGGCTGGGCCGTGCTGGGCGAGCGGCCCACGGCCGGCGCGCTTGCGCGCGTGGCGCTGGCCCTCATTGGCGTGGTGGTGGTGCTCAAGGCGCCGGGCGTCGACTGGCCCGTGCCTTCCAGCCTGCCGGACTGGCTGGGCGTGGCGGCCGGCTTCAGCTTTGCCGTGACCAACATCCTGCTGCGCCACCTGCACAGCGCCCCCGGTGAATCGCGCGCGCTGGCCATGTTCTGCGGCTGCGCGATGGTGTCCGGCATCGCCGCGGCCGCGGGCACCCTGCTCGGTGCCTTTGGTTCTCCCCTGTCGGCCCAGCCGGGCTGGATCGGCTGGGCCGCATTGCTGGGCGTGGGTTTCGTGGCGGCCAACTTCTGCCTGCAGTACGGCGCAGCCCGGCTCGCGGCCAGCGCCACCGCGGTGATCATGCTGTCGGAGGTGCTGTTCGCCAGCGTTTCGTCGGTGGCGCTGGGCGCCGCCGACATGAGCCCGCGCATCCTGGCCGGCGGCGCGCTGATCGTGCTGGCGGCCGTGTGGTCGGCGTTTGCGCGAACGCCGGCAGAGGGCGATGATCGCCTTTCGTCTTCCACCACCTGAGGTACGCGCATGACCGGCATCTACGACTTCGAAGCCAGGCAAATCGACGGCAAGAGCGTGAAGCTCTCCGACTTCCGGGGCAAGGTGCTGCTGATCGTGAACACGGCCAGCAAGTGCGGCTTCACGCCGCAGTTCGCAGGCCTCGAGGCGCTGCACGAAAAGTATGCGGCCCAAGGGCTGGTGGTGCTCGGTTTTCCGTCGAACCAGTTCGGCTCGCAAGACCCGGGCACCAACGAGGAAATCGGCGCCTTCTGCACCACGAACTACGGCGTGAGTTTTCCGATGATGGAGAAGATCGACGTCAACGGCAGCGGCGCCGCGCCGCTCTACCAGTGGCTCACCAAGGAGAAGCCGGGCCTCCTGGGCAGCACGGCCATCAAGTGGAACTTCACCAAGTTTTTGGTGGGGCGCGACGGCAAGGTGCAAAAGCGCTATGCGCCGCTCGACACGCCCGCTTCGCTCACGCCTGATATCGAGGCCGCGCTGGCGGCGGGCTGAACCCCCGCAAGAACCCCGGTCAGAACCGGAAGCTGGCCGTCTTGGGGCTGCCGCCCACGGTCACCGATTGGCTCTGTGCGCTGCCGCCCGCCGTGGCGGCATCCACCGTATAGCGGCCCGCGGGCAAATCGACCAGGCAGACCGGCCCGCTGGCGCGCAATGCCAGCGAAGGCGCGCCGCCGGAGCCCTTGATGTCGACCTGCACATCCGCCAGGTAGGCACCATCGGAGCGCGCAAAAAGCAGCGCCATCGGATGCTCCTTCATGGCCGCGCGCATGGCGTTCGATTCGTCCGAACCGATGCCGCCGCACACATAGCGCACCGCGCCCTCCCCCTTCCACTGCGGCATGGCCGACTGCGCCTGCGCGCCAACGGCACCCACTGCGCAGGCAAAGGCCAGCAATGCGCGCCGCAAGTTCGCCTGGCCGATGAAAGCTTGAACGGAAGACATGAGGCTTGCTCCTTGGAAGAATCGGTGCCGCCATGATGCGGCGCAAGCCGCTTGCGCGCGAGTCGGACCAGGGCGCTCTTCGGTGTGCGATCAGGCCGGCGCCAGCGCGGCGTCCAGCAGCTCCACCCAGTGGCGCACGGGCGTTTCCTGGCTGCCGCTTTGCAGGTGCGTGATGCAGCCGATGTTGGCCGAAGCAATGACGCTCGGCTGCAATTGCCGCAGATGGCCGAGCTTGCGGTCGCGCAGCGGGTACGCAAGCTCTGGCTGCAGCACCGAATACGTGCCCGCCGAGCCGCAGCACAGGTGCGATTCGTTCATGGCCACGCGCATGTCGAAGCCCAGCGCGCGCAGATGCGTCTCGACACCGCCGCGCAGCTTCTGCCCGTGCTGCAGCGTGCAGGGCGGGTGATAGGCCACCACGCCCTGCGGCGCGCGCACGCGCGCCTTCAGGGCCGGCACCAGGTCGGGCAGCAGTTCGCTCAGGTCGCGCGTCAGCTGGCTGATGCGTGCCGCCTTGACCGCGTAGGCCGGGTCGTGCTGCAGGATGTGGCCGTACTCGCGCACGGTGACGCCGCAGCCTGAAGCGTTCATCACAATGGCTTCGACCTCGTTGCGTTCAACCCCCGGCCACCAGGCGTCGATGTTGGCGCGCATCTGCGCCTTGCCGCCTTCCTGGTCGTTGAGGTGGAACTTCACGGCGCCGCAGCAGCCGGCCTCCTTCGCGACTACGGCCTGAATGCCCGCCGCATCGAGCACGCGCGCCGTCGCTGTGTTGATGTTGGGCATCATCGACGGCTGCACGCAGCCCGCGAGCATCAGCACCTTGCGCGCGTGCGTGGCGGTGGGCCACGCGCCGGCTTCCTGCCTGGCCGGAACCTTGGCCTTGAGCGCATCGGGCAAGAGCCCGCGCACCGCCTGGCCGAGCTTCATCGCGGGCGCGAAAAGCGGCGACGGCAGGCCTTCTTTCAACAGCCAGCGCGTGACCGACTCCATCGCCGGCCGAGGCACCTTCTCGTCGACGATCTTGCGGCCGATGTCGACCAGGTGGCCGTACTGCACGCCGCTCGGGCAGGTGCTTTCGCAGTTGCGGCAGGTCAGGCAACGGTCCAGGTGCAGCTGCGTGCTGCGCGTGGGTTCCTTGCCTTCGAGCACCTGCTTGATCAGGTAGATGCGGCCGCGCGGACCATCGAGCTCGTCGCCCAGCAGCTGGTAGGTAGGGCAGGTGGCAGTGCAGAAGCCGCAGTGCACGCATTTGCGCAGAATGGCTTCGGCCTCGCGGCCTTCGTCGGTGTCGCGGAATTCGGGGGCGAGTTCGGTTTGCATCGCGGAAAGGGTGTCGGTTGTTTTTCTATTCGGCTGCGAGGAGCCGGCCGCGGTTGAAGATTCGCTGCGGATCGAACTCGTGCATCAGCGCGCGATGGATGCGGGCGACCGGGGCGCTCATGGCGTCGAAGCGGGGAACCGCTGCATCCGTCGTGTGGGAAGCGGGCATCCTGAACAGCGTGGCGTGCCCTCCCACCGCATGCGCAATGCCGCGGATTTGTGCGACTTGTTCGGGCGCCGCCTTGTACCAGCGCTGCGCGCCGTGCCACTCGACGAGCGGTGCGCTGCCATCCATGGCGAGCACCGGCGCGGTCTGCGGCACCGACAGGCGCCAGAGCGCCATGGAATCCACATCGCCGGCAAGCCAGGGATGCTGCTGGTCGCGCAGCAACTGCCAATGGAGCGCGGCACTTGCGTTGTCTTGGCGCTCGCCGCCCAGGTGCGTGCAAGCGGCTTCCACCGCCGCAACCGCACCACGCAGGCGCAGGTACAAGGTGCCCGCGCCGGCTTGCTCGACCCAGCAGCTCGCGTTCAGCGGCAGCGGCCGGCCGCCCCACTCGTTGAGCAGGCGCAGCGCATCCGCCTGGCTGCAGGCGAACGCCAGTGTGGCTTCGGCGGGCGCGACGGGCAGCACCTTGAGGCTGACCTCCGCGATCACGCCCAGCGTGCCGAGCGACCCCGCCAGCACGCGCGAAACGTCATAACCGGCCACGTTCTTCATGACCTGCCCGCCGAAACTCAGCACCTCGGCGCGGCCGTTGACCAGCGTCGCGCCGAGCACGTAGTCGCGCACCGCGCCTACGCTCGCGCGCGCAGGGCCGCTGAGCCCGGCGGCGACCATGCCGCCCACCGTGCCGCCGCCTGCGAAGTGCGGCGGCTCGAAAGGAAGGCACTGCCCTTTTTCGGCCAATGCAGCCTCGAGTTCGGCGAGCGGCGTGCCGGCGCGCACGGTAACCACCAGCTCGCTGGGCTCGTAGCTCGTGATGCCCGCAAGGCCGCTGGTGCCAAGGATTTCTCCTTGCAGCACCTCGCCGTGAAAGTCTTTGGTGCCGCCGCCGCGAATGCGCAGCGGCGTGGCATCAGAGGCCGCAGCGCGGATGCGCTCGACGATCTGGCTGAGGGCTTGATCCATGGTCTCTTTTGTTTTTTCAGAAGCGCGGCAGATCGGGGTGCGGCAGTTGCCCGCCGCGCACCACCTGCTTGCCGTATTCGGCACAGCGCTGCAGCGTGGGAATCACCTTGCCGGGGTTCAGCAGGCCGGCCGGATCGAACGCTCGCTTGACGCCGAACATTTGTTCGTTTTCGGCCGCGGTGAACTGCACGCACATGCTGTTGAGCTTTTCCACGCCCACGCCGTGCTCGCCCGACACGGTGCCGCCCATGGCCACGCTGGTCTCGAGAATGTCGGCGCCGAAAAGCTCGCAGCGGTGCAGCTCGTCGGGGTCGTTGGCATCGAACAGCACCAGCGGATGCAGGTTGCCGTCGCCCGCGTGGAACACGTTGCAGCAGCGCAGGTTGTATTTTTTCTCCATCTGCTGAATGGCGAGCAGGATGTCCGCGAGCCGCTTGCGCGGAATGGTCGAATCGAGGCACATGTAGTCGGGGCTGATGCGGCCCGACGCCGGAAAGGCGTTCTTGCGCCCGCTCCAGAACTTCATGCGCTCTTCTTCGCTGTTGCTCACCGCAATGGCGGTGGCGCCGCACCCGCGCAGCACCGCGGTCATGCGGCCGATTTCTTCTTCCACTTCTTCGGGCGTGCCGTCGGATTCGCACAGCAGGATGGCCGCCGCATCCAGGTCGTAGCCCGCGCGCACAAAGTCTTCGACCGCGGCGGTCATGGGCTTGTCCATCATCTCGAGCCCCGCGGGAATGATGCCGGCGGCAATCACCGCCGCCACCGCATCGCCGGCTTTGCGAACGTCGTCGAAGCTGGCCATGATGCAGCGCGCGAGCTGCGGCTTGGGCACGAGCTTGACGGTGACCTCGGTGGTCACGGCCAGCATGCCTTCGCTACCGATGACCAGCGCGAGCAGGTCGAGCCCCGGTGCATCGAGCGCCTCGCCGCCGAACTCGACGGCCTCGCCCTCGGCCGTGAAGCCGCGCACGCGCAGCACGTTGTGCAGCGTGAGGCCGTATTTCAGGCAGTGCACGCCGCCCGAATTCTCGGCCACGTTGCCGCCAATGGTGCAGGCGATCTGGCTCGACGGATCGGGCGCGTAGTAAAGGTTGAAAGGCGCGGCCGCCTCGCTGATGGCGAGGTTGCGCACGCCGCACTGCACCACGGCCGTGCGGCTCACCGGGTCGATCTTCACAATGCGGTTGAACTTGGCGAGCGAAAGCGTGACGCCCAGCGCATGCGGCATGGCGCCGCCCGAGAGCCCGGTGCCGGCGCCGCGCGCCACCACGGGCACACCGAGCTGGTGGCAGGTCTTGAGCACGGCGGCCACCTGGGCTTCGGTTTCTGGCAGCGCCACCACCAGCGGGCGCTGGCGGTAGGCGGTGAGGCCGTCGCACTCGTAGGGCGTGGTGTCCTCGGCGTGCCAGATGAGCGCATGCGCCGGCAGGTGGGCCTGCAGGGCGCGCACGACCTGCGACTGGCGTTCGGATTTCTGCAGCGAATCGTGCTGGGCAGGGGTAAGCGGCGCGTTCATGCGGCAAGCCTCTTTTTGTCGGGCGGATGTGTCTCGTGGTGTAGCGCACTCTACGCAAATGCGGCGGCGCCGGGTTGAAGCTTTTTTGCGTGGCGCTTGAGAGAACTTTGCCGCGCAGCGCCTTCTTCTTTTTTTTTCTTCAGCGCAGGCTCTGCGCCAGCCAGTCCACAAATGCGGCGCATTCCCAGCGCTCGAGCGTGCCGGGCTGCCAGCAGATGGTGTGGCGGTGCGGCGACGGCACGGGCCGGTCGGAAAGCGGCACCAGCCGACCCGACTCGAGCCATGCGGCACCCATCTTCAGCCGCACGAGCGCAACGCCAAAGCCGCTGGCGGCCGCGTCGTAGACCAGGCCCAGGTCATTGAATTGCGAGCCGACATGCGGTTCGGGCTGGTCGATGCCGCAGCTTGCAAACCAGGTGCTCCAAGGCTCGAGCGGGCTGCGAATGAGGCGGGCGCTGGCAATTTCGGCGGCGGTGCGAAAGCCGTCGAAGGGCCCGAACTCGTTGAGGAAGCTCGGGCTGCAGGCGGGCACCACCTCTTCTTCGAGCAGCAGGCGGTGTTCGCAATCGGCGTACGCACCGGTGCCGTAGCGCACTTCAAGATCGGCCTGCTCGGCGGTCACGTCGAGCAGCGGAATGGACACCTGCAGAACGAGTTCGATGTCCGGATAGATGTTGCGGAACAGTTCGAGCCGCGGCATGAGGAACTGGCGGCTGAAGGTGGGCGTGACGGCAATGCGAAGGCGTGTGGCGCGTTGCTGCGCCGCGTTGCCGGTGGGCATGGCTTGAAGCGCCGCAAGGCCGGTGCGCACGTTGGCAAGGTAGGCAGCGCCGTCAGCGGTGAGGCTGAAGTCGCTGCGGCCGAAGAGCTTGAAGCCGACGTGCGATTCGAGTTGCCGGATGCGGTGGCTCACGGCGCTGGGCGTTACGCACAGTTCGTCTGCAGCTCGTCCGGCATTTCGCAGTCTGGCCACGGCTTCGAACGTCAGGAGGCACTGGATGGGCGGGATGTGCTGGAGGGCCACTTTTGTCTAACCTCCTGGGAGGTTTTGTTGGCGCCGCTGTTCGGGGCGCGTGCACAGGCCACCGGGTACTCCCCTCCGCGAATGTCCCCCGCCTTCGCCTCCTCCTTTATTTCGCTGCGCGGAGCACCCGATGCCCTGTGCACCTGGGCACGCTGCTGGTGCAACGCTGATCAACGGCTGATCTGAATCACGCGCCCGTCGATGGGGTGCCTTGCGCAGCGAAATAAAGGAGGAGGCCGCAGGCCGGGGGACATTCGCGGAGAAAGGTACCCCGTCGGCGGGTGCGCACCCTGAATGCCCCATCTCAGTCCTCGAAGAAGCTGACAGGCAGCCCAGGCACATCGACGCGCATGGAAATCACCGTCCCCGATGCCGGCAACCGCTCGATCTCTGCTGCGGGCCGTCCCTTGCGGCCGCTGGTGACGAACAGCGTCTTTAGGTCGTCGCCACCAAAACACGGCATGGTCGGGCACTGGACTGGAACAGGGACGGACGCCACGATTTCACCGGACGGCGCGAAGCGCAGCAGCTGAGCACCTTCGAACATCGCGACCCAATAGTGGCCCTCCGCATCGACGGTGGCGCCATCCGGGCGGCCTTCGTAGCGCACCGGTGAGTCGGGCGTCCAGCCCTGCGGCTTGGCCTCGAACTGATGGAACACACGCGCGCGTGAAAGCGAATTGGCCTCGGTGTCCCAGTCCCAGGCGCACACCACATGCGCGGCAGTGTCGGCCCAGTAGAGCGTGCGGGCATCGGGCGAGAAAGCGAGCCCGTTGCCGGTGGTGGACTCGTTGGCCATTTGCGTCAACGTGGGCGACACACCGGTGTCGGTGCGGGCATCGAAGCAATAGAGCGCGGCATTGGCCCTGTCCTTGGCCTCGTTGAGCGAGCCGGCCCAGAAGCGGCCCAGCGCATCGCATTTGCCGTCGTTGAAGCGCATGGTGCGCGCATCGTGCTCCACACGCGCCACCGCAACCAGTTCACCGCCCCATTCGCGCGCCCGGTAAATGCCGTCGCGCAGCGCAAGCACCAACCCGCCGCTTCGCGCCGGAGCCATGCAGCCAGGCTCGGTAGCCAGGGCCCAGCGCTCCACCGTTGCGCCCGGCGTACCGATTTCGCCGCGCGTGCGCAGCACCGCGCGCCCCGGAATGTCGAGCCAGTAAAGCGAGCGTTCGTGCGGGTGCCAGAACGGCGATTCGCCGAGCTCGCAAAGGCTGTCTTCGAGGGTGGTCCACATGATTCCGGCATTGTGCATCCGCTCCCCCGCAGGCCAAAAAAAAGCCCGCTGACGCCGAAGCGCTCGCGGGCTGAACATCCAAAGGAGACCTTGCTGAAAAATTTATCCGTGTAGTTCTTATAAGCAGTCTTCGCGTCGCATGCCCCCTTCGTGGAACACCGAGGAACCGGCTTTGCCGGGCCTCTGGTGTTGCCCCCAGCAGGGGGGTTGGCGAAGCGACACGAAGTGCGCGAAGACTGGGGGGTTACCTGTTGTATGCGGTCTCGCCGTGCGAGGAGATGTCGAGGCCTTCGCGCTCTTCTTCTTCCGACACACGCAGGCCGATGGTGAGGTCGGCGATCTTGAAGGCGATGAACGCCACCACGCCAGACCAGACGATGGTCAGCAGCACGCCCTTGAGCTGGATCCAGACCTGGGCACCGATTCCGTTGGACACGATGCTGGCCGTGACCCAGTCGCCCACGAGGCCGGGGCCGCCGAGAGCCTGGGTGTTGAACACGCCGGTGAGCAGCGCGCCGACGATACCGCCGACACCGTGCACGCCGAACACGTCGAGCGAGTCGTCCGCGCCGAGCAGCTTCTTGAGGCCGTTGACACCCCAGAGGCAGGCGAAGCCGGCGATGAAGCCGATGATGATGGCGCCCATCAGGCCGACATTGCCGGCGGCCGGGGTGATGGCCACGAGGCCTGCCACGGCGCCCGAAGCGGCGCCCAGCATCGAGGCCTTGCCGCGCATCAGCGCTTCACCGATGCACCATGCGAGCACGGCGGCTGCCGTGGCGGTGAAGGTGTTCATGAAGGCGAGCACGGCGCTGGTGCCGGCTTCGAGGGCCGAACCTGCGTTGAAGCCGAACCAGCCGACCCACAGCAGCGAGGCGCCGACCATGGTGAGCGTGAGCGAGTGCGGCGTGAAGGCTTCCTTGCCGTAGCCGACGCGCTTGCCGATGACATAAGCGCCAACCAGGCCTGCAACGGCTGCGTTGATGTGCACCACGGTGCCGCCCGCAAAGTCGAGCGCACCCCATTGCCAGATCAGGCCGGCCTTGGCGTTGTTGGCATCCACCACGCTGGCGGCGGTGTAGGCGTCAGGGCCAAGCCAGAACCAGACCATGTGGGCGAGCGGCGCATAGCTGAAGGTGAACCAGATCACCATGAACAGCAGCACGGCCGAGAACTTGGCGCGCTCTGCAAAGGCACCCACGATCAGGCAGCAGGTGATGCCGGCGAACGTGGCCTGGAAGGCGGCGAACAGCAGCTCGGGGATATACACACCCTTGCTGAAGGTGGCGCCCGGTGCGAACACGCCGGTGGCCGGATCGAACACGCCCTTCATGAAGAGCCGGTCGAAGCCGCCGATGAAGGCATTTCCCTCGGTGAACGCAAGGCTGTAGCCATAGATGAGCCACAGCACGACGATCAGCGAGAAGGTGACCATCACCTGCATCAGCACCGACAGCATGTTCTTGCTGCGCACCAGGCCGCCGTAGAACAGGGCCAGGCCGGGAATGGTCATCATGATGACGAGCAGCGTGGACAGCATCATCCAGCTGGTGTCACCCTTGTTGAACGAAGGAGCGGGAGCCGCGCCCGCTGCTGCTTCGGCAGCAGCAGCGGGCGCCGCGGCGGCAGGTGCCGCGGCCGCGGGGGCTGCAGCGGGAGCCGGGGCGGTTGCAGCCGGTGCCGTGGCAGCCGGCGCTTCAGCCGCCGGCGCCTGTGCGAAGGAGGCGGTGCCGGCAGCGAGCAGGCTCAAGCCGAGCGCAAGAGAAACAAGCAGTTTTTTCATGGTTGTTTTTTTCCGGGCTGATCAGAGGGCTTCGCGGCCGGTTTCACCGGTGCGGATGCGAACGACCTGCTCGAGGTTGTAGACAAAAATCTTGCCGTCACCGATCTTGCCGGTGCGGGCAGCGCCTTCGACGGCTTCGATCACGCGGTCGACGAGGTCGTCGGACACCGCCGCTTCGATCTTGACCTTGGGCAGGAAGTCGACCACGTACTCGGCGCCGCGGTACAGCTCGGTGTGGCCCTTCTGGCGACCGAATCCCTTGACCTCCGTGACCGTGATGCCTTGCACGCCGATGGCCGACAGTGCTTCGCGCACTTCGTCGAGCTTGAACGGTTTGATGATGGCTGTGACCAGCTTCATGATGACTTTCTCCTTCTTGGATGGATGAATGGTGCGGCAGCTTGGGCCGCACCTTGTTCTTGTGCCTGCTTACAGGGTCTTGCTGAGCGTAACGATGAAGCGCGCCTTGTTGGGCGAGTAGTACTGCTCGCCAATCGGGCCGAAGCCCAGGTCCACGCCCGGGTTGCTCAGCGCGAGGTAAGAGCTCTTCTTGTTGGCGCCCTGCACCGAGCCGGCCAGTGCCAGGCCGTTGCCGAAGTCATACGACACGCCCACGTTGTAGTCCACGTAGCTCCTGTAGCCCAGGCTGCGGATGTCGCTGGACATGTGCGTGTAGCCCACGGCCGCCTTCAGCGTGAGCTTGGGCACGATTTCCTTGCTGTAGGCCAGGTTCAGGTAGCCGGTGTTGCGGCCCTTCAGGCCCGAGCCCGACTTGTAGCCGGCGTAGCCGAAGTAGTCCTTGGAAACCGTGTGCGAGTACTTCAGGGTGAACGAGCCGATGGCTTCGTCGGCCCAGGTGCCCGCGCCGTACAGCTCGGTGGTGTTGCCGATGGAGTTGCCCGGGTAGATGTAGGTCAGTGCGCCCACGTCCAGGTCGAACGGGCCGGCCTTGAACTTGTAGCCGCCGTAGAGGTCGCTCTCGATGCTGTTGCCCTGGAGCCAGTTGACGCTGGAGTTCCAGTTGCCCACATAGAAGCCGCTTTCGCCGAAGGCGTAGTCGAAGCCGCCCTGGATGGCGGGCTTGAAGCCCTTGGTCTTGGCGTAGTCGTTGTTCCCGATCATGTCCTGGTCCTGGCCGCGGAACTTGTAGTTGCTGGTCAGGGCCACATTCCCCGAGAGCTGGGCGCTCGCCAGCATCGGCAGGGCTGCAAGACCGGCCACGGCCACTGCCTGGGCGAATTTACGGTGCATCATCGAGACTCCTCGGAGTTGGTTGGATAGTTGGGGGACACCGTCTCATAGCAGGGAGCGTGCCAAAGTGCTCGTTCTTCCAGTCGCGCGGCGGCCGCCCCGTCATCCGCAATCCGCTTGAAAAGTTACAAGAGTGTTCAGGTGCGACGCCCCTCCGGGCGCCGCGGTGCACAAGCTCGACCACAAACGGGCGCACCATAATGGGGAGAGTAATAAGAATGAGCTTGTCTTTGGTGCAAAGTCGCGCTTTGCTTGGTCTGGAAGCGGCCAGTGTCACGGTCGAGGTGCATCTGGCGAACGGCCTGCCCAGTTTTACGC
Source organism: Variovorax sp. CCNWLW235 (assembly GCF_037204085.1). NCBI lineage: Bacteria > Pseudomonadati > Pseudomonadota > Betaproteobacteria > Burkholderiales > Comamonadaceae > Variovorax > Variovorax sp. CCNWLW235. The sequence continues at coordinate 86,252 of NZ_JBBCBW010000010.1, read as the reverse complement.
TGGTCGGACTGGCCGAAACAGAGGTCAAGGAAGCGCGCGAACGCGTGCGCTCGGCCATCCAGAACGCCGGCCTCGAGTTTCCAAATAACAAACGGATCACAGTCAACCTGGCGCCGGCAGACCTGCCCAAGGACTCCGGCCGGTTCGATCTGCCGATTGCGCTCGGCATCCTGGCCGCCAGCGGGCAAATACAGTCAGCAGGCCTGGCGGGGCATGAGTTTGCCGGCGAGCTTTCCCTTTCAGGAGAGCTCCGGCCCGTGCGCGGCGCGCTGGCCATGGCGCTTGCGCTGCACACCCGCGGCATCGCCACACGCCTGGTGTTGCCCACCGAAAGCGCCAAAGAAGCGGCCTTGGTGCCCGGGGGCGAGGTGTACGGCGCCAGGCACCTGCTGGATGTGGTGCAGCGCTTCATGCCGGCAGACGCCGCCGCACAGCAGGCCGAGCCAGCCGGGCCGCCCAGCGCGGACGGCTGGGCCCGCATCCACGCCGCTGCGGCCGGGGCCGCGCCCCTGTATGCCGACCTGTCCGACGTAAAAGGACATGCGAGCGCCAAGCGCGCGCTCGAAATCGCCGCCGCGGGCGGGCACAGCCTGCTGATGGTCGGCGAGCCGGGCTCGGGCAAGTCGATGCTGGCGCAGCGCTTTGCCGGGCTGCTGCCGCCGATGAGCATCGACGAGGCGCTGGAGACCGCCGCCGTGGCAAGCCTGGGCGGCAGCTTCTCGACCGAGCGCTGGATGAGCCGGCCGACCTCTTCGCCGCACCACACGTCCAGCGCGGTGGCGCTGGTGGGCGGCGGCTCCCCTCCGCGGCCGGGCGAAATCTCGCAGGCGCACCACGGCGTTCTCTTTCTCGATGAATTTCCGGAGTTCGCACGGTCCGCCCTCGAGGCGCTGCGCGAGCCGCTCGAAACCGGCACCATCACTATTGCGCGGGCCGCCCGGCGCGCCGAGTTTCCCGCGCGCTTTCAGCTCATCGCGGCCATGAACCCCTGCCCCTGCGGTTACCAGGGCTCGGCGCTGAAGGCCTGCCGCTGCACGCCGGACCAAGTGTCCCGCTATCAAAGCAAGCTCAGCGGCCCGCTGCTCGACCGCATCGACCTGCACATCGAAGTGCCCGCGGTGTCGGCGCACCAACTGCTCGGTGCGCCGGCCGGCGAGTCGACCGGCAGCATCCGCACCCGCGTGGTCGCCGCGCGCGAGTTCGCGCTGCAGCGCCAGGGCACCCCCAACCAGGCGCTGCAGGCCGGCGCCATCGACCGGCACGCGGCGCTGGACGATGCCGCGCGCAAGTTCATGGTCAACGCCGCCGCCAAGCTCGGCTGGTCGGCGCGCAGCACGCACCGCGCGCTCAAGGTGGCGCGCACGGTGGCCGACCTGGCCGGCGCCGAATCGGTGCAGGCCGTGCACGTGGCGGAGGCAGTGCAGTACCGGCGGGGGTTGCGAAACTGATGCCGGCGCCGCGGCCTCGGCGCTCTTACTTGAACTCGTGGCTCACCACGGGCGCCGAGCGGCTGTCCTGCACCGTCACGCGCTGCCGGTACACATCGAGGTCGCCGTTGCGCACTTCGATGTTGTAGATGCCCGGCCGCAGCGACAGTGACTTGAGCGGCGGACTCACGCCGCGGTCGGCGCCGTCGACGAACACCTGGCCCCAGGGACGGATGTTGAGCACCACGCGGCCATTGCCGGGCGGAGCGGCCGGCTGCGTGGGCGGCGTGGCGCCGCCGGCCACCACGGTGGGCACGGCATTGGTCGGTGTGGTGCCGGGGGCTGCGGGCACGGTGGGCGATAGCCGGTTCAGCTCGGCAATGGCGTTGCGCGCCTCGCGTGCATGCAGGCCGCGGCGGTACCGGCGCAGGTAGGCCTCGTAGCCTTCGCGCGTGTTCTCAGCCTGGGCCAGGTTCCAGTCTTCGACTTCGGAGGTGGCGAGAGCGGGCTCCGGCGGCGTGGTCGGTGTAGCCGGTGTGGTGGCCGTGGGCGGCACGGCCGCCGTGGGAGGCGCCGCAGGCGCGGGCGCAATCACGGGCACGTTGTCCAGCGGCGTCAGCGAACCGGCCGGCGCACTGGCCGCAGGCGCGGGCGGCGTGGTGCCGGCGGGCGCTGCCGCCACGTTGCCACCCGGTGCGCTTTCGCCCGGCGGCACGGCCGGAGGGGGTGCATCGGCAGACATCGGACCCGAAGGCGGAGGCACCGGGACCATGGCGGTGGATGTTTCCTGCCGGCCGGAGCTCAGGTGCAGGCCGATCCAGCCGCCCACGGCCACCAGCGCGATCACCAGCACGCCGACCAGCTTCCATGGCGGCTGCGACGATTTCCTGGCGGGCGAAGACGGCGGCTTGGCGGCGGTCGGTGCCGCGCGCGCGGCGGCGGGGGCGGCGGCCCTGGGTGGAGGCACGGGAGCCCGCTCCGGGCTGGCCTCGGGCTGAGGTGGCCTGGGCTTGACCGGTTCGGGCGAGGCGGCTTCGGCGGCTTCGGCGCCTGCGGTGCCCGCCAATGCAGCGGTCTCCTTCACAACGGCGGGTGCCGGCGCGGGCGCAGCTCTCTGCGGCTGCGGCACCACCGCAGGCGCGGCCTTGGCAGGTGGAGGAACAATGACGGTCGGCGCCGCCAGCCCGCTCACATAGGTATCGCCGAGCTTGGCCAGGCCCAGCTCGGCCGCGAATGCCGCCACGGTTTGCGTGCGGTCCTTGCTGTGCACGGCCAGCGTGTGGTCGACGGCGGCGCAGAACGCCGGGCTCAGGTCGCTACGGCCGAGCGAAGACAGCGGCACATACGCGTCCTGCACGCTGCGCACCACGGCCGAGGGCGGCGGATGCCCGGTGACCGCGCGGTACAGCACGGCGCCCAGCGCATACAGATCGGTCCATGCGCCCTGCAGCAGCGTGTTGTCGTCGGCGTACTGCTCGATGGGCGAGTAGCCCGACTTCACCATCACCGCCACTTCGTCGACCAGGTCGGCAATCGACTTGCGCGCCGCGCCGAAGTCGAGCAGCACCGGCAGGTCGTCCTGCTGGATGAAGATGTTGTCGGGCGCGATGTCGCGGTGAAAGCACTGGCTGCGATGCAGCGTTTCGAGCGCGCCGAGCAGCGGCCCCAGCATGCCGAGCAGCCAGGCCTCGGTGATCTTCGACGGCTCTTCCTCGGCCAGCCGGCGCAGCGTGCGGCCGCGGTAAAGCTGGATGGCCATGTAGGCGGTGCTGTTCTCCTCCCAGAAGCGATGCACCCGCACCAGCGCCGGATGGCTGAACTGCGCGAGCGTGCGCGCCTCGTTGATGAAGCTGCGCAGGCCTGCCTGGAAGGTGGCGGTGAGCCGGTCGGAACGCACATGCACGCTGTCGTCGCCCACGCGGCGCGCGAGCATCGACGGCATGTATTCCTTGATGGCCACTTCGCGCTGCAGCGAGTGGTCGTAGGCGCGGTAGACGATGCCGAAGCCGCCTTCGCCGATCACTTCGAGCAGCTCGAACTCGTCCAGCCTGTGGCCCGTGCCCAGCGGATGCGGCCGCTCTTGCGGATCGGCCGGCGCGCTGCTGCTGGCGTTGCTGCTGGCGTTCGTCGTCATGCATCTCCTCCCGCGGCGGGGGTCTCTTTAGTCATGCCCATGGCACATGCCCCTGTGAAAACAACTTCGAAAACAATGGCGTGTTCAGGCCGCCGCCATGCGCGGCGGTGCGCAGCGGCGAGCCGTCCGCCTGATTGGTCCACCAGTAGCTGGTGCTTCCGAAGGCATCGAAGCACAGCGGAAGTTCGGGCCAGCCCAGGCGTTGCTGCGCCGTCGCGCCACCACCGGCTGCGGCCCCGAGGATCGACAGGATGTCGTCCGAGCCGCCGCTCGCGGTCTGGAACCCGCCATGTGCGGCGGCCAGCACCTGCTGGTCGAACTGGTCGGGCGCCACGCTGTGGCGAATGGCCTGCAGCAAGGCGGTGCCGCATTGCCAGTACCAGGCGGCCGAGCCTTCGAGCATGGAAGGCCGGTAGCTCGACGCCGCCACCTGCACCGTGACGCACACAGGGTAATAGCGCCCCACGCGGTCGCAGCTTGGCGCAATGCAGCCGAACTGCACCGCGTCCACGCCCTGGGTGGCCGGAATCGCAAAGTTCCACACTGGCGCGACAACGTAGTGCCGCGTCATGGCGTCGGGCCAGCGCTTGAATGAACCCAGGCCGTTCTGCATCCAGCGGTCCCACCAGGCCTGCAGCTCGCGCGGCATGCGGCGGTAGAGAAAGTCGCCGGCGGCGGGCAGCTTGCCGTACCAGCCGATCTGCTCGTCGGCCGGCACCCACGCGTGCGGCGAAGGAAAGCCGCTGTTCATGTCACGACTTTCCCGGGCATGAGAAACCGCTCATCTGGCTCAGCCGCAGCGGGTTGTAGACGCTGTTGGCGGTCACCGCCAGCACCACCTTCTTGCCCTGCATGTCGAAAGTCGCGTTGAACGACTCGGGCGACCTGCCGGCCGAGACCGAGGCCTTGTCGAAAAGCCGGTGCAGCGCCCACGGCCCTTCAGTGACGATGCCGCCGGCCGGCGTGCCGTTGGCGGTGGTCACCTGCAGCCGCACCTGGTTGCTGTTGCGCGGGCCGGGCCACTTCACGGTGCTGGGCGCCTGCGGGCCGTGCGCATAGCGCACCGTCTGTCCGTCGATGTCGAGCGTGAACTGGGTGATGGCGGCGTCCATGTCCTCGGGCCGGATGTCGATGGTGAACGACGGCGTGCGCCCGCCGGCCATGCCGGTAAAGAACACGTCGCGGATCGCCTGCGCCTTCTGGAACGAATCGAGATACGACGAGCGCCCCGGCGAGCTGCCGTCCACGCCCTTCTTGAAGGCCCACGGGTTGACGGAGGTGTCGACCTGTGAGGCGAGGTTCTTCTGGAAGAAGTCGTCCATCATGCCGCCGGGCGAAAACAGCTGCGCGAAGTCGCCGGCCGCAACATCGCGGTTGGAGCCGCGCGAGAACGGATAACGCCCCGCAATGGCCTGGTTGCAGAACTGGCCGATAGTGGCCGCCGCACTCTGCCCGATGTTCTGCCGCGTCACGGCCGCGGCCTTGGACGACGCGGTGGCCGAGAGATCGTTCAGCATGCCCTGGAACGGCACCGGCAGCCGGCCCGCTTCCGCCTGCACCTTGGTAACGGCATCGCCCGACGGCGGAATGTTGCCGCTGCGCAATGCAGTGTCGGTGGCGGTAAGGAAGGTGTAGAGCTCGTTGATGAGCGCCGCCGTCGCGTCGATGGGCGCCTGCCCGCCGGCCTTGGGCGCGGTCACCATGCGGCGAAGCGGCGCAAAGTGGTTGTCCACCAGCGACTCGGGCCGGTCCGGCGCGGTGTTGCGGCGCTGGCTGCCGTCGGGCTGGCCAATGAGCTGCTCGATGCGCTCGCGCGTGCTGGCCACGCGGTTCTGCGCCTGGTCGAGCAGGCTGCGCGCGGCCTCGTCGTGGTTGCGCAGCAGGTCGGTCTCGCGCGCGGCGCCGCGAATGAGGCGCGACATGGGCGACTCCGAGGTCGAGAGCACGCGCGTCATCTGGATGCTCTGCAGCAGCGAGCGGCTGTCGGCCAGGCGAATGTCGGCCAGGTACTCGTCCCAGATGCGGATGTAGTCGGTGAGATACAGCCGGCGCACTTCGCGCAGCAGCAGCTCGCGCGAGGTGATGTCCGTCATGCCCGGTGCACGGATCTGCAGCACCCAGCGGTCTTCCTGCTCGAGCGCGAGCGTGGTCTCGGCCATGCGCTTGTCGAAGATGTCCCAGTAGCCGCGGTAGGTGAAGAGCGTCGGGATGCCGTCTGTCAGCGGCTTGCCGCTTGCGCGCTTGATGACCAGCGCCGACTCGGCACCGCCCGCCTCGGCAATGCTGAAGGCGTTGGGCGGGCTGGTCTGCAACAGGATGCGCCGCAGCCGCGCATAGGAGCGCTGCGCCAGCGGCACGCCGGCCAGGCGGTCGCGCGTCTGCACCACCAGCCGGTCGTCCTTGGCAAAGGGCGATGTCACCACGCGGCCCGCGAACAGCGCCTGCAGATGCGTCTCGAGGTTGGCGCGCTGCTCGCGCGTGAGTGCGGCGCCGATCTTGCGGTCGACGTCGGTGAGCAGCCAGGCCTGCAGAAAGTCGGCGTCGTAGCGCTCGGCGTCGTACAGCATGAGATAGGCCTTGAGCGCCTCGTAGCTGTATTCGGCATCGGTCTTCGAAGCTTCGCGCAGCGCCTGCTCCACGCGCTGGGCTGCTTGCGGCAGCAGCACGCTCTCGAGCGCCCGCTGGTAGACGCCATCGGTCGCCGCCTGCAGCTTCTCGCCCTGGTACAGGCCGAAGCGGTAGCTCACCGGCGGATCGCCGATGTCGAACTGGCTCGACTTCGGCAAGTCGCGCAGCCGGTCGAGCACCAGCAGCGAACTGGCGATGTCGCTGTTCGAATCGACCACGGTCGGCAGCTCGCCGCGCGCCGCGGCCTTGTTGAAGGCCTTGGCGTTGTTGTCGACCTCGGCCACGTAGTCGCTGTTGTTGCGCCAGCTGTTCACGCAGGCGCCCAGCAACACCACCAGCAGCACGCCGATGAGGCTGTAGCCGGCCAGGTCGATGGCCCGCTTGCGCCGGTACCAGCGCAGGTTGGTTCCGGCCACACCCGCGTCGCGGAAGATCACCTGCTGCAGCAGTTCCTTCAAAAAGTAGCTCTTGCCCGGGCCCGGCGGCGGCGCCGGCGGCGCGTTGACCTGCAGGTAGCGCTTGATGGCGCCCATCACGCGGTCGAAGGCCGTGCCCTCCTGCGTGCCGCTGGTGAAGTACACGCCCCGCAGCATCGGCGCCACTTCGAACTTGGACGGGTTGAACACGTCGGCCAGGAAGGTGCCCAGGATGTCCTCGAAGCTCGCGAACTGCTGCGGCAGCAGGTAGGCCTGCGCGCGGCGCATCTGGTCAGGCTCGGCTGCCAGCAGCTCGGGCAGGCGCTCGTCCAGGCGCTGGTGCAGCAGCTTGTATTCTTGATGAAAGCGTTCGCGCAGGTCGGCCTTGGCCGGGTCCGCCGGGTTAGCGTCGATCGGGAAGGTAAAGCCCCACACCTGCGAGCGCTCGGCCCGGCCCAGCGAGCCGAAGTACTCGTTGAAGCCCGCCAGCAAGTCGGTCTTGGTAACCAACACGTACACCGGAAAGTTGATGCCCAAGTCGTTGCGCAGCTCGAGCAGCCGCTTGCGCAGCGCCATGGCGTGGCGCGCGCGCTGGGCGTCGTCGGCCAGCGGCAGGTCGGCAATGCTGATGGTGAGGATTGCGCCGTTGATCGGCTGGCGCGGACGGAACTTCTTCAGCAGGTCGAGAAAGCCCTTCCACTCGCTCTCGTCGGTTTCGCGGTTGCTCTCGTGCGTGGTGTAGCGCCCCGCGGTGTCGATGAGCACCGCCTCGTTGGTAAACCACCAGTCGCAGTTGCGCGTGCCGCCAATGCCGCGCACCGCAGCCTTGCCGAGCTGGTCGGCCAGCGGAAAGTCGAGATCGGAGTTGACCAGCGCGGTGGTCTTGCCCGAGCCCGGCGCACCGATGAAGATGTACCAGGGCAGCTGGTACAGGTACTGCCGGTCGAACACCGCGAAACGGCCCGCGGCCTTGCCTTCGGCGCCCGAGCCGAAGCGCATGTTCTTCAGTATGGCCGTGGCATCGGTGAAGCCGCTTTGCAGCTCCTTGATCTCGGGTGCGTCCTCGGGCTTGGCGGCCTTTTCTTTCGCGGTGGGGGTGCGAAGCTGGTTGAGCAGTTGCGCGTTGAGGCGCCGCTCGCGCCATTTGCGGTACAGCACCCGCGCAATCCAGATCGTGAACATCAGCGCGATGACCACGATGCGGACGAACTCGCTTTCGAGCGGCCGGTAGCGGCCCACCGCAATGACGGGGCCGATGACCCAGATCAGGAACGCGACAGCCAGCAGACCGAAAAAGACCCACAGGTCGCGGCTCACGAGAAAACGGAAAATCGCGCGCAGCATCAGCGGGCTCCTCCCTGCGGCGCCGTTGCGTTGGCCGCGGCCACGGGCGCCACGAGCAGCGTCACTTCCACACGCCGGTTGCGCGCGCGGTTGGCCGGCGAATCGTTGGGCACCAGCGGATCGGCATCGCCCCGGCCTTCGGCGCGCAGGCGCTCGGGCCGCGTGACACGCGTGGCAATCATCTTCTTGACGGCATCGGCACGCGCCTGCGAGAGCTGCCAGTTGGACGGGAAGCGCACGCTGCGAATCGGCTGGTCGTCGCTGAAGCCGCTGATCAGCACGTTGCCTTCCACGGAATTGAGCGCGTCGGCCACGCGCGCGAGCACGGGCGCATAGCGGTCGAGCACGCGGTCGGAGCCCGACGCGAACAAACCGTCGCCGCGCAGCACCACCACGCTGCGGTCGGCCTCGTCGCGCACCGTCAGCAGGCCGTCGCGAATCTCGGGTTCGAGAAAGCGCTGCAGGCGCGGCTGCGGCGCGGGCAAGGCGACGGCACGCGCGGTCTGCGGCAGGCGCACCGCGTTCACGGCCGAGAACGCACCGTCGGAGCGGCCGGCCAGGCTGAAGGTGAGCACACCGAACACCAGCACCAGCAGCACTGCCGCCACGGCGCCCACGGCCCACAGCGGCAGCCAGTTGCGCGTGCGGCGCACCGGCGCGGTCGCGTCCTGCCAGTGCGGAGACAGCGGCACGGCAATTTCTCCGCGCGTTTGCCGAATGATCTGCAGCAGCCGCTGCTTGAGCGTTTCGAGCTGCGTGCGGCCGTTGTCGATGACGCGAAAGCGCCCTTCGAAGCCCATCGCCAGGCAGAAGTAGATGAGCTCGATGAGCTGCAGATGCTGCTGCGGGTTCTGCACCAGGCGCGACAGCAGCTGGAAGAATTTTTCACCGCCCCAGGTCTCGTTGTGGAACATCACGAGCAAGCTCTGCGACGACCAGATGCTGCCGCCCCAGGGCGTGAGCGCGGCCGCTTCGTCGACCGCGGTGCACAGGCAGTAGCGCGCGCCGATGATCACCTCGGGCGCAATGCCGCTTTGCTGCGCACGTGTTTCGAAGCGCCTGACCTCGTCGACCAGGTGCTCGCGCAATTGCGCGGGCGCGTCGTGGTGGCCCGTGGCGCGAATCTGCGGAATCAGGTCGAGCAGCGGGTTGGCCGCCGCCACGAGCGGGTTGTTGCCCGCGAGCGCCGTGTCGCCCGCATGCGGACGCCGCGCGTCATGCCATGCGGTGAATGACTGGGGTTGCTGGCCGAGGCCGCGCGATGCCGGGGACATGCCCGCGTCGCCGTTGCCAGTGCCGCCACTGTGGCCGCTATTGCCGTTGTTGCCGCCGCCCGGGTTCGGCGGCACGAAGCCACCCGGACCGACAGCCATGTCGTTGACACCGTTCATAGGGTCCCTCACGGACGAATGGCCCAGAACTCCATGGCCAGGCCTGGAAAGTCGCCGGCCAGGTGCATTGCAACGCCGCCCGATTTTTCGAGCTGGCGCCACATGTCGCCGGTCTTGTCGAGCTCGAAGTAGTGGTAGCCCGCGTTGTATGGAATCTGCCGCGGCGCCACCGGCAGCGGCCGCACCGTGACGCCGGGCAACTGCAGCTGCACCAGGTCGCGAATACGCTCGACCGAACCGATCTTGACCTGCGTCGGAAAGCGCTGCTGGATGGCATCGGCGGGCAGGTCCGCATGCACTGCGAGCACGAAGCCCGCGTTGCGCACCAGCACCGGGTCGGGCATGCGGCCCACGCGCACGCCGTGGCTGCGCTCTTCGAGCTCGATGGCAATGGCGCTCTGCTCGAGCACCGCCGACAGCGAGCGCCGCAGCTCTTCCATCAGCGGGCGGATGCTCTCGTTGAGGTTGTCGTGGTCGTACACCGGCCACACCACCGGGCGCCGCGTGGGCGATGTGTGCGTGGCCAGGTGGCAGGCCAGCTTGAGCCAATCGGTGAACAGCTGCTCCGGGTGCACCTGCACCGCCTGCTGCGCATGCCATGTGGTTGCAAGATAGCGGTTGACCAGCTCGAGCAAGAGAAAGTCGGACACCTCGCTCACGCCGCCGCGGCCCGGCTGCGAAAGGCGCGATGCCAAGGCTTCGGAGCGCTGCGTGAGCAGGCCATGCAGCTCGGCGATCATGCTGCGCAGCATGGCGTGCGCCGAAGCATCGAGCACCGGCGGAATGTAGTTGGCATCGACCACCAGCTTGTGGTCGGTGCGGCGCTCTATCACGCGCACCGCGCCAATGGCCTGCCACTCCGCCGACAGCGACGATGCGCGCGCCAGGCGCAGGCGCGGCTTTGCAAGCTGCAGCACCGCAGGGCCGAGCGCCACGGCGTTGCCGTCGGCCACCTCGCGCTCGATCACGCCGAAGCGCGCGGCCGAGCCTTCGTCCTCCGAGAAGATGACTTCTTCGCTGCCGGTGCGGCGCAGCGGCAATGCGAGCACGATGAGCTCGTCGGTCAGGTCGCTCGGCACTTCATAAGGAAGCGGCGCATCTTCGGCGCCGAACGAGAACGGCGTGCCGTCGGGCAGCACGCCCGCGCCGCCGAGCAACGACACGCGGCCGAGCGCATAGGCATCGCGGTCGATGTCCAGGTGAAGCCATCCCCAGTAGGCACCTTGCAGGCCCGCCGTGCGGCGAGTGACGTACTGCTCGACATAGCGCTCCAGTTGCTGGAAGTGCTGCGGCCGCAGGTACATGCCTTCGGACCACACCACACGATTCGCCAACGCCTGCGGATGGGCGCCCTGCTTGCCGGCGCCCGGATTGCGAACTGTCACCAAAGAACCTCCTGGGGAGTGCCCACACTGAAGCGGGAGGCGCTTGCTGACGTCCTCCCTATTGATTCATTATTTTTCTCTGATGCTACACGGCGCTTCTTACGTTTTGCACCGAATTTCTCGTGCGAATTGCTCGCACTTTTTAGCTACAAAGCAGAGAAATTAACGACTTGGTAGTAACTCGATGCCTGTCTTGCGAATGGCGATTCGCACGCTTTGCTCGCTCGGCGAAAACTGCCACACCTTGTACAGATTGGTTTGCTTCGGCTCCTTGAGCGGCAAGACGATGCGCCAGCGCGAAGCCTCCAGCTTGCGATAGCCGGCGATGATGCCGATGGCCCGCGAGTCGAGCCCCGCTTCACGCTTGAAGACACGCTCTTCGCCGCTGCGCATGATGGCCTGGTCGGCGTTCACGAGCTCTGTCAGAAGCGTTTCGCGGTCACGGTCCTGTAGTGCAAAGTAGTCTGCCGTCTCGAAGTTACCGGAAGATTTCAGTTCGAAGACTTTGACGAGAATCGGCGCCGGCTGGCCGCGCCCGTCGGGGTTGACGCCATCGTCGATGCGAATGGTGACTGCATAGGGTGTGGGCAATGACTTCGCCGTCGATGCGCATCCACTGAGGCCACCAAACAACGGTGCGGTTGCAAGTGCGCCTTGAAGCAAGGTTCGTCGATGCATGGGATCTCCCTCAATGGTTCGCGGCCTATATTATCGAAGTCGTGCGCACGAACGGAGTCGCATATCTCGTGCAACATCGCGAGTCTTATCAAGCATTGCCTTTCATTGCCTTTCGCAAGGTTGGAGAGAAGATTGAAGTCATGTCTGCCTGCTTTGGCGCTCACCTTATTTGTCGCTGCCGGTTGCACCACCACGCCTCCGCCCGAACCGCCGCAACCCGAACGCCTGAGCCAGCAAGTGGCGCGCACCACGCTCGAACGCGCGCAGCAGGCGTATGACGAAGGCGACTATGCCAAGGCCGTGACCACGCTGAAGAGCGGCGGCGTCTCGGTGTTCGACGCGGCGGAGCCCGGCACGCGGCTCGACGCGATGAAGCTTGAGGCGTTCAGCTACTGTGTGGCCAACCAGGTGCCCGAATGCCGCACGCAGTTTCGCAAGCTGCTTGATGCTTTTCCCAACTTCGACCTGAGCGTTGCCGAACGCAAGCACCCGGTGTGGGGCCCCGCGTTCGAGGCTGCCAAGCGGATGAAGCGTTGAGCGCCTGCAGCGCTTTGAGCGGCAGCACACCGCAGCTCGACATGAACACGGAGATGCCATGCGTTGGACGGTGATCGAACATGCCGGCAAGCCGGTGACATCGGGGCCTTCGGCCTTGCTCGCGGCGCCGGGCGGAACCATCGGGCGCAGCCCCGACAACCACCTGGTGCTGCCCGACGAGCAGCGTCAGATCTCGCGCCTGCAGGCCACCGTGCGCTTCGACGAGCAGGGCGTCGAGGTGCTTCGCAACATGAGCGCGGTGCTGCCCATCAGCGTGAACGGACGCACGCTGCAGCACGAGGAAGAATCGCCAGTGGCCGACGGCGACCGCGTCACCATCGGGAGCTATGTGCTCGAAGCCGCAAGCGGCAATCGCATGGCCGCAGCCGCACCCGTCGCAGCCATGATGCCGATGCCTTCACCACCGGCCGCCGCGCCGATGCGCGATGTGCCCGCGGCCGGCACGATGGCGCAGGCGCCCATGGATTCGCTGCTGCCGGCCGCACCGGTCTCCGACGTGTTCTCCGACCTCTTCGGGGCGGGTGCGCTGCCCATCGGCGATGCGCAACCTGTCACCGTGGCAATGCCGCCACCCGCATCGCCACCGTCGCCGCGCGCCGAGGCTCCTGCGCCCACGCCATTGCCGGCGATCCCTGCTGCCGCCCCCACGGTCGCTTCGCCGCCTGCACCGGTGCCGTCGCCATCGCAATCGCCATTGCCATCGCCGGTGAGCGCTCGCACGAGCGCCTCGCAAATTCCCTCCGCGGCTGACTGGGACGCCATCCTCGCCAATGCGCCGCGCCGCGAAAAGACTGCGCCCGAGCCCATGCCCGACCCCATGGCGCACGAACCTTTCGAGCTGCCTTCGCAGGCGCGCCGGAACCCGGTCGATCCGCTCTCCGAACTGAATCCCCACGCGGCCACCGACATGTCCGACGTGGCACTGAAGCGCGGCGTGGACCCGCTCTCTTTCTTTGCCGCCGACAGCAACGCGCCCTCGCCGCTATCCGATCCGCGCCCGACCGCGCTGACCCACGAAGACCCGCTGCGCGAGGTGCATCCCGCACTCGACCTGCTGGCCAGGCCGGCCGCCGCGCCGCAAGGGCACAGCCATTCGAACCATGCGCGCGAAGTGTCCGCGCAGTTCAGGCCGCCGAACCCGGTGGCCTTCGATCCGCCGCCTGCGGCGAAGCCGAAGAAGGCGGAAGTGGCTGCAGTGCCGGTGGAGGCGCCGCCACCGCCACCGCCAGCGCCAGCACCAGCACCAGCACCAGCACCAGCACCAGCACCAGCAGTATCGGCATCGAAACCTGCCGCGCCGCCTGAGCCAGCGACGCCGCCCCAGCCTGTCGCTCCCCCGCCGGCTGCTCCTTCGCCGGTAGCCGCCGCGGTGGCACCGACGGTAACGCCCGCTTCGCCGTCATCCTCATCGGACGATCTCTTCAGGGCCTTTCTCGAAGGCGCCGGCGTACCCGACGTCGCTGGCCAGCAACCGCTGGACGCCGAAGCCATGCGGCGACTCGGCCGGCTCATGCGCGCGTTCACCGACGGCACCATCGAGCTGCTCTCGTCGCGCGCCATGCTCAAGCGCGAAGTGCGCGCCGAGATCACGATGATCGTCGACGAGGAAAACAACCCGTTCAAGATTCTCCCCAACGGCCGTGCCGTGCTCATGCAGATGTTCGGCGCTCGCATGCCCGGCTTCCTGTCACCCGAAGCTGCCGTGCACGACGCGCTCGGCGACCTGCAATCACACCAGCTCGGCATGGTGGCCGGCATGCGCGCCGCGCTGCTCACCGTGCTCAAGCGCTTCGACCCCACCGCGCTGAACGACGCCACGCCGCACGACGGCGGCCTCGGCGAAAAGCTGCTGCCCGGCGGCCGCGAGGCGCGCCTTTGGCGCCAGTTGCAGAAGCTGCATGCGGAAACCACGGCGGCCGTCGAGGACGACTTCCAGGCGGTATTCGGCCGCGCCTTCCAGCAGGCCTACGACAAGGAAATGGAACGATTGAAGGAGGCACGCCGTGCTTGAAACCACCCGTGCTTTCGCGGTTCCCATTTCCACCTCGCAGTTCTCCTGCGTGGGCGAACGCAGCGGCAACCAGGACGCCATCGGTTATCACCTCGACGAATACAACGCCTGCTTCGTCGTGAGCGACGGCGTGGGCGGCAACGCGGGCGGCGAGCTGGCCGCGCGCATTGCGGTCGACACCGCGCTCAACACCTTCGTCGACAACCCGTCGGTCGAAAAAGAAGACATCCAGCACGCGGTAAAAGCCGCCAACGACGCCATCCTTGCCAAGCAGCGAGAGCTTGCCGACCAGAGCAGGATGAGCGCGACCATCGTCTCGCTCTTCGTCGACCGCAACAGCGGCCAGGCCTGCTGGGCCCACGTGGGCGACAGCCGCCTCTACTGGTTTCGCCGCGGCGCGCTGATGCAGCGCACCGAAGATCACAGCCTGTCGGAGCGCTCCGGCGAAGCTGCGCTGGGCAACGGAGCCAATGGCGGCGAGCGGCTGGTAAAGACCAACTTGCTGTACCGCGCCTTGGGTGCCCGCGCCACGGCCGAGACCACTGTCTCAACGCCGCAGCGGCTCGCCGATGGCGACGCCTTCCTGCTGTGCACCGACGGCCTGTGGCAGCTTATTTCGCAACAGGTCATGGAGCGCTCGCTACAGCTGGCCGACAGCGCGGAAGAGTGGCTCGCGCTGCTGCGGCGCGCGGCCGAAGCCAAGGCCGACGAATCGCGCGACAACTACTCGGCGCTGGCCGTGTGGGTGGGGTTTCCGCAGCAGGTGACGCTGGCGGGGACGGCGCGGCCTGCCTGACTCTCTCGCGCCCTCGTGGCCTCTTCAGGGTGCCAGCATCAGCACCTTGAACTGGCTCGGCACGACGCGCATGCCGACGATGTTGCAACGGTTCTGCATCGTGATGCTGGTAACCCGCGTGGCCGGCGTACCCTTGAGAAGCACGGTGAACGCGCCTGTCACATGCCGCGATTGCTGCATGAACGTCTGCGACACAACGCCGCCCAGTACCCCGGGCTGATCCCCCAGGGTGATGGGCGTGGTCGTCGCCATGTTGTGCGCGGGCATTGCCATGAAGAGGATGTTCCAGGCATTCGGAACAGCCATCGGCCCCATGGCCATGTTCGGATATGGAATGGGCACCGGCGTCTTGCAGACGTCGGGGAATGCCATGTCCATTCCCATGAGCTGGCAGTTGGCAAACATCTGGTATCTCCTCGTCTATCCCATGTGGATCTGAGCCGCGTCCACCTTTACCAGCTCCTGGCCGGTGACCATCGTGTGGTGGCCATGAATGCGCACCGTCTCGCTGGCCTTGTAGTCCATGTGGCCGGCGCGCACCTGGTCGACTTCATCCGTCAGGCGCAGCGTCTGGCGCGCCATCTGCACGATGCGATCGGCCACGGTCTCGAATACCTTGCCGACCAGCCGGACGCTTCCGGCCGCGGCCTGCACGGAGCGCGTCACCAGCCGCAGTTCACCGATGTCGCACTCGCCCTCTTCTGCCTTGAGTACGAAGCGCTTGTCCGCGCGAAGCCTGAGTTCCGAGGCACTCGCGATGGTCACCCGGCCGGTGCCGGCAGACGCGAAGGTGACGTCGCCCGCCGCCTCGATGCAGCTCGACGACGCATCGGCCTGCTCGATCACGGCGATCAGATAGGCTCGCGCGCTGTCGGGACCGGACACCAGCACGGTATCGCCGCTGGCCGGTTTGAGCAGGCAGCTCGCCGCGCGCCGGCAAACCCAGACATCACCCTGCTCGTCGTCGACGGTGACACGTCCATCCGGCAGCAACGCGGCGACCACCCCCTGGAAGTGAACCGGAGCCGTCAGCTTCGAGGCTTTGTGCAGTGAAACGACTGTCATGGAGATTTCCTTGTTTCGATGGGTAAACAGTGGAACGGACAGGTCTGGCGGCGTCAGCGCGGCGGAAGGATCTCTTGAGCCTTGAACAGCTCCGGATCGTTTTCGATGATGCCACCGCTTCCCGAGAAACGCGCATCTGCGCGCGCGGCCCGATGAAAGCGGGTGCGCAGAAAACGTGCATCGCGCAAATCCGCGGAATGAAGTTGAGCGTAGGAGAAATCGGCATCCTGCAGGTCCGCGTCGCGAAAGCTGGCACCCCTGGCCTGCGCGCGATGGAACACGCTCAGCGGCAGGCGCGAGCGGCTGAAATCGGCACCTTCGAGCTTGGCGTCGGCCCAGATCGACTGATCGAAGATGGCATCGCTGCAATTCGCTTCATGCAGATCGGCCTCCGGGAACATCGTCTGGGCGGCATCCACTCCGCTGAAGTTCGCCTTGGTCAGCACGGCGCCCTTGAAGTTGCTCTGGGTCAGCACGGCGCCGCTGAAATCAACACCTGCCATCGCGCTGTCGGTGAACTGGCAGCGCAGGAAGGCGGTGTGCGGCAAGCGCTGGCCTTCGAGATTGCACTCCATCAAGATCGAGCCATCGCATCGGGCCTGGGCGAACTCCACCGTGCGCAGATCCATGCGAAAGAACATCAGGTGCAACAGCTCTGCCCCACGGCAATCGAGCTGATCGACCCGTGATTCGGTGATGACGATCTGATCGCAAATGCTGGGCTTCAACACAGCATGCCCGAGCTCGCATCTGACAAATGCCACGCGCTCCATTTGCGCTTTTCCAAAATCCGCGTGAGCCAGCGAAGACTCGAAGAAGTTGGTGTCCTGCATGAACGCGCGGCCGAGTTGCGCGGACTCCAGCCGACACCGAAATACGCGCACGCCTCTCAAGCTGGCCGCCGACAGGTCGGCTTGATCGAAGTTGCATTGCGCCAGTGAACTGTCGTCGAGGCTGGCGCCGCGCAGATTCGTCCGGCTCAAGTCGACGTGCTCCATCTGTGCCCCCGACAAATCGACGCCGCTGAGGTCCTGCCCTGCGAGACTCGCTTTGACCACCGGTTCGCCATGCCGAATCTTGTCCAGAAGTTCTTCGACTGTCATCGAACCGGCTCAGTCCTTCGTGCGGGCAAGGTCTTGGCTCCTTGGGTGTAGGCGCCGATGAAGGTGGTCGAGCCGTCGATGGCGGCCTGCGACACGTCGGCGCGAAACAAATTGGCGTCCTGCAGGCTGGCAAAACGCAAGTCGGCCTTGGAAAGATTGGCGTCGATGAGGTTGGCACCGCGCAACGAGGCTTCGCGCAAGTCCGCGCGAATGAACAGGCTCTCGCCGGCGTGCAATTCCTCCAGCCGCGCGCGCCGCAGGTCGCACTCGGAGAAGTCGCAGCCTTCAAGGCGTGCTTTCGCGAGGTCAGCGCCGACCAAGAGGGCGCCGCGCAGGCCGCACTGCCTGAGCGAAGCGGCGCAGAACACGGCCTGAACCAGGCTGCAGCCATGGACGAAGGAACAGGTGACGAGGCTGGCCTCGGTGAAGTCGACCCCCTCCTGTGCATCGACGGTGACGAAAGCACAGGCGTTCAGCGCGGCGCGTACGAAGGATGTCCCCTTGAAGTTGCACTCGATCCAGCTCACCTGCTTGAACGTGGCGTTGTCGAAAGCGATGTCTTCCAGGGCCAGCTTGGTCATCGCCATTTGCTCCCAGTGCGAGCCGCGCGCATCGCAACGCACCCATTCGCTTTCGAACAGATCGGTTTGGTTGAACACGGCCTTCGCCAGCACGCAGGAACGAAAAATGGTCTTGCTGCAACGCGTCTGCACGAAGCTCGCACCCGTGAAGTTCGCGCCTTCGCATTGCGCGCCACCCAGATTGGCCTCGTCCAGCCGTGCATCGGTGAGCGAAGCCCGGACAAGCCGCGTCCGTGCAAGCACCGCGCGCGTGAAGTTGCAGCCATCGAGCCGCGCGTCGCTGAAGTCGACGTCTTCGAGGTTCGCTTCGGTGAAGTCGGCACCGCGCAGATCCAGGCCCGAGAGGTTGGCACCGACGAAGCTCATGCCTGCGAAGCGGCGCTCGCCGCTGGCTGCGGCCTCGAGACGCCGACGCAGTCGCCTGGAGCGCAGGCTGCTGGCCGGTGGCGCCGGCTCGAACAGGTGTGCGCCGTGGAGGTGCCCCATGCGCGCGCTGCGCCCGGCCTGCTCGCGCAGCCGCGCGCTTTCGGCGGCCTCGTCGGATGTGAGGGGTGTTCGGCGCTCGCGCGCCGCGTCTTCCTCGAGGCGCGCGAGGTCACGCAGCAGGCGGTCCGGGTCGAATCGGCGCTGCACAGGCTTGCCGGTCCGCGACGCCACCTCGGTCATGGCCTTGTCGATGCTCGCCTTGATCTCGCCCGACAGCTTGCGCGGATCGATCTGCGACAGCGGCGGGATATCGATATCGGGCTGGATGGCCGCGGGCATCCCGCGTGCGACGGCCTGAGCCAGGTCTTCGGCGCCGCGGGCAAGTGCCGCCTCGCGCATTTGCTCGAGGGCTTGATCGGCCTTCTCGGCGAAGTCGGGCAGATCGTCCATGGAGGCTGGCGGCTGCAAATCCGGTTCGGCCAAGGGCGGCAGATGCTGCTCGGGATCCAGGCCCTGCGCCAGCAGGCGGGCGCGCAGGCGTTCGTGCTCGCGCTGCCGGCCTGCGCGCAGGTTGCGCACCAGCGGAAGCGAGGCGAGATCGGGCATCTGGTCGCCTGCCCACGGCCCCATGACCGTCTTGGGGACCAGGTCGCTGTCGCGCAGGACCAGCACCGCCTTGGCGGGATCGATGCGCTGCTGCAGCACCTGCTGGTAGTGGGCGAGCGGCCGCGGCTGCCCGCGCAGCTCGAGCGCGGGCATGATGTGCTTGACGTCGGCCGCGTCATCCTCTGCGATGGGCGATGCCCCGTGCCAGACCAGGATGACGCGCTCGGCGTGCGGAAAAAACCAGGCCGTGCTCAGGCGCAGCGAAATTTCCGACAGCGCGCCACCGTCTTTCTGAAAGCTGGCGAAGCAGCGTGCCTGCCAGTCGGGCAGCTGGCCGCGCATCACCGGCTGCCGGGGGTGCATGTTCCAAAGCTCGTAGGCGGCGCCCGGCGGCAATTCGCGCTGGCCGGGCAGGCGCTGGTCGGTGGGCGCGGCATTGAAGTAGCGCCAGTCCATGTCCTCGGCGAAACCCGGGTACTCGTGCTGCAGCCACTGCTGGTCGTAGGCGCGCCCCATCAGCGCGAGCCGCTGCGGCCGATCGGGGGGTACGGCGCCGAAACCCGCAGGCACGATGCGCCGCCCGGGTGCGTCCTGACGCGCGCCCGGCAACTCGACATTGGGAAGCCGGCGCGTATGCACGCCGTTGATCGTTTCATCGAAGCTGCCGATGCCTTCCGGGTTTTCAGCCTCGCTCGGGCCGCCATAGGCATGCGCCCAATCGAGCCTCAGGCGCTCGAAAGGCTGGGGAGGCGTAGCGCGGCCGTCAAGCCAGTAGCGATCGCCGCTCACCAGCAATGACTTGGCCTGGCCATGGAAGACGGCCTGGGCCGCGCACAGTGTCTTGTCGTCCTGATGCGCCGTGTACGCATAGCCGCTGACCAGCCACTCCGGCTCGATCTTGGGCACGCCCAGGTCCAGCACGTTGCCGGGCCCGATTTCGTCGGCCGCCAGCTTCCAGAGGTCCTGGTCGGGCATCAGCAGGGGCTCGGGCGCCAGGCTGGCCATCGCGAACACCGAGACGCCCAGGTGGTCTTGCCGCTGCCGCCTGAAGGGCCGCGTGAGGATGCTCAGGCGAAAGGGCTTGATGGTCTTCATCGGGGGTAGCGCACCTGCTTCAGCGCATCGGCTGATCGATGGCGATCTCGCGCGAGACCGGGTCGAAGCGCAGCTTCACGGAGCGCCCCGGTGCGAAGTCGGCGAGCTTCACCGGGCTGATCGGGGCGACCAGCTCAGTCTCGAAGGCAGGCAATCCGCCCTCAGGCTGTACCTGCAGCTTGAGCCGCACGAGGATATAGATGCGCTCGACCCGCATGGCCGTGTCGTAGCTCTCGAGCACCATCGCCACCGCCGGCTGGCCCGTACGAAGCACTCGCTCGGCGCGGTCCGCACCCATTACTTGGCGGTTGACCGCACTCTGCAGATGCACCACGCGGAAGACATAGCGCTTGGCCAGCGTGGTCAGCACGAACGGCAGCAGCACGAAGACAGCGACGGAGACAATCAGGTACCAGTACTCGGTGAACCACATAGCGAAAAGATCCAACATGCGCCCCAGGCTCAGAGATAGACGGTGATGCCTCTGGGGTTCACCTTAATTTGCGACAAGTCGATTTTTGTCGCCTTGTTGTCCGTCGTGAAAAGCGTCTGGGTGGTGGTATAGAGGCCGATCGCACCGCTGGCGGAATACATGTCGAACTTGTTGATGGCGCCAGTGATCGAGTAGGCGTTGAAGCCGTAGTTCTGGGCGGCGACGCTGATCACCCTCCCGTTGATGAAGACGGCGACCCCGTTGATGCTCACGTTCATCCCGTTGAGCCCCATATTGAAGCCCTTGAAGGCAATGCCCCAGTCGGTGAACGTTACTTTTTTTGCCGACTTGTCCTCCACATGAGGTGCATCCAGGATGATCTTGGTCGGTGACTTGATCGTGATGTCCGCCGTGGTGCTTTCCAGGTTCATCGGGCCGTCCGTCGTGGCTTTCAACGACGTGTTCGCATGCACCTTTTGCGCTCCCTTGACGAGATAGTCCTCGTCGCCGTCGACCGTCACCTTCTTTCCCTTGGTTTCTTCGGTATACAGGCCGACCACCTTGGTGGTCTGCGGGCCATCGATGTCTTCCTTGAGCGACGTACCGATGATTCGCTCTTCACCGCTGTCTACCGTGTCCTTGCGCTTGCCGGTGACATGGATGGTCTGATTCCCGATGACATCGACCTGCTGGTTGCCGCCATCCACCTTGATGAACTGGTCGCCGCCGTTGACAGTGATCTTTTGCGGCGCGCCCTTGTTGACAGTCAGCGTGTGCGGCCCGTTGACCGTCTCGTCCAGGGAAGTGTTGGTGGTGTAGTTGTCCGCGCCTTCGATGGTCGTGGTTTTCTTGCCTGCGACCGTATCGGTTTCATCGGCTTCCACGTCGAGTTCGTAATTCTTCTCGGCGTGAATCCGCACCAGCTCGGAACCGGGCGCATCGTCCAGGATGAACTCGTTGGCATTCGCCGGCGTGCCGTCCTGGCTGCGGCTCACGAAGCCGCTCACCGTAACCTTCGCGGGCAACTCGAGCGGCGGCATCTGGTCCGAGTTGTAGACGCGGCCGATGATGATCGGGCGGTCAGGGTGGCCGCCGATGAAATCGACGATCACCTCCTGCCCCTTGCGCGGATGGTTCACGGCACCGTAGTTCGAGCCGGCCCATGCACTGGAAACGCGCACCCAGCAGGAGCTGTTCTCGTCGCTCTTGCCGTAGCGGTCCCAGCGAAACTGCACCTTCACGCGGCCGTATTGATCGACCCAATACTCCTGGCCGGCCTTGCCCACCACGGTGGCGGTCTGCGGCCCGTTGGTGCGGGTCATCGGCGTTACGCGCGGCGGACGGAACGGGTACGAGGTCGGCTGCACCGCAAAGCTGAAGCTGAAGTGGCTGTCGGCGGCGCCGCTCTCGTAGCCGCCTTCGCGCAATGCGTAGGCCACGGAGACGATCAGGTACTCGCGGTTGTCGTCCTGCCGCGGGCAGTTCTGCATCGTGAAGCGATAGCCCGGCGCCATGCCGCGCACGCTGCTGTGGCCGATGTCCCGCTCGGCTTGTGACTGCGCCTCTTCGAGCCTGATGCGCGAGTAATGCTCTCCCTGCTCAGCCTCGCTGAAGCCGCCGAGCCATTCGTAAATCTCGTAGGTGTCGTGCGGATTCCCGCGCGGCTGGCTGCGCATGCCCATCAGGTCGGCCTTCGACTTCTTGAAGTCGTAGTCGTCCACCACATAGGTGCCGGGGCGGATTTCCTCGGTGACCTGCCATTGGTCGATCACCTCCTGGAAAGGGTCCGGGTCCCGGTCGGCCGCAAGATAGCTGATCTTGGGATAGCCCGGCAGGGTTTCGTGCGCGCCGACGTCGTCCGCAAGCACCAGCGTGTGCTGGTTCTTCTCGTGCTTGAAGTAGTAGTAAATGCCCTCGTGCTCCATGAGCCGGCTGACAAAGGCGAAGTCGGTCTCCTGGTACTGCACGCAGTATTCCCACTGCCGGTAGCTTCCGCTGAGCTTCTTCTCGAACGCGAAGTTGTAGTCGGCAAACACCTCCTCGAGGATGTCGATGACCGACTTGTTCTGAAAAATCTTGCAGTCGCTGGTGCGCGTCAGGTACCAGAGCCAAGGCCGCACGGTGGCGCGGTACACCACATAGCGCGAAGTGCTGCTCTCCCTGCCCACCATGGTGAAGCGCACGATCTGCCCGTTGAGAAAACGCGGCTCGCCGACCGTCTGTATCTCAAGCGAGAGCGGCTTGCCCAGCACCGACTTCATGTCGAGCGACACGCTCGGGCTCAACAGATCCACCTCAAACTCGAACAGCTGCGACAGTCCCTCGGTGCCATGCATCGAGCGGAATATCAGCTGGTCTTCCGCCAGTGGCGTGTGGGCTTTGACGATTCGGGTGGCCATGGCTTACTCCCTTTCTTCGCTCAGCGTTCAGAAAATTCGTAGTGAAAGTCGTCGTTCGCCGCGCTCAGCCGCACCTCTGCAAGCTTGCGCGCGCTGACCGTTGCACCAATGACTTCTTCGCTCAGCCGCGGAAGAATGGTGTGCGTCAGGATGGCGTCGATCATCCGTCCGCCCGACTCGATGGCGGTGCAGCGGCGCGCCACCAGTTCGACGGCGCTGTCGTCGTAGTGCAGCGCAATGCCGTGGTTCGCATCGAGGCGAGCGGCAATGCGGTCGAGCTGAAGGCGGATGATGCGATGCAGCGCATCGGCGTGCAACGGGTAATAAGGCACCACAACCAGCCGTCCCAGCAGCGCCGGCGCAAACACCTTGAGCAGCGGTTCGCGCAGCGCGGCCGCCAGCGGCTCGGGGTCGGGGCGCAGGGTCGGGTCTTCGCACAGCTGCATGACCAGGTCGGTGCCGACGTTCGACGTCATGATGATCACGGTATTGCGAAAGTCGATGTGGCGGCCCTCGCCGTCTTCCATCCAGCCCTTGTCGAACACCTGGAAGAAGATCTCGTGCACGTCGGTGTGCGCCTTCTCGATCTCGTCGAGCAGCACCACGCTGTAGGGTCGGCGGCGCACGGCTTCGGTCAGCACGCCGCCTTCGCCGTAGCCGACGTAGCCAGGCGGCGCACCCTTGAGCGTGGAGACGGTGTGCGACTCCTGGAACTCGCTCATGTTGATGGTGACGAGGTTCTGCTCGCCACCGTAGAGCGCCTCTGAAAGCGCCAACGCGGTCTCGGTCTTGCCCACACCCGAAGGGCCGCACAGCAGGAACACGCCGACCGGCTTGTTCGGGTTGTCGAGCCGCGCACGCGCGGTGCGAATGCGGCGCGAAATGGTTTCGAGCGCATCGGGCTGCGCCACCACGCGGGCCGAGAGAATTTCGCCCAGGCGCAGCACCGACTGCGCGTCGTCGCGCACCATGCGGCCGATGGGGATGCCGGTCCAGTCGGCCACCACGGTGGCAATGGCCTGCGCATCGACTGCGGCCAGGATGAGCGGCGATTCGCCCTGCAGCTGCGCAAGCTTGTCTTGCGCCTGGTTGAGTTCGGCGCGAATCTCTTCGGGCGCTCGCTCGGGCTCGGACAGCGCGGCTTCGACCTGCGCCGAGGCGTCGACGTCGTCGCCCTCCACGTCTTCCGCCGCAGCCTCTTCTGCCTGCACGGGCACGGCAGCGGGCGACAGCTGCTTGCGCAACGCCACAATGCGCTCGACCAGCGTCGCTTCTTCCACGCGGCGCTTTTCCAGCAAGTCGAGTTCCGCCTGCGCGGCGGCCACCTCGCCCGCGATGTCGTCGACACGCTTCGCCTCGCCGACACCAATGGCGGCTTCGCGCTGCGCAATGCCCCGCTCGATGCCCAGCACCTCGATGCGGCGCTGCAGGTCTTCGATGGCGGCGGGCAGCGCATGCTGGCTCAGCGCCACGCGCGCACACGCCGTGTCGAGCAGGCTCACCGCCTTGTCGGGCAGCTGGCGTGCGGGAATGTAGCGGTGCGACAGGCTCACGGCCGCTTCGAGCGCGGCATCGAGGATGAGCACGCCGTGGTGCTTTTCGAGTTCGGCCGAAATGCCGCGCAGCATGACCACGGCCTTGGGCTCGGTGGGCTCGTGCACCTGGATGGTCTGAAAGCGCCGCGTGAGGGCCGGGTCTTTTTCGATGTACTTCTTGTACTCCGACCAGGTGGTGGCGCCGATGGTGCGCAGCCGCCCGCGCGCGAGCGCCGGCTTCAGCAGGTTGGCCGCGTCGCCGGTGCCGGCGGTGCCGCCCGCGCCGACGAGCGTGTGCACTTCGTCGACGAACAGCACGATGGGCTTGGGGCTCTTCTCGACTTCGTCGATCACCTGGCGCAGGCGTTGTTCGAACTCGCCCTTCACACCCGCGCCAGCCTGCAGCAACGTGGGGTCGAGCACCCACAGCGACACTTCCTTGAGCGACGGCGGCACATCGCCTGCCGCAAGCCGCGAAGCGAGTCCCTCGACGACGGCCGTCTTGCCCACGCCGGCCTCGCCGGTGAGCAGCGGGTTGTTCTGGCGCCGGCGCATGAGGATGTCGATGATCTGGCGGATCTCGTCGTCGCGCCCATAGACGGGATCGAGTTCGCCCGCGCGCGCCTTGGCCGTCAGGTCGCTTGCGTACTTGGCCAGCGCGGAGCCGCCGGCCGCCGCACCGTCGCCCTGGTGAGCCGCCGCAGGGGCCCCGTGGCCGCCGCCCTGCCCTTGCGGTGCGGCGTCGAAATCATCTTCGGGCGAACCTTCGGTCCACGCGGGGAGTTGGGCGACGAGCACGTCGGGCACGATCTTGTCGAACTCGCGCGAGATGCCCGAAAGCACCTGCCGCAGACCCGGCGTCTTCACGATGCCCGCGAGCAGATAGGCACCGCGGATCGACGTGGCCTCGAAGCGCAGGCTGGCATACACCCAGGCACGCTCCACCGCGTTGTCGACGTGCTCGGAAATGTCGCTGATCGACGTGGCGCCGTGCGGCAGGCGGTCGAGCGCGCGCACCAGGTCTTGCTCTACCGCATCGATGTTGAGGCCTGCGCGCTTGACGATGCGCAGCAGGTCACTGTCCTGCAGTTGCAATATCTGGTGCAGCCAATGCACCAGCTCCACATAGGCGTTGCCGCGCAGCTTGGCAAACGCCGTGGCGGTCTCCAATGCCTTGTAGAGCATCGGGTTCAGTTTGGAAAAAAGAGAGACGCGGCGAATATCGGTCATAAGGCCATGGAAGAAACTTCAGCCGCCACGGAAGCTGCCGATGCGGAACGGGAAAACAATGCTTCGGGCTGGAACACCATGTCGCCTGCATCGGTGTCAGAGAGGCGCGTGCCGAGCCAGCTGCCCCAGCCGAGCCGCTGCCCGCCGCTCAGTTGCATGCCGCGGGCTTCCTCTTTCTTGAGCACCAGCCGCAGCTCCCAGGCAAACTCGATGCCAACGTACTGGCGCACCCAGTCGACCACCTGCTGCAGCCGCTTGCTGCCTGGCAAGAACTGGCGGAATTCGTCTTGCGAGAGCGGGCCCAGCTCCAGGCGAAATTTGCTTTGCGCATCGCGCACCGCCAGGCCGATGGTCGCGCCGCCGCCCAGCTGGTGGTTGCGCCCGAAGAGGCCGAGCCGGCTCACCTGCCGGTCGTCGATCATCACCCAGCCGCTCACGAATTCGTCGACGCGCACAGGCACGCCGAAGTACAGCTTGAGTATCTGGATCAGCCCTTCGGGGTTGCGCGTCTGCCGCACCAGATGCCCGGCCATGAAAGTGCGCGCATGGTCGGCAATGCGGTCGCGCTCCTTGAGGCCCGGCTGCCCCATGTTCATGAGGCTGGCCACGTAGTCGACAAAGCGGTGGCCGTCGGGGCGGTCGAGGCTGTTGACCGACTGCGCATCGGCCCAGGCGCGGTAGAACAGCAGGATCAGCCGGTGATGGAACAGGTCGGCAAAGGCGCTGAGCGTGTTGTCGCTGTGATGGCGCTTGCGCTCGCGTGCGTACTCGGTCAGGTGCAGCGGCAGCGGCCCGTTGGGGCCGAACAGTCCGAAGCCGTAGATCGAGATGCGCGGCGGGCCGTCGCCGTCCACATCCACGCCGGAGACGTTCGACGGCGCGAACGCCATCGAGGGCTCCTGCCCCAGGCGCAGCGGCTCGTCGAGCGGGCGCGGCGCGCGGCCCAGCAAAGGATGGCCGCCTTGTGCATCGAGCCGGCGCAGCAGCATGAAGAGGTCATGCTCGAAAGGCTGGTCGACGAGGCCGGCCCACAAGACCGGATCGGCCTCTGGCGCGCCGCGCCGCGCAGGCTGAGCAACCGCAGTTGGCTCATCGGGCACGGTCGACGGTGCCGCCGAAGCATTGGTGGCGTGCAGCGCACTCATACGGCGGGGCGGCGTCCGATGCGGGGCGCCCATCGCGCGATTTCTCCGCGCTGCAGGCTGGAGAGCGCGAACTCGGTGAACGCGTTGAGCGACACATGCCGGCTGAAGAACTGCTCCAGCACAGCGCCGAAAAGATAGGGGCTCGAACCCGAGAAGGCGACCTCGTCGATCTTCAGCGCCACCTCCACGCCGCGGCCGAAGACAATCGGGCCCGGCTCGGGCAACCGGCGGAACACGGGCGCCAGCGCCATCGAGCGCACGCCCTGGATCTGCCGGCGCACCGCGGGGTCGGCCAGGTTGCCGTACAGGTCGAGCATCTCGCGCAGCGCGGCCGCGCCCTGGTTGGCATCGACGTCGGTCAGGCTCAGGTAGTTGAGGCCCAGGTGGCTGATGAGGCGCCAGGTGAGCGCGCCTTCCGCCAATGCGGGATACGGCCGCGACGGGCCGCGCAATATGCGCACCGCGCGCACCGGCGCCGATACGCGCAGGGTGAAATCGGACTCGAGCCCCGTGGGCAGCAGCAGCGGCAGGTCGCGGTTGGTGCACAGCGCATCGATGGTGATGTGCCGCAGGCTGTGTGGAAAGGGCGCGTCGTGCTGGTCGACCAGCGACACATACACCTCGCTGCCGGTGTAGCTGGTGCGGGTGCCTTGTGCGCGGGCGCGGTCGGACACCAGGCGCGGCTCGCGGCGCAGCGAAAAGTAAGAACCGAAGTCGCCGTCGTCGGCCGCGAAGGAGCCTAGGAACGGCCTGAACTCCCGCTCCTCGGAGCCGTTGCTCATGTGGCCCGTGACGCGCTCGACGGTAAATATCTCGAAGTCGCGCGGCCGGGTGCGGTCGATCACCGCATGGTGCTCATGCTGCCCCGGCCCGACCGGAATGCGGTCGCTGCGGCGCGGCACCAGGTTGATGATGGGCGTGCAGAAGAGCGAGAAGTGCCGCGCATCGACAACCCGTTCCAGGTCGCTGTCGGCGCGGTCAAGCAGGATGACGATTTCCATCGTGCCGCCGCTCATGGCGGCGGCCGCGGCGCGCAGGTTCTTCACGCTGAAGAACAGGTAGCGATCGGGGAAGGCGAAGTACTCGTGCAGCAGCCGGTAGCCCTGGAACGAGCGCGCGTCGTAGGGCAACAGCGACTGGTCGGGGTCGAAGCCTTCGTGGCGAATGGCCTCGTCGCCCAGCGGCACGATGCGCGCGGTGCTGCCCGGGCCGCTGCGGCACACGGCGCCCACGCTGTGGTGCACCGCCAGCTCGAGCACGCGCAGCGCATGCAGCTCGGCGCCTGAAAGAAAAAACTCGAGCCGGTCGAGCGGCATTTCGGCAAACCGGGCGCCGCCCACCGCTTCGAGCTTGATGGTGATGGCGCTCTTGGCCTGGCGCGCAACCACTGGCATGGCGTGCGCAATTTCCGCCGGCACGGGGCCGATGCCCGCCTCGGCAATCTTGATGGGCCACAGCGTGACAGCATGGCCGGTGCGAAATTCGCAGGCCGTCTGCTCGCCCTTGATCATGCGGCCGCGCAGGATGGTGTGGCGCGGCAGCTCGTACCCGGCCTTCAGCGAGCCTTCGTTGAGATTGCCGTCGATCTGCACCACGCCCATGGCGGGCAGCGGCGCAAGAAAGTTCGGGTACACCACCTCCAGCAGCCGCTGCGAGAAGCGCGGAAACTCCGCATCCATCTTGAGCTGGATACGCGCCGTGAGAAAACTGAAGCCTTCGAGCAGCCGCTCCACATAGGGATCGCTGACCTCGATGCCGCGCATGCCCAGCCGCCCGGCAATCTTCGGATACCGCTGCGCGAACTCGGCGCCGAGCTCGTGCATGTAGGTGAGCTCGCGGTTGTAGTAATCGAGCAGCCGCGCGTCCATCAGAGCCCTCCCGTCGGGCGCAAGATCATGTGGCCGCTTTCGAGGTCGAGCTCGGAGCGCAGGATGAATTCAATGGGGTAAGGCACCGACCACAGCGTGCCGCGGATCTCGAGCGCGAGCAGGTTGTGGTGCTCCAGGTCGGTGGAGTCGGTCACGCAGCGCACGTCGATGCTGTCTTTCATGATGCGTGGCTCGAAGTCGATGATGGCCGCGCGAATGGCGGCCTCGACGTCGGCAAAGTCGACTTCCGACATGCGCCCGCCGGCCCAGCCGCGCACGCCGTAGTTCACGACCGAGCGCCGCGCGCGCGGCATGGCGTTGATGTTGTGGTCAGCGCCGAAGTTGGTGGTGTTGAGCAGCCACTGCAAGTCGCGCAGCACCGAATCGCGCAGCAGCTTGCCGCTCATCAGGAACGCGCCCGCGCGCTCCTGGCGGGTCTGCGGCTGCTTGTCGGTCAGGCGGTCGAGCAGCACCGGCTGCAAGCGGTCGCGTGCAACGCTTTCTTGCTGGTGGTCGCCATCGGCCTCCATGGGCGAGCGGCTGGCTGGCAAAAGGGCACTCACTGGGCAACGCTCTCCGCTGCGGCAAACTCGACAAGGCGAATGTCGAGCAGCGAATGATCGCCGGCTTCGCTGATCAGCGTGCGCTGGCCCACGCCGGCGTATTGCTCTTCACCGGCCAGCGGCAGCCAGTCGGTGCGGCGGCCCAGTGCCGCTTCGTCTTCCAGCGCGTCGAGCGCGCCGGGGTAGCGCACCGGCACTAGGCCGTTGAGCCCGCGGCCGTCGTGCAGCACGATTTCGGCCGGCGCCCACAGCAGGTCGACCAGATGCTGCGGACGCGAAAACTTGAGGCGCCGCACCGCCGGCAGCGGCAGCCATGCATAGCCCGAAGGCGTGAGCAGTTCGAGCACGGCGCCAATGCGCACGTCGCCGTCGCAAAGCCATGCGAACTCGATGCTTTGCACCGGCTCGCCGTCAATGGCCTGCGCGGCGCGTGAATCGGACCGGTCGACACAGCTCAGGGTGCCCTGCAAGGCGGGCGCCGCCTGACGCGCAGCCTCGCGCAGGTCGGCCGCTTGCGCGGCCTGCTCGGGCGGCAGCGCCGCGGCGGCAATCAGCCCCGCGACCCAGTCTGCATCGCCGGCAATGACGGCCGGCGCACGGCCGCCGTTCCAGAATTCTGTTCGGTGGCGCTCGGCTGCCAGGGCCATCGCACAGGTGGCGCTGGCAGGAGCAAAAGAAGGATCGATCTTCGCGGCGAGCTTGAGCTGGTCTTCAGCCCGCTGCCATTCGCCGCGCAACGCAAGAAAGTGGCCGAGGGCAAGCCGCAGGCTGGCGTTCTGGGGCTGCGCGCGGATCTGCCGCTGTACCCATTCGGTGTGCTCGGCCACGGAGCGCTCGCCCAGCACTGCAAACCCATCGCCCATGAAACTTCCTCATTGACTCGCATGCGGCCGCAGGCCGCCGGTGAATATCTGCGGGTGACCGGAGCCCCGCGGCACGCCGCCATGCGGCGCGCGCGGAGTCGGTCAGGCAAGAACGGGAATCAGGCTTCCCGGTTTTCCTTGATGTTCCAGGCCAGAACGGTTTCGGCGCCCTTGCCGCCCTTGTCCGTCTGTTCCCAGTACTGCTGCTTCACCTTGGCGGCCTGGAAGGCAAATTGCACCAGCACCGCATCGCTGCCCTGCTCGGCCGTGTACTGCACCGAGGTCACCAGCACTTCTTCGAGCGTGACGCGGGTGTATTCGATCTGCGAGCCACCGGCCTTGCACACCGACACTTCGACCTTGCTCAGGTGCTTGCCGCTTGCGCAGTTCTTCATGACGGACGGGGCCGCCTTGTCGATGCGCGCAAGAACCTGCAGGTCGTTGAAGCTTGCCTTGCCCACACCGCCGCCACCGCCGCTGACCATGTTTCCAGGCTGCGTCGCTCCCCATGCAAACGACTTGATATCCGTCCAGTCCTTATGGTTCGAGTCCTTGGATTCGCCGTTTGCGCCCTCGACGCGCATGAACATGTCTACTGCCATGATTAACCCCCAAAGTTATATTTGCCCGATTTCGGGACACCGTTGAACTAGCTGCTGTCCTTCTTGTTGGATGGCAGCTTCGAAACCAGCCGCAACGACACCGTCAGCCCTTCAAGCTGATAGTGCGGCCGGAGAAAAAACTTGGCGGCGTAGTAGCCCGGGTTGTCCTCGATGGCTTCCACCTGGACTTCGGCCGCCGCCAGCGGCTTCATTGCCTTCGTGTCCTGCGACGACGTGCCTGGGCTGCCGTCCACGTAGTTCATGATCCAGTCGTTGAGCCAGCGCTCCATGTCCTCGCGCTCGCGGAACGAACCGATCTTGTCGCGCACGATGCACTTCAGGTAGTGCGCAAAGCGGCAGCATGCAAACAGGTACGGCAGGCGCGCCGCCAGGTTGGCGTTGGCCGTGGCATCGGCGTCGTAGTACTCGGCCGGCTGCTGCAGCGACTGCGCGCCGATGAAGGCCGCAAAGTCGGAGTTCTTGCGGTGCACCAGCGGCATGAAGCCGTTCTTGGCCAGCTCGGCCTCGCGCCGGTCGCTGATGGCGATCTCGGTCGGGCACTTCATGTCCACGCCGCCGTCATCCGTCGGGAAGGTGTGGGTGGGCAGGTTCTCGACCGCGCCGCCCGATTCCACGCCGCGGATCGACGTGCACCAGCCGAACTGCTTGAACGACCGGTTGATGTTCACGCCCATTGCATAGGCCGAGTTGGCCCATGTGTAGCGGTTGTGCAGCGCCGAATCGGTTTCTTCTTCGAACTCGAACTCGTCCACCGGATTGGTGCGCGCACCGTACGGCAGGCGCGCAAGAAAGCGCGGCATGGCCAGGCCGATGTAGCGCGCGTCTTCCGATTCGCGCAGCGACCGCCATGCGGTGTGCTCGGTGTTCTGGAAGATCTTGGTCAGGTCGCGCGGGTTGGAAAGCTCTTGCCACGAGTCCATCTGCATCACCGTGGGCGATGCGCCCGCAATGAAGGGGCAGTGCGCGGCCGCGGCAATCTTGGCCATTTCGCCGAGCATCTCCACGTCGGGCGGGCTGTGGTCGAAGTGAAAGTCGCCGATAAGCGCGCCGAACGGCTCGCCGCCGAACTGGCCGTATTCGGCCTCGTAGATCTTCTTGAACAGCGGGCTCTGGTCCCAACCGATGCCCTTGTGGCGCTTGAGCGAGCGCGCCACTTCGCGCTTGGAAGCGCACATCACGCGGATCTTGAGCTGCTCGTCGGTCTCGGTGTTGTTGACCAGGTAGTGCAGGCCGCGCCATGCACCTTCGAGCTGCTGGAAGTCTTCGTGATGAAGGATCTGGTTGATCTGCTCGGAGAGCTTGCGGTCGATCTCGGTGATGATCGCCTGCACGGTGCGGTAGGCGTCGTTCGAGATGGTGACGGTGCTTTCGAGCGCCTGTACCGCCAGCGTCTTGACGGCGCTTTGCACCGCGTCGCGGGCCTGGTCGGTCTTGGGCTTGAACTCTCGCTGCAGCAGGTCGGAGAACTCGTTGGGCTCGAGCGCTTCGATGGTGGCGGCTTGTGCGCGCGCTGTCTGTTTGGGTGCGGTGCTCATGATGGACGTCCTGTCGGCTTGCTCTGCTTATTCGGAAGAGGTGCCGGGGCCGCCCGACTTCTCGTTTGCCGCTTCCACCGCCTTGGCAACGGCGGGATTGGGCGCGGACGCGAGCGACTTGAGCAGCTCCGGGTTCTGCAGCGCCTGGGCAATCAGCTGCTCGGCGCCGTTCTTGCCGTCCATGTAGGACAGCAGGTTGGAAAGCTCGGTGCGCGCCTCGAGCAGGTGCTGCAGCGCGCCCACCTGGCGTGCAATGCGCGCGGGCGAAAAGTCGTCCATGCTGTCGAAGGTGATGTCGACGTTCATCTGCCCTTCGCCCGTGAGCGTGTTGGGCACCTGGAACGCCACGCGCGGCTTGATGGCCTTCATGCGGTCGTCGAAGTTGTCGATGTCCACGGCCATGAAGTCACGCTCCGCCAGGTCGGGCATCGGATCGACCTGCTTGCCCGCGAGATCGGCGATGACGCCCATCACAAAGGGCAACTGGATCTTGCGTTCGCTGCCGTAGATCTCGACGTCGTACTCGATCTGCACGCGCGGCGCGCGGTTGCGCGCAATGAACTTCTGACCACTGTTTCTGACACGGTTGTCTGCCATAAGCTTCCTCTTGAATCTCTATGCGTGTGGGTCGGAGTTGCCTCTGACTGATCTGACCTTGCGTTCTCGCGCTGCTTGCCGCCCTGCCACTTGTTCGCCGGCACTTCTATTCGGTGCCGGTACTCAGCGAGCGCCCCGCCAGGCTTTCAATCTTCTGCAAGCCCTCGGGTACGAGTTCTTCGATGATCTGGAAGAAGTTGAGGTCCAGCAGTCTTTGCGCTCTTCGGATGAGCATGGGTGCCGGATGGCTGGGTTCGGTGCGCTCCATGTATTGGCACGCCTTTTCCAGCAACAGCTGCACATCATCACGATTCGATATTTCAATATCTTTAATGCCCGCTACGCGCTGGCCGCTCGCACCATTGGCAGCACTGGCAGAGCCTTGTCCCGGCGAGGCCGATGGCGCGGCCTCACTGCCTTGCGCAACTTCAGATGCTTCGGCCAGTGCCTGCTGGGCCTGCTCTGGCAGCAGCTGCACCACAGTGCGAAGAGAACGTTCGAGCCTGGAAAAATCGGGCGCCCAGCTTTGGCCCAAGGCCCGCTCCGAGGTCTCGCGAATTCGCTGCAACAGCTCCAGGGCCGCATGCAATGCCAGCACCGGCGGCGCCGCTTTTTCTTGCGCACGACGCGCCACTTCGCGCAGCCGGCCGATGCCGCCCGGATAGTCGATCTGGTCGGCCTTGCTCGAGTCGAGCAGCGCCTCGACCTGCCGCAAGCTCATCGAAACGCCGGCGTCTTCGAGCAGGCGCGCATCGCGCACGCTGCGTCCCAATCCCTCGGCTTCGGCCAGTGCGGCCAACGCATTCATGCGCGGCAGCGGGTCTTCGAAACCTTCATCGACCACGCGCGGATGCACGTCGTCCCAAAACTTTTGCAACACGCCATCGACCACGCGCAGGCCGTCGACATAGCCGGGCAGCCCCCGGCTCTCGGTCCACGCCAGCGTGAGCGGAACCAGCACGCGCAAGTCGATCGTGCGCTGGCACAGTTGCTTTGCAATGCGTTCGACGCGAGCCCAGTCGGGCGGCTCGGCCGGAATGATGGTCGAGCCGAACTGCTGCTCCCGCTTCCCGGTCGTTGCTTGCTGCAACGCCATGAAGTCGGGGTCGTATTCGAGGTCTTCGCCGCACGGAAGCGGGCCTTCAACAGGCGACTGCAGTAGTTCGATCTCGCTTGGCGGCAACGCCATCTCCCTTTTATTAACAACCATCAACAATGGTTATCTTGAGGGGAACGCGAAGCGCGGTCAACAGCAACACATTGCTACGTGCTGCCTATGAATTACAAAGGAGTACAACTCCTTTTAAAGCGTAGAAAGAACGATTACAGCAATCCGCGCCCACCAAGATTGCGCATCAACGCGCTTAACCCAAAAGTCCACCGTGGCGCCTGGTCCGAATGAACCACGCGATTCACGAGGGCGCCGAGTTCCGGCGCGGCGATGCGGACGCGATCGCCGACGACATGGGTGAATCCTTGCCCAGGACCATGACGGTCTTGTGTCGGCGCGAACATCGTGCCGAGAAACAACATGAGCCCGTCGGGGTAGTCGTGGTGCACGCCAATGGCTTGCGACACCAGGTCGAGCGGATCGCGGCTGATCTTCGAGAGCGAGCTAGAGCCTTCGAGCTTGAAGCCTTCGGGGCCGGTGACTTCGAGTGCGACCGTGATGCGGCGCACGTCGTCGATGCCGAAGTGCGCATCGAACAAGCGAATGAACGGACCGATCGCGCAGGACGCGTTGTTGTCCTTCGCCTTGCCGAGCAGCAGCGCGCTGCGGCCTTCGAAGTCGCGCAGGTTAACGTCGTTGCCAAGCGCAGCGCCCAGCGTTTGGCCGCGGCTGTTCACGGCAAGCACGACTTCGGGCTCGGGGTTGTTCCACACCGAAGCCGCATGAATGCCGATGTCGGCGCCGGTGCCCACCGAAGAGAGCACCGGGGCCTTTGTGAAGATCTCCGCGTCGGGGCCAATGCCCACTTCGAGGTACTGCGACCATGCGCCCTGCGCAAGCAGCACCTCTTTCACCTTTGCGGCCTCGGCGGAGCCCGGCACGATGCCCGCGAGGTTGTCGCCGAGCACACCGCCCAGCGCGGCGCGCGTGGCCTCGGCACGCGATGCATCGCCGCGCGCCTGCTCTTCGATCACGCGCTCGAGCAGGCTTTCGACGAAGGTCACGCCGCTGGCCTTGATGGCCTGCAGGTCGCAAGGCGCAATCAGCCAGGGCTTGGATTCGTCGCGCGCCGTTGCGTCGCTGTTGGCAATGGCCTCGTCCAGCGAGGCGATGCGCGGCGCCTGGCCGCCCTGCAGCGCACGCCGCACCGCATCGGAAGGCGATTCCTTCGCTTCGAGCAGGTCGCTCATCGTGGGCGCGAGTCGGGAAAGGTCGTGCAGCCCGCCCTCATGGACGGCCACCAGCACCGGCCCGACGCCGGGCTGCCATAGACGGCCGACAAGCGTGGCACGCGCGGCGTCTTGCGGGAGGCTCGAGGAGGTGTCGAGGTTCAATGGCATGGGAGTTGTCTCTCTTGGGTTTGTCGGTAGATGGGTGATCGTAGCGCCATGCTTTGATGCAAGAATGCGGCCCGTCAGGCGCCGGGCGCCGGTCCGTTCCGGACGTGCGTTGCGGTCGTCGCGCGCGCTCCTGACAGAGAAGGACGCGGCGGCCGTGCGCTCGCTGACCCGCGCTGCCTATGCAAAGTGGGTTCCACAAGGCGGCGGGAAGATTGACTACAACCCTGGTTGTCTTGGCGCTTTCTGCAGCAGTTCCGAAAGCTGCGCCTTCCACCACGTCGCCTGGCCCGTGGTTCCGTGCCCGGTGGTCCGGTCGCTGGCCGGAATCAGGTAGTAGCGGCCATTTTTCACGCGCTTCATTTCGCGTTCCATGATGCCGGTCTCAGGCGGGTTGCGTTCATCATCGGCTGCGTTGATGGCGAGCACGGCCGCCTGAATGCGCTCCAGCCCGGGCGACGGGTTGTAGTCGGCGGACGCTTCCCATTGGTAGAGGATGTCGTTCGCATCCGCGGCAAAGGGGGCATTCAGGCGCGTCTCCAGCAGCTTGTCGGCCTGGGCACGCGTCGGCGCGGCCTTGTACATCGCCAGGTTGCCGCCGTTGGTGGCCGTGGCGAAGAACACGGAGGCAAGCTGGGCGCTGCGAGGCTGGGCGGTGTAGTTGCCGTTGTTCCATTCCGGATCCCTGCGGATGGACTCGGTCAGCAGCCGGCGCATCATCCAGTTGCGGCTGGACATCTCGGTGGGCTGGCACGCCATCGGCACCAGCGCGTCCATGGCGTTGGGGTACTTCACGCCCCACGTCCACGCGTGCATGCCTCCCATGGAATTGCCGACGATCGCCCGCAGGTGCTTGACGCCGAGGTGCTCGGTCACGAGCCGGTACTGCGCGTCCACCATGTCGTCGTAGTTGTAGCGGGGAAAGCTGGCGCGCAAGCCATCGGAGGGGCGAGCCGACTTGCCCGTTCCCAAACCGTCGGGAATGATGATGTAGTAGCGGGTGGCATCCAGCGGCTGGCCCACGCCGAAAAGCTCGCCGGCAAATGCAGGCGTCAGCATGCTTGCCGCCGAGCCGGCGGTTCCGTGCAGGATCAGCACCGGCTCGCCGCTGGGTGCGCCAATGGTGACGTAGTTCAGGCGCAGTTCCGGCATGACCTGGCCGGTGTGAAAGCGAAAGTCCTTCGCGATCCAGCTGCCCTCCTTGGGCGGCGGGTAGTCGGCGGCGCGGCTCGTCAAGGCAAGCATTGCCAGGCAGGAGTACAAGGCGGCCCGCAATGCGAACCGGTTGAAGTGCGGATTGGCGGGCATGTTTTGTCTCCTGTGGTTTGAGCGCAATTTACCGCGAAAGCCACATCCGCCGCGCCATGGAGGCGCCCGTCCTGGCCGCCCACCAGGGCGGATTCAGCCGACGGTGTACGGCGTCTCGGGCACCTGCATGTGGAAGCTCGCATTGAGCATGTTCCACGAACGAATGGCGCCGACCGCGAACGTAAGGTCTGCGATCTGCGCATCACTGAAGTGCCGCTTTACGGCCTCGAAGTCCGCGTCGCTGGGCGTGCGCTGCGGCACTGCGTTCACGGCCTCGGCCCAGTTGAGCGCGGCGCGCTCGCCTTCGCTGAAGAAGCGCTCCGCCTCGCGCCAACCCGCCACAGCGTTGACATGGCGCGGGTCCATGCCCTGCTTGACCAGATCGGCCCAGTGCATGTCGATGCAGAAAGCGCAGCCGTTGATCTGGCTGATGCGCAGGTTCACCAGTTCACGCAGGCGCTTGTCCAGCGTACTGCCGGCGGCGTGGGAAAACTGTGCGCCGGCGCGCGCGGCGGCGGGTGCGAGGGCGTGGTAGTCGAGTCGGGCTGAGGACATTTCGAGCTCCTTGTGGCTTAAGGGTTGAGGGAAACACCTCTTAGACGCGCAGGCACATCGTTTTGTGACAGGCAGCGGCAATCTTGACGCAGGTCAAGAGTTTTTCCTGCGATCGCCCGGACATTGCCCCTTCGGATCGATGGCATGCGAGTGCGGCGATTCGATGGCTTTCCACAACTACAGACTCCACAAAGAGACAAAGGAAAGGTTCTCCTCATGATCCCTCAGCCCAGGGATGGCACGCCTTCGCGCGCAGCCATCGCAACCACCCCCCGCGTGGCCGCCACGGCCACTACTACCCCCGCCACCACTACCGCCCCAAGCAGATCGTTGCGCTGGGTGCAGCTCGCGCTGGGCATCGTCTGCATGGCGATGATTGCCAACGTCCAGTACGGCTGGACCCTGTTCGTCGCCCCGATGGAAGCCAAGCATCACTGGGGGCTGGGCGCGATCCAGATTGCCTTCTCGATATTCGTCGTGGTGGAGACCTGGCTGGTGCCCGTCGAAGGCTGGCTCGTCGATCGCTTCGGTCCACGCCCGGTGGTCGCCAGCGGCGCCGTGCTCGCCGCGATGGGCTGGATTCTCAATGCCTATGCCGACGGGCTGACCATGCTCTATACGGCCGCCGTGATCTCCGGCGTTGGCGCCGGCTGCGTTTATGGCACCTGCGTCGGCAACGCGCTGAAGTGGTTCCCTGACAAGCGCGGCTTGGCCGCGGGCCTGACGGCGGCCGGGTTCGGCGCCGGCGCGGCGCTCACCGTGATCCCGATCGCGAACATGATCCAGAGCGCGGGCTACGAACACACCTTCGTGTACTTCGGCATCATCCAGGGAGGCTGCATCTTCGTGCTTGCGATGTTCATGGCAAAGCCCTGCGCGCCCAAGGGCGTGGCCGCGCAAGCACGCCTGGTCATGACCAAGGTCGACTACACGCCTGGGCAGATGATGAAGACGCCGGTCTTCTGGCTCACCTATCTGTTGTTCGTGCTGGTGGCCGCCGGTGGACTGATGGCAACGGCAGAGATCGGCCCCATTGCGAAAGACTTTCACATCGACAAGCTGCCCATGCACTTCCTCGGCATGTCGATGCCGCTGCTGACCATGACGCTTGCCATCGACAACCTGGCGAACGGCTTCACCCGGCCGCTGTGCGGCTTCGTCTCGGACAGGATCGGCCGGGAGAACACGATGCTGCTGGTCTTTGTCGGCGAAGGGTTGGCACTGCTCGGCTTGAAGATGTACGGCCATGAACCTGCGGCCTTCATGACCTTTGCGGCGCTCGTGTTCCTGTTCTGGGGCGAGATCTATTCGATCTTTCCGGCGCTGGTGGCCGACACCTTCGGCGGCAAGAACGCCGCGAGCAACGCCGGCACCATGTACACGGCCAAGGGCACCGCATCGCTGTTCGTACCGCTGGGCTCGTTACTCGCCGCCGGCGGCAACTGGGACCGCGTATTTCTGGTGGCCGCCGTCGTGTCGATCGGCGCAGGCATTGCCGCCAAGCTGCTCCTCGCGCCGATGCGCCGGAGGACGATCGAGGCGGGGAATGAGAGCCCGAGACGAAGGCGCTGAGAACCAGCGCGACGGATCAGCCGTGGTGCAGGTTAGGGCAGAACTTGCTTCGGAAGCGGCGTTGGAGTGAGAACGGCCACAAGCGGGCCTTCGCAGCAACTATGCTAGGCGGTCAAGAACAAGTCCCGCCCTGGCCACTGCCGCGAAATAACCCGACCATGCCCTCGACCGGAACCCTGCGCGGCATCACCGCGATGTTGTTGGCCTGCGCCTTTTTTGCCTGCATGGACGCGCTGCTCAAAAACCTGGCCGGACACTACCCGCCCGTGCAAGTGATGGCGCTGCGCGGACTCACGGCACTGCCCCTTGTGTGCCTGTACATCGCGTGGCGGCGCGAGGCAGCAGGCGTTTTCAGCCGTCGGCTGCGTTGGCGCCTGCACCTGCTGCGCACGGCGCTGAACATGACGATGCTTGTGCTCTTCGTCCATGGCCTGAAGTCCCTGGGCCTGGCAGAGGCCTACACACTCACTTTCATCGCGCCGCTGCTGATGGTGCTCATCGCCGTACCGATGCTGGGCGAGTCGGTCCAGCCGCGGCACTGGGTCGCCATCGGGCTGGGCTTCGTCGGTGTCGTGATCGCGCTGCGGCCCGAGCAGGGAGCCTTTCTCTCGGTGGGCGCCCTGGCGATCCTGGTGGCCGCGGTTTGCTACGCGCTGTCGAACATGCTGGGCCGACTCATCAGCCGCACTGAATCGAGCGCCGCCCTGGTCTTCTGGACCACCGCCGGCATGGCTGTGGGCGGTTGCCTGTTATCGGCCCCGCAATGGGTGCCCATACAAGCTCAACACACTTGGGTGCTGGCGGGTTTGGCCATCAGCGGCTTTCTGGGGCAACTGGCCATCGCCGAAGCCTTCCGCCACGGCCAGGCGGCTGCCATCGCCCCCTTCGAATACAGCGCCCTCGCCTGGGCGCTTCTGCTGGACTGGGTATTCTGGCAAGCCACGCCCGATGCATGGACGCTGGGTGGCGGCGCGTTGATCGTTGCGAGCGGACTGTGGCTGGCGCGAATCGAGGCGCCAGGAGCCGCGCAGCAAGAGCGGCAGACCGCCTGAGCCGCCGCCAAGTGCGCGTGCAAGGCCACATGCTTTTGCGGCAAACGCGAGGGCGTCAAGCAGCGGCGCCGAGCAGCGCATCCGCGACGTCGTCCGCGAACTGATAGCGCTTGTCTCCGATCAGGACGATGTCCGATCCGTTCGGGTCCGGCCGCGCAGGCGGCAGGCCATGTGCGCACAAGGCCCTTGCGCAGCCGACCCAGTCGCCGCCTTCGACCGGTTGGTTGAGCGACGCCCAGGACAGGCTGCCGCAAACGTTGTCGCCGAAGCCGTGCAGCGTCCGCCAATCGGCGCCGTGCTCCAGCAGGAAGTGCGTGAGCGCTGCATCACCACGAAAAACAGCGTGGTTGAGCGCTGATGCATCGATGTCGCCACCGCGGATCTCGATCGGCCAACCGCACCTCACCATCGCCTTGACGGCGGCGGCGCACCCCTGTGCAGCGAGTTCGGGGAGCAGGCGCAGCCGGGCATCGTCAAGGGCGTCGATCACGCCCGGGTGGGCCTGCTGAATTGCGCGAGCCGATTCCGCATCGCCGCGCGCGCAGGCAGCCACGAATGCTTCATCCGTTGCGAGCGGCTCACGGTCCGCGCCTGCACGCTCCAGGAGCGCGGCAACCTCGGCTTGCCCGAAGCGAAGCGCCAGTGTGCGGGCCGGAACGCCATCGGGTGTGCACGCGTCCGCCTTCGCGCCGGCCGCAAGCAGGGCTTGGACATGAGCAAGCGAGCGGCGACGGCGGATCGCCCACAGCAGCGGCGATCCCCAGTCGGATGTCGGCGGACCCAGCGGTGGCTCGTTGGGATCGCCACCGTGATCGAGCAGCAGCTGCAATACGCCGGCGTCGTCGAGATCGAGCGCGCGATACATCGCGTTCGAGCCGGTAATCCGCGCGCCGGCATCGAGCAGCAGCTTGGTACACGCGGGCGCTTCGAGTGAGTGATAAAGAGACTCGCCGTCGTTCGGATCCGCACCGGCCTCGAGCAGAAGTCGGGTCAGCTCCGGATCGAAAGCCTTGCCCGCGGCGCCGTAGAGCGCCGACAGCCGCTCGGTGGCCGAAGGCGCCTCGAGCGAAGCCGGGGGCCAACGGTTGCCGACGGACTGGTTGGGCGACGCGCCGGCGGCCAGCAGAAAACTCGCGCAATTGCGCAACCGCTCTCGAAAGCCCGGCCGGCTTGCCAACCCCGAATGAGTCACCGCCACCAGCGGAGGCAGGCGCAGCGGCCCACCCTCGCGGTGGACCCATGCGGGATCATGCAAGGTTGCGCGACGGAGGCCGGCCTCGTCCCCGATGGCACAAGCCAGATATGGATCGTCGCCGGGCAGCGCGGGGTTCTCGATGAGCAACCGTTCGGCCACAGCAGGCCGATGGGCGTTGTTGCCGCCAGCCACGTCGCCGGCATAGACCATGGATAGCCATCGGCGCACCGCCAGGCCCGGATCGTCGGCGAGCGCGCGGCGCGCATGCACGAAGAGCTGCAGGTCGACCCAAGAGGGAAAGCCATGCTCCCGCGCCAGGCACGACTGTGCGTCGTGCAGGCGCAAGGACATGGCGAGCAGGTCTTTGTTCTCCTTGCCGCGAGCCGCAGGCAGAGATTCGCGGAATCGCTGCATTGCCGCGGAATCTTCGCGGCGATAAAGGGAGAGCAATTCCTTGGCCTGCTTCTTCAGTTGGCCAATGTCGGGACGAGGGGGAACGCGCTTCATGGACACCTCCGTGCATCAGATGCCGATGACCCGCAGTGTCGGCTGCACAAAAGGCGTGGATGGGAGATGGAGGCAAGTGGGTTCAACCCTTCCCGCGGGCCCGGGCGCGTCTTGCACGCGGGGGAATCATAAAACATGCTGGGGCGGCGCGGACTTCTCGTGCCTGCTGCTGCAGCAGGCATTTTCTTGTGTCGAACCCTGAGGTTACAGTCGGCAAAAAAGCCGGACGCCGAGCGTCCGGTCCACATGAAAAGGCACGTATGGACTCGCCGCTGGGAACCGTCATCATCTACGCCAGAGACATGCAAAAGGCGGCTGCTTTCTATGCCCGGCATTTCGGCTTCCTGACAGATGGTGAGGTCGTCGAGGGCCTGATCGAGCTGAAGCATCCGACCGGCGGCGCCGGCATGCTTATCCATCAAGCAGCCAAGTCCGTGAAGCTTGGGCAAGTGGGCGTGAAGCTGAGTTTTCACGTGAAAGACGTAGCGGCCTTCGCTGCGCAAGCCAAGCTTGAAGGGTTGGTATTCGGTACGGTGCACGAAGCCAATGGCTATGCGTTTGCGAATGCGAAGGACCTCGACAAGAACTCCATCAGCATTTCGAGCCGGGCCCACCGTGCTACTGCGGGTAAGGGCGGCTGACCGCCAACAGCGGTCCTTCAGCGTCACCACCCAGGCGTTTGTGAGTGGGCCAGGAGAACTGCGCCGCACGGACAACCGACAACGGGCTCGTCACCACCGTTACGCAGGTCGCCAAGCGCGTAGACGACGTATTCATCGATCAGGGCCTCTCGCACCAATCAGATCGCGCACGGCAATGGCCAGCACCAAAAGCGCCAAGCCGGCGGCGGTCAGGGTTGCCGCCGTGTAGAAGCCGATCAGGGCCCAGTAAAAGACGGGCTGCTCGGCTGCAAGGATGTCAGGTCCTTTGCGGTTGTTGAGCACCCCGGTGCGCAGGCTTTCCACCACTTCGGTCGCTCCCATAAGGCAACCCCAGCCGATCAAGGCCACGACGGCGAGGGCCTGCATCGACTGTAGCCACGGCCGTCGGCGGCTCGGGGCATCCGGACGGCCCGTCACGTGCTCACTGCGTTGGCAAAGGTCAAGCGATTCCCAAAGGAATGCCGCACTGTCACCTCACGCGTGCACCAGGTCACGAGGCAGATGGTTCGGGGCAATGTCTTAGGCATGGCGGTTCGCTGATGCTGGCGGGAAAACCGAATTTACTCGAATGTCCTCTTTCGGATTTAGCGACCGGCTGCTTCGGGCCCTCACCAGCCGATCATCGCACCCCAAAGCAGTAGTTGCAGTCGCCCGGCATCCGAACTTGAAAGGAACTCGTGAAGCTTCGACAAGACGAACCACCGCAATCAAAGCCGTCAAATCGGAATTTGCTGTCCGCGATCCCTCACGCAGCCGCTAGCGACGCCGCCGAGCACACACGATTGCGGCCACCGGCCTTTGCCGCATACAGCGCCTTGTCGGCGGCTTGGATCAATTCCTTGGGCTGCTCTTTCCTGGCTGAGGGACTGAGCGCATCCACGCCGGCGCTCAACGTCACGAATCCATCGGCGGTGCCTGCGTGCTCGATGTTCAGATCTCGCACGGCGCTGCGGATGCGCTCGGCCAACATCGCGGCCCCCGCTACGTCGGTATTTGGCAGCAGCACAGCGAGTTCCTCTCCGCCATAGCGGGCCGCAAGGTCACCCGGCCGGTGACCTGCGATCTTGGCGACTGTGCGGCCGATGGTCTGCAGGCACTCATCGCCTGCCGCGTGGCCGTAGATGTCGTTGTATTGCTTGAAGCAATCCACATCCATCATGATCAGCGCGAGGGTGCTCGCATTGCGTGCAGCGCGGCTGAATTCGTTGTCCAGCGCCACGTCAAACTGCCTGCGGTTCGCGAGCCCCGTCAAGCCGTCTTCCATGGCAAGCGCGTTGAGCGTTTTGTTCAAGGTTTCCAGTGCATCGCGTGCCTGCCGCAACTCGGCCTCGGTACGGACCTGGAGCTGAAACTGCCTTACCAACCGCCAGCCGATGAAGCCGATGATCAAGGTCAGCAGAAAGACGCCACCCGAATGCCAAAGCGTCTCGCGCCACCAGTTGGCCAGAATCTCGTCCTTGGACAGCGCTGCGACCACGAAGAGCGGATAGTTGTCCAGGCGCTGGAAGCTGTTCAATCGCGTCACCCCATCCTGCACCGACTTGATGTAGGCGGTGCCGATCGGACCTTGCGTGGTGTAGGTACGGAAGAGTTCGGTTTCGCGCATGTCGCGGCCCACCGCGTCGGGGCTGTAGGGCCGCCGCATCATCATGGTTCCGTTCTCGTGCACCAGAGCAACAGCGCCGGCTTTCCCGATGTCGAGGCTGTCGTAGAACTTCGAAAAAAAGCCCACGTGGATCGTCGCGAGCGCCAAGCCGGCAAAACTGCCGTCCGCATGGTTGATGCGCCTGGAAACCGGAACCAGCAACCTGCCGGTGGTTCGACTCATTACGGGTATACCGATGTGGGGGCCGCGGTAATCGTGCGTTCGATGGAAGACGAAATATTCCCTGTTCGCGTTGTTCAGGTTTTCTGGCGCCGTGCGACGCGAGTTCGCGACCCAGTCGCCGTTCTTGTCGTAGATGTGTACGCCGTCGAGCTGCGGAAGCTCGGCGACACGCATGGCAAGCACCCTGCGAAACCGGGCCACATCTTCTGGATCGGTGCCATCGTGCTCCACGCGTTCGACCACGCCGACCAGCACCGTGTCGGCCTTCTTGATCGCGTCGTCTGCCTGCTGCGACATGGCGCGCGCAAGATTCGACGTGGCCACCCTCATCTGCTC
This sequence comes from Variovorax sp. CCNWLW235, assembly GCF_037204085.1. NCBI lineage: Bacteria > Pseudomonadati > Pseudomonadota > Betaproteobacteria > Burkholderiales > Comamonadaceae > Variovorax > Variovorax sp. CCNWLW235. The sequence continues at coordinate 42,294 of NZ_JBBCBW010000010.1, read as the reverse complement.
AAGCTGATCGGAGCGCGACTGCCAGCTATTCCAGCCGTCGATCGCCAGCAGGATGGCGCAGACAACGACCACGAAGGCGGTCGTGCGAAAGGCGATTGAAAGTGGATGGGACATTCGTGCAGCGGCATTGACCCCCGAGCCTTGGTCGCACTTTGACACATATGCACAAGAATTGAAACTGCCCCATTGCTTTCATCGTTCCTTTCTTTTTCAAGCAAAGTTGTGTGCGGCGGCAATGGTCTTGGGCTCCAGGAATGCCTCCATGCCAAAGACGCCAAACTCCCTGCCGATGCCCGACTGCTTGACGCCGCCGAACGGCGCGCTCAGCTCGGGCACGATGCGGTTGACCAGCACGGTGCCGGCACGCAGTTGCGAAGCCACGCGCAGAGCGCGCTCCGGCTGCGACGAGAACACGTACGCCTGCAAGCCGTATGCGGAGTCGTTCGCGATGGCAATGGCTTCGGCCTCGTCGCCATAGCCGATCACCGAGAGCACCGGGCCGAAGATCTCCTCGCGCGCGATGTCCATGTGGTTGTGCACACCGGCAAACACGGTGGGCTGCACGAACCAGCCCTTGCCAAGGCCACTCGGGCGGCCTTCGCCGCCGGCCACGAGCATTGCGCCCTGCGCGAGCCCACGTCGAATGAAATGCTGCACGCGTTCGAACTGCGCCTTGCTCGCGAGCGGCCCGATGGCCGTGGCGGGGTCGCGCGGATCGCCCACGCGCATGGCGGCCACGGCTGCCTGCAAGTGTTCGATAGCCTCGGCCATGTGCACGTGTGGAACCAGCAGACGGGTGCCAGCCACGCAAGCCTGCCCGTTGTTCATGAAGGCGGCGTTCAGGGCCATGGGCAGCACCGCCGCCAGGTCGGCATCGTCGAGCACCACGGTAGCCGACTTGCCCGAGAGCGCGAGGCTCACGCGCTTCATGGTGTCTACCCCCGCGCGCGCAATCAGCTTTCCGGTCTGCGTGGAACCGGTGAACGAGATCTTCGCGATGTCCGGGCTGGTGGAAATCTCATCGCCCACGTCGTTGCCGCGCCCGAGCAGCACGTTGAATACACCAGCCGGCAAGCCCGCGTCGTGCAACGCCTCGGTGACGACCTGCGCCTGCAACGGGCCCAGCTCGCTGGGCTTGATGACCGAGGCGCAGCCCGCGGCAACGGCCGATGCCAGCTTGCTGCAGATGCTTCCGGCGGCGGCGTTCCAGGGCGCGATGAGGCCGGCAACGCCGACCGGTTCCATCACCACGGTGGCCTCGCCCAGGCGGCGCTCGAAGGCGTAGTCGCGCAGCGCCTGCGCCGTGGTGGCAAAGCACTGCGACGCGTAGTTGCTCACCCACTGCGAACGTGCGAGCGGGCCGCCGTACTCCTCGATGGTGGCATCGCGAATCTGGTTCGTGCGCGCCAGCACGGCGGCTTCGAGCTGCCTGAGCATCTCGATGCGCTGCGCCTTGGTGCTGGCCGCAAGCACGGGCTGAGCGCGGCTCGCGGCGGCAATCGCGCGCTTCGCGTCCTCGCGGTTGGCCAGCGTCACCGTGCCGATGGTTTGCTCGGTTGCCGGGTTGCCGATCTCCAGCCGCTCGCTGCCCTGCACGGGCACGAAGGCGCCGTCGATGTATGCGTGATCGATGCTCCACATGGGGTCCGCTCCTTCACGCGCGCACCACGTCGATCACGGCCTTGGCAAAGGCCTCGGGCGCTTCCTGCGGCAGGTTGTGGCCGATGCCGCCGCTGACCAGCCGATGCTCGTAGCGCCCGGAGAACTTGCTCGCATAGGCGCTCGGCTGCGGATGCGGCGCGCCGTTGGCATCGCCTTCGAGCGTGATCGTCGGCACGCCGATCACCGGCGCCTTGGCCAGCCGGTCCTCGAGTGCCTGGTACTTCGCTTCGCCATCGGCCAGGCCAAGGCGCCAGCGGTAGTTGTGCACGGTGATCGCCACGTGGTCGGGGTTGTCGAATGCCACGGCGCTGCGCTCGAAGGTGGCTGCATCGAAGTTCCACTTGGGCGATGCAAGCTGCCAGATGAGCTTGGCGAAGTCGTGGCGATTCTTCTCGTAGCCCACGCGGCCGCGCTCGGTTGCAAAGTAGTACTGGTACCACCACTGCAGTTCGGCCTCGGGCGGCAGCGGGTTCTTGCCGGCCGCCTGGCTGCCGATGAGATAACCGCTCACCGACACCAGCGCTTTCACGCGCTCGGGCCACAGCGCGGCCATGATGCACGCCGTGCGCGCGCCCCAGTCGCAGCCGGCCACCGTGGCGGTCTTGATCTTCAAGGCGTCCATCAGCGCGATGATGTCGACGGCGACGACAGACTGCTGCCCGTTGCGCGGCGTGTCCGCCGAAAGAAAGCGCGTAGTGCCGTAGCCGCGCAGATACGGCACGATCACGCGAAAGCCCGCGGCGGCAAGCTGCGGCGCGACGTCGACGAACATGTGAATGTCGTACGGCCAGCCGTGCAGCAGGATCACCGGCGCTCCATTGGCGGGGCCGGCTTCGTAGTAGCCGATGTCGAGGCTGCCGGCTTCGATGCTCTTGAGTGGCTCGAGCCGCCTGGCACTGCCTGCGGCCGTGGATTGGGCGAATGCAGGCATCATCGAAGTCAGCTGCACGGCGGCCATGCCGAAGGCGGCCTTGGCAAGAAAAGAGCGGCGGGGCAACTGGAGCGAAGCAGTCATTGGAGATTCCTTTCGGTGATGGGTGATGGCAAATCTGGAAGAGGGTTTGTCAGCCGGATCGATGCGCATCTCCCAACTGATGGAGCGATTCTTCGGCGTGAAGAGTGCTCGGCGGGCGGCTTTCGTATGCCTCTGTATCTGCGCCGGTTTCGCCAACAATAAATTTCAAATCGCGGCAACCGGGCAAGGTGTGATGCACCACTCATTCGCAAGGTAGTGTCGCAAGACCCTCCGTGGACACACAGGCATACAGAGAACGTCTGCCAGGCTGCATGCGCTCCTAGACTCGACTTGGTCGGTAGTTCAGCCGGCCTTTTCTCAACGTCGAACAAGGAAAAATCGTCATGACAAAGTTCTCCCGCCGCGTCGGCCTGTCGCTCATCGCCGCAGCAGCCGGCCTGGCGGCACTCGTGCCACTTCAATCCCTTGCACAGCCGGGTGCGGCCACCATGCAGCAGCCCAAGCCCACTGTGGTGCTCGTGCATGGGGCGTTCGCTGATTCGTCCAGCTGGGACGGCGTGGTGCGCGGCCTGCAGGCGCGGCACTACCCGGTCGTGGCCGCTGCAAACCCGCTGCGCGGGCCCAAGTCCGATGCAGCGGCAGTCGCGAGCGTGGTCGATTCGATCAAGGGGCCGGTGGTTCTCGTCGGCCATTCGTATGGCGGCTCGGTCATCTCGGCGGCCGCGAGCGGAAAGACCAATGTGAAGGCGCTGGTCTTCGTCGCGGCGTTCGCGCCTGATGCAGGCGAGACGGCGCTCGGCCTCACCGGAAAATTTCCGGGCAGCACGCTCGGCCCGACGCTTGCACCGCCGGTGCCGCTGGCCGACGGCGGCAAGGACCTGTACATCCAGCAGGACAAGTTTCCCGCGCAGTTCGCAGCCGATGTACCGGTCGGCAAGGCACGCCTGATGGCCGTGGGGCAGCGCCCTATTGCCGAAGCTGCGTTGAACGAACCTTCCGAGGCACCGTCTTGGAAGTCCGTGCCCTCGTGGTTTGTCTACGGCAGCGGCGACAAGAACATTCCGCCCGCGGCCTTGTCCTTCATGGCCGAGCGCGCGAAGTCAGTGAAGACCGTCGTGGTCAAGGGTGCGTCGCACGTCGTGATGACGTCGCATCCCGATGCGGTGGCAAAGCTGATTGCCGAGGCGGCATCGGCGCAGTGAGGACAGCCCGGTCTGCGCGCGGCGGCTCACCGGGCCGACGCAGCCCGCACGCGCGCCACTTGCGTCTGCAGGTCGGTCCATGCCGGCTCCTGCGGCGCGAACCGCGCACGCATGTAGCTGGCGAGTTCGGCAATCTGCCGGTCGTCGAGCGCGTCGCGAAACGCCGGCATGAAGCCGATGTCGCGGCTTGCGGGTTCGCGCACCCCGTCGAGAATGGTGCGCAGCAGGTTGTCCGGGCGCGTGCTCGTGAGGTTGCTGTTCAGTGCAAGCGGCGTGTTCACGCCGAGCAGCGTGGGGCCGTCGCCATCGTGATGGCATGACGCGCAGGCGCTGTCGAACATGCGCTGCGCGGGGCCGAGCAACTGGCCCTGCGCGCGCGCCGCGGCGTCAACAACCCGTTGCGCCGCGGCGTGCGGTTGCGCCACCGGCTCCGGGTTGAACGAGGCAAGGTAGGTGGCCATGGCGCGCACGTCGGCATCGGGCACCTGCGCCAGTTCGCGCACCACCTCCGTCATGGGGCCGCCCGCCATGCCGTGACGCTGCGTATGGCCCTGGCGCAGGTAGCGGTAGAGCTCGTCAGCGTCCCATGGCACCGCCGATTTCGAAAGGCTTGTGAGCGCGGGGGCTTCCCAGCCTTCGATCATCGCGCCCGAAAGGAATGCACTGCCGCCCTGCTCGGCGCCAAGCGCGTTGCGCGGCGTGTGGCAGGCGCCGCAGTGGCCCAGGCCGTTGACCAGGTAGGCGCCGCGGTTCCACTCCGCGCTTTGCGTGGCCACCGGCTGCAGCGGCGCCGGGTCATGAAAGAGCGCGTTCCAGCCCGCCATCAACGGCCGCACGCTGAACGGAAACTTCAGCTCGGCCTTCGGCGTTGCGGCGTGCACCGCCGGCATGGACATGAAGTACGCGTAGAGGGCCTGCAGGTCGTCGTCGCTCGTCTTGGCGAATGCCGTGTACGGAAAGGCCGGGTACAGGTGATGGCCATCGCGCGAGATGCCTTCGCGCATCGCGCGCTGGAAAGCGCTGAACGACCAGCGTCCCAGGCCCGTGTCGGCATCGGGCGTGAGGTTGGTGGTGTAGAGCGTGCCGAATGGTGTTTCCATCGCGCGGCCGCCCGCGTTGGGCGCACCGCCCGGCGCGGTGTGGCACACGGCGCAATCGCCCAGCGCGGCGAGCACGCGTCCGCGTTCGATGGTGGCTTCGCTGTAGACCGGGGCGCTGAGCGAAACGGGGGCGATGGCGGAGCGCCAGCCGAGCAGGCCGGCGATGAGGCCGATGCCGCCGATGAAGAGGGCCGCGCCGGTGGCCCAGAGGCCCTTGCGTCGCGGCCAGTCTGTATTGCTCCTTCTCCCTCCGGGAGAAGGCTGGGATGAGGGTGCGACGGCGTCAAAGTTCGAGCGCCGCTCGCCCTCACCCCCACCCTCTCCCAGAGGGAGAGGGGGCAAGTCCGAGGTCAACGGATTCAACGCAGCCAGCACCTTCTCCGGCGTGAACGGCGGCTCGCGAAACCTCACCCCCGTCGCATCGAAAATCGCATTCGCAATGGCCGCCGTCCCCGGCACCGAAGACGATTCGCCCGCACCCAGCGAAGGCTCGCCGGGACGCGGCATGTGCATGACCTCGATCACCGGCACTTCACGGAAGTTGATGATCGGGTAGCTGCCCCACTCGCGGCTTGCGACCACGCCGGTGGGCAACACACCCGGCAACTGCGCGCCGCCGTTCGAGCCCGCACCCTGCTGTTGCTGGGGTGCGAACTGCACCTCTTCCTTCAATGCACGGCTGGTGGTCTGGATCACGTTGCCATGCACCTGGTGCTCGACGCCCGCGGGGTTGATCATCAGCCCCGCGTCGTGCCCCACCACCACGCGGCGTACATGCACTTCGCCGGTCTTGCGATTGACCTCGACGTCGGCCACCCACGCGGCCCATGCGGCGCCGAAGCCGGGCCACTTGCTGTGGACGTAGCGTGCGTAGGCAAAGCCCTGGCCAAAGAGAATGTCGCCCCCCGCGCCAAGCCCGCCGTCGGCGTTTTCTTGCGGGCCGGTGCGCATGCGCCAGCCGGCCTTCTGCGCGGTGGCCTGCACCAGCTCGACGGCGCGCGGATCGGTCAGGTGGCGCAGACGGAACTGCACCGGGTCGACGCCCGCAGCGGTGGCGAGCTCGTCGATGTACGACTCGTGCGCGAAAGAACTCGGCAACGCCGACACACCGCGCAGCCACGAGGCCCGCACGATCGGTGCCATGTCGTTGACCTTCACGCGCAGGTTGTCGTAGCCGTAGGGCGGGCGTGCCGTGCGGTCACCCATCTCGAAGGCCTGCGCCACTGGCTCGATGGTGCGCGTGAGCAGCAGCGCGAGCGTCGGTGCGCCGTTCGATGGATACGAGGTCTCGAAGTCGTAGGCGGCAATGCGGCCGTCGGCCATCAGACCGCCGTCCACTTCCATGAGCTGCGCGGCGCCTTTGGGCTCCCAGGCATGCTCCTGCTCGCGCGTGAGCTGCACGCGCACCGGTGCACCCACTGCACGCGCCAGCAGCGCCGCATCGGCGGCCACGTCGTCGGCGCCGTTGCGGCCATAGCAGCCAGCGGCTTCCATGCGAACCACGTCGACCTGCACATCGTCCACGCCCATGAGCCTGGCGAGATCGGCGCGCAGCACATGCGGGTTTTGCGATCCGGCCCACACGCGAAGCTGTGTGCCGCTGCCGTCTTGCGGCTGCCAATCGGCCAGCGCGCACGAAGGCCCGATGGAGGCGTGCATCTGGTAAGGCCACACATAGGTGCGGTGCATCGGCTGCGCGGCGGCTGCAAGCGCGCCGTCGACATCGCCTTCGTCCACCAGCAGGCGCTGCGTCGACGGGTTGTCGCGCAAGGCCTGCGCCAGGTTGGAGAGGTCTGGCATGCCGGGCCAGGGCTTCCACGCCACGCGCAGTTCACGCAGTGCCTGCTCCGCGTGCTCTTCGCGCTCGGCCACGATGCCGACGAAGTCGCGGATCACTACCACCGCGCGAATGCCCGGTATGTGCGCAATGGACGATTCGTCCACCGACTCCAGCGTGTTGCCGATGAAGTCGCCATGGTCCGCACCGGCGTACGGCGGGCGCACCACGCGGCCATGCAGCATGCCCGGCACGCGCATGTCGTGCACGAAGACGCTCTCGCCCGCGAGCTTGGCCGGAATGTCCACACGCGGCTGGCGCGTGCCGACGATGCGGTAGTCAGCCGGGTTCTTGGGCTGCGCGCCGGGGTCGAGCCGCAGCACGGTACGCTGCCCTGCCAACAGGTCGGCATAGGTCACCCGGCGGTCGGGCTCTTCGATCACGCGCACCACGCCGTTGTGAATCTGCAGTGCGTCGGCGGCCGTGCCAAGGCGTTCGGCCGCGCGCGCCAGCAGCCATGCACGCGCTTGCGCGGCAGCCAGGCGCAGCGGCTGCGAATGGATCTGGATCGAGGCGCTTGCGATGGTTGCGCCCTGGTTGGGCGCGCGCGCGGTGTCGCCGAGCATCATGCGCACGCAGGGCATTCCCAGGTCGAGTTCTTCCGCCACGATCTGCGCGAGTGCTGTCTGTATGCCGGTGCCCAGATCGACGTGACCGTTGAGTGCCGAGGCGCTGCCGTCGTCCCATACCGCGAGCAGGATCTCGTCGCCTTCGATGGGATTGCCCGCTACGGCTGTGGGTTGGCCTTTGGCGGGTGGGGGCGCGGGTGGGGTTTCGCGCACCACCAGCAGCACGCCGTCGGCGGCGAGAAACTCCGCGCGGGTCCGGGGCAGGTCGGCGCGCCGCGTCATGGTCTTTGTTCCCCGCATTGCTCCCTCTCCCGCTGGGAGAGGGTTGGGGTGAGGGCCAGCGGCGGTAGCGGAGGCTGTGCTTGTGCGAAGGCCGATGCCCTCACCCTAGCCCTCTCCCAGAGGGAGAGGGGATAAGACGAGGCGTTCATGGACGGATCGCCTCTCGCATGCGCAGCGCAGCCCGCTGCACCGCGTCCAGAATTTCGATATGCGTTCCGCAGCGGCACAGGTTGCCCGACAGTTCGCTGCGAATCCGCGCCTCGCTCGCATGCGGGTCGCGCGCGAGCAGCGCCGCGGCCTGCATCACCATGCCGTTCAGGCAATAGCCGCACTGCGCAGCCTGTGCGTCTTCAAAAGCGGCCTGCACGGGGTGCCAGTGGCCCCGCGTGCCCAAGCCTTCGAGCGTGGTGACGGCACGGCCCGCCACGCCATGCGCGGGAATCACGCAAGCCCGCGCCGCCACGCCGTCGACGTGCACCGTGCAGGCACCGCACTGCCCCAGGCCGCAGCCGTACTTGGGCCCGTTCAGGCCCAGGTCGTTGCGCAGCAGGTGCAGCAGCGTGGCCTCGCGCGGCACGCCCGCAAGCGAACAGGCCTGTCCGTTGACCTGCAACTGCAGCGGTTCAGCGCCGCAAGTGGCCGTCACGGGTGTACATCTCCAGGTCGACGAACGTCGAGCCGTTGTGGTTCCTCGCGCTGTATTCGACCGGGAAATCGCCGAAGCGCGTGCTGCCGATGCTCTCCAGCCCGGCGATGAAGCTGTCGCGCGTGAGCGTCTTGCCGCCGCGGCGCAGGCCCTCGACCATCACGCGCGAGGCGATGTAGCCCTCCAGCGTGGTGTAGCTATCGATCTTTTCACCGAAGTCGGCGCGGTCGCGCTGGTAGTCGGCCACGATGGGCACGCGTACGGCTTCCGGCGGCGGCACGATGCTGGCCGTGACCAGGCCGGCCAGCTTGCCCTCGAGCCGCTTGGCGGAACCTGCCGCATCGGTAATGCCGACAGACAGCGTGTAGAGCGGCGCAGCCCCGCCGCTTGCGCGGTAGTCGCGAATGAAGACCTCGACCATGCGTCCGGCCATGATCATCAGCACCGCACCGGGCTTGGCCTCGGCCAGGCCGGCGACCACCTGCTTGGCGTCTTCGGCGGTAATGGCAAGCGGCAGCGTCTTCACGACCTGAACCTTGTAGTCGGCCGCCAGCTGCTCGCAGGTGGCGAGGTTCGACTTTCCGAAGGCGCTGTCCTGGTAGACCACCGCAATCGACGAGAGGCTGATGGTCGAGAGATGGCTGATGATCTTGCGCAACTCCAGGTCGTAGCCGGCGCGCACGTGGAACAGCAGGCGGTTGACCTTCGCACGGAACGAGCTGGTGCCCACCAGCGGTGCGAACATGGGCACACCGGCCTTCTCGGCCAGCGGCATCGCGGCCACCAGGTTGCCGGTGGCCACGTAGCCCGCGAGTGCAAAGACCTTGTCCTCGTCGATCAGCTTGGCCGTGTTGACGGCCGTCTTGGCGGGGTCATAGGCATCGTCGTACGTCACCAGCTCGAGCTTGCGCCCGTTGATGCCACCGGACTTGTTGACGCGATCGAAGTAGAGCTTGATGCCGGCACGGTAGTCGATGCCGAAGTCCTTGGCCGGGCCGCTGAAGACCGCCGACTGGCCTATGCGGATGATGCTGTCGGTGACGCCGTTTTCCGCGCGTGCCTGGCGCAGGAGCCCGGGTCCGAATGCCAGGGCTGCGCCGCCCGCCACGAGGGAGCGCCTCGAAATGGAAGTCTTCATGCGTCGTCGGTTTGTTGTGGTTGTTGTTGCCGTTGGAAGAATGAACGCGATGGCGGCACGTGCGCTCAGGCGGTCTGGATGTCGGCGGACTGGATGCGCTTGACGCCCTTGGCAGTCATTTGCTTCCATGCCGCGGCAAGCGAGCCGTTGAGGTCGATGGCGCGCGTGGCGTCTTCGATCACATACACCTCGAAGCCGGCCTTGCGCGCATCGAGCGCGGTCCAGGCCACGCAGAAGTCGGTGGCCAGGCCGGCCACGTACACCGTCTTGATGCCGCGCTGCCTGAGATAGCCGCCCAGGCCCGTGGCGGTCTTGCGGTCGGCCTCCTCGAAGGCCGAGTAACTGTCCACGCCCTTGTGGAAGCCCTTGCGGATGATGACCTGCGCGGTCGGCAGCTTCAGGTCCTTGTGCAGGGCCGCGTCGTCGGTGCCCTGCACGCAGTGGTCGGGCCAGAGCACCTGCGTGCCGTAAGAAAGCTTGATGCTGCTGAACGGCTTCTGGCCCGCATGCGCGCTCGCGAAGGACGCGTGGCCCTGCGTGTGCCAGTCTTGCGTGACGACGATGTTCTCGAACGACTCGGCCAGCTTGTTGATGACCGGCACCACCTCGGCGCCGCCCTTCACGGGCAGCGTGCCGCCGTCGACGAAACAGTTCTGCACGTCGATGACGATCAGCGCGGATTTGTCGTTCGGCTTGATCTTCGGCGCCGCGAACAGCGCCCCGGCCGCACCCAGCATGCTCAATGCAGCCGTGGACTTGAGAAGGTATCTTCGCTGCGTGTCGTGCATGGTGTGTGCTCCGGTGGTTGATGACAAAAAATCGAAGGAGCCCGCGGGCTAGACGCTCAGGTAGGCGCGGCGCACTTCCTCGTTGGCCGCAAGCTCCGCCATGGTGGCGTGATAGCGGATCTGGCCCTTCTCGAGCACATAGGCGCGGTCGGACACCAGCTCGGCAAAATGCATGTTCTGCTCCGACAGCAGGATGCTCACGCCCTGCGCCTTGAGCTCCAGGATCATGTTGGCCATCTGCTCGACGATGACCGGCGCCACGCCCTCCGAGGGTTCATCGAGCAGCACCAGGTACGGGTTGCCCATGAGCGTGCGCGCCACGGTCAGCATCTGCTGTTCGCCGCCGCTCATGCGGCCACCGGGGCGGTTGGGCATTTCGCCCAGGTTCGGAAAGAGCTTGAACAGCCGCTCGGGCGTCCACAGCGGCGCCTCGCTGCCGTCGGCCCAGCGGCGCGGCGCCTGCTTGCCGACCTCGAGGTTTTCCATCACCGTGAGGTCGGTGAACACGCGGCGGTCTTCGGGCACAAAGCCCAGGCCGAGCTTTGCCGCGTGATGCGGCTCGCTCTTCGAGATGTCGTGGCCCAGAAAGCTCACGCTGCCCTTGCGCTTGGAGAGCATGCCGATCAGCGTCTTCAGCGTGGTCGACTTGCCGGCGCCGTTGCGCCCCATGAGCGCGACGACCTCGCCCCGGCGCACTTCGAGATCGACGTCGTACAGGATTTGTGCGGCGCCGTACCAGGCGCACAGCGCATTGGCCTTCAACAGTGTTTCATGCGTTTTCATTGAATACCTCCGCCCAGCAGGCTGCGGTGCCGAGCGCCTTCGGGCGGCCGTACGGCGCTCATGCAACGGCTCCCACCGCCGCGTTCACCTCAGCGGCCTTTTCTGCAATCTTCTCGAAGGTCTTGCCGCTGCCGAAGTACACCTCCTGCACTTTCGGATGGTCGCGGATCTCGAGCGGCTTGCCTTGTGCGATGAGCCGGCCGCGCGCCAGCACGATCATGCGGTCGGCATACGCAAAGACCACGTCCATGCTGTGCTCGGTAAAGAGAACGGCCATGCCGCGGTCGATGACCAGCTGCTTGGTCAGCGCCATGAGTGAATTGCGCTCCTTGGGCGCCATGCCGGCGGTGGGCTCGTCCATCAGCAGCAGCTTGGGCGCGTTGGCCATTGCAATTGCGAGCTCGACGCGCTTGACGTCGCCGTAGGCGAGCTCGCTGCAGGGGCGGTCGGCTTGCGCCTTCATGCCGACCTGCTCGAGCAGCGCCAGGGCCTCGTCGCGCCGGTGGTCGGCGGCGCGGCGCCACATCGAGAACAGCTTGCCGTCGTGCGAGAGCAGCGCCATCTGCACGTTCTCGACCACGGTGAGCGATGCGAAGGTTTCGGCAATCTGGAAGGTGCGGCCCACGCCCATGCGCCAGATGGCGCGCGGCTTGCGGCCGATCAGCTCCTCGCCGCCGAAGCGTATGGAGCCCTGGTCGGCCTTGAGCTGGCCGTTCACCATGTTGAAGGTGGTCGACTTGCCGGCGCCGTTGGGACCGATCAACGCGAGCAGTTCGCCGGGCGCGAGATCGAAGCTGATGCCATCGACCGCCTTGACGCCGCCGAAGGACTTGCCCAGGTTCTCGACCTTGAGCAGGGGAGCGTGCGCGCTCATGCTTTCACTTCCTCGAGTTTTGCCGTTTCGCGTGCGCCGCGGGTGCGGATGCGGCCGGACAGCTGCTTGGCGAAGCCCGCAATGCCCTGCGGGAACAGCAGCACCAGCAGCAGGATGATGGCGCCGAGCATGGCGCGCCAATAGTCGGTGTTGCGCGCGACCGTGTCGTGCAGCCACGTGAAGGTGACGGCACCGACCACCGGTCCGGCCAGCGTCTGGATGCCGCCGAGCAGCACCATCACCAATCCATCGACCGACTTGCCGACGCTCAGGGATTCCGGCGAAATGCTTCCCTTGGAGAAGGCGTAGAGCGCGCCGGCCAGGCCCGCGGCGGTGCCCGCGATCACGAAGGCGACCCACTGCATGCGCTTGACGTCGATGCCGATTGCATCGGCGCGCAGCACCGAATCGCGCCCCGCCCGCAGCGCATAGCCGAAGGGCGAGAACAGCACGCGGCGCAGCCCCAGCACGCCCAGCGCCACCAATGCCAGCGTGAGCCAGTAGTACACGCGCTTGTCCGACAGCCACTCGGCCGGCCACACACCGGTGAGCCCGTTGCTGCCGCCGGTGAACGTGTCCCACTGGTAGGTGATGGCCCAGGTGATCTGCGCAAAGGCCAGCGTGAGCATGGCAAGGTACACGCCCGACAGCCGCACGGCGAACCAGCCGTAGACGAAGGCGCCGATGGCTGCAACCAGCGGCGCGACGACGAGCGCCAGTTCCATCGGCATGCCGCTTGCGCGCACCAGCAATGCCGCGCCGTAGGCCCCCAGGCCGAAGTACGCCGCATGCCCGAAAGAATGCATGCCGGCAGGCCCCATGATGAAGTGCAGGCTGGCCGCAAACAGCGCGGCGATCAGCAGGTCGATCATCAGCACCGTGGTGTAGGGCGAGTCCGCGGTGAGCAGCGGTGCCGCTGCCAGCACCAGGCCGAACACCGCCGCGGCCACCACGTAGGTCTTGCTGGCGCGGCGCAGCGGTTCTTCCTGCATGCCGACGTAGCGGCTTGGCGCCTGCGGCCGGCCGAAGAGGCCCCATGGCCGCCACACCAGCACCACCGCCATCACCAAAAAGTCCACCACCAGCGTGAGCTTGGAGAACGAGACGCTGATGCCGAACACATCGACCACGCCGAGCCAGATGCAGATCGCCTTGATCTCGGCGATCAGCAGCGCCGCGGCATAGGCGCCGGGAATCGACCCCATGCCGCCGACAACCACGACGACGAAGGCCGCGCCGATGGTGTTGAGGTCCATCTCGAGCGTGGCCGGCTCGCGCGGCAGCTGCAGCGCACCGCCAAGGCCCGCAAGCAATGCGCCGAGTGCGAACACCGCCGTGAACAGCCACGCCTGGTTGACGCCCAGCGCGCTGACCATCTCGCGGTCTTGCGTGGCGGCGCGCACCAGCGTGCCGAAGCGGGTGCGCGTGAGCAGCATCCACACCAAGCCAAGCACCAGCGGCCCGATGACGATAAGGAACAGGTCATAGGACGGGAACTGCCGCCCCAGGATCATGACCGAGCCCGACAGGCCCGGCGCCCGCGGCCCGAGCAGTTCGTCAGGGCCCCAGAGCCAGAGCACCGCATCCTTGATGACGAGGACGAGCGCAAAAGTGGCGAGCAGCTGAAACAGCTCGGGCGCCTTGTAGATGCGGCGCAGCAGCACCACCTCGATCACGGCACCCAGGATGCCGACCGCCACCGCCGCCAGCAGCAGCGCGGGCCAGAAGCCCAGGCTGCCGCCCAGCTTCTCGACCAGCGTGTAGGCGATGTAGATGCCCACCATGAAGAACGAGCCATGCGCGAAATTCACGATCCGCGTGACGCCGAAGATCAGCGACAGGCCGGCTGCCACGAGAAAGAGCGACGACGCGCTCGCAAGCCCGTTGAGCAGCTGGACGATGAAACCTGAAAAACTCATGACCCGTTCACCTTGCTGCCAGTTCAGTCCGCTGCGCGGGTTTTCTTGATTTCAGCCGGCGACGGCTGGTACTTGGCATCGGCCCCGTCCAGGTAGGTGTAGTTCACCATCACGCCCTTGCCGTTCTCGTTCTTGGTGCGGCCCACGAAGGCGCCCATGGTCGACTGGTGGTCTTCAGCGCGGTAGGTGATCTTGCCGAACGGCGAATCCACCTGCAGGCCCTTGAAGGCGGCCACGAGCTTCTCGGTGTCGGTGCTCTTGGCCTTGGCAATGCCCGCCGCGGCCGACTTGATCATGCTGTAGCCCACCACCGAGCCCAGGCGCGGATAGTCCTTGAACTTGGCCTGGTAGGCCTGCTCGAACTTCTTGTGCTCCGGCGTGGTGATGCCGTACCAGGGATAGCCGGTCACGATCCAGCCGTTGGGCGCTTCGTCCTTCAGCGGGTCGAGGTACTCGGGCTCGCCCGTCAGCACGCTCACCACCTCGCGGTCCTTGAACAGGCCGCGCGTGTTGCCTTCGCGCACGAACTTGGAAAGGTCGGCGCCGAACAGCACGTTGAAGATCGCGTCGGGCTTGGCATCGGCCAGCGCCTGCGCCACGCTGCCTGCATCGACCTTGCCGAGGGGCGTGGCCTGTTCGGCCACGAACTCCACGTCGGGCTGCGCGGCCTTGAGCAACTGCTTGAAGGCCGCCACGGCCGACTGGCCGTATTCGTAGTTGGGGTACACGATGGCCCAGCGCTTCTTCTTGAGCTTGGCGGCCTCGGGCACCAGCATTGCGGCCTGCATGTAGGTGCCGGGGCGCAGGCGGAAGGTGTACTGGTTGCCGCCCTGCCAGGTGATCTTGTCGGTCAGCGGTTCGCCGGCAAGAAAGAAGAACTTCTTCTGCTTGGCAAAGTCGGTCACCGCCAGGCCGGTGTTCGACAGGAAGGTGCCGGCCAGCATGTCGACCTTTTCGCGCGAGACGAGTTCTTCGGCCACGCGCACCGCGTCGCCCGGGTTGGCGTTGTCGTCGCGCGTGATCAGTTCGATCTTCTTGCCGTTGACGCCGCCCGCGGCGTTGATTTCATCGACGGCGAGTTCCATGCCCTTCTTGTAGGGCTCCAGGAAGGCGGGCTGCGCCTTGTAGCTGTTGATCTCTCCGATCTTGATGACGCCTTGCGCCTGCGCGACGGGAATCAGTGCGACGGTGAGCGCAGCGAGCGACACCACGTTGAAGGCAAAACGCATGGTCATGGGGAACTCCTCGTTGAAATGGTCAATGGAACCGAATAAATGCAATGGGCACAGGGCACACGCCTGCGGATGAGCGTCATTTCAGGCCGTCTTCGCCCTTGATGTCGGCGACCTGCAGGCCTCCGATGCGAGGCAGCGGACGGCCGCTGTCGGTGACGGCCACCGCCACCACGATTTCGTTGGCGCGTGGTGCGTCGGACACGCGGGCTTCGACGGCGTCGAAGTGGCTGCGCACGAACGCGGCGTCCTTGTGGCCGAGCGGCACGTCGATGGCGGTGCCCAGCGTGCCGCGCTTCTTGGCAGAAGGCACCAGCGCCGCGCCCTTTTCAACAGCCACGCGCAACGGCGCGCCGAGCTTGGGATGCAGGATGGCGGCGGCATGCTCGAGTTCGCCGTTCTCGCCGACGATGGCGGCCTTGCCGTAGCTCTGCGCCTGGCCGGGCTCGATGCCCAGCGCCTTCACGGCCTTCTGGCCCAGCAGCGCGCCCAGCTCTTCGCCGATGGCGATCAGCTCGTCGAGGTTCTCGCTGAAGCGGCCCGCATAGGGGTTCTCGATCACGGCGATGGCCACCGCGCGGCGCGTCGGCGGCGTGATGTCCTTGCCCATTTCCTTGCGGGTTTCGTCGACCTGGACGATGAGCTTGCGGATGTTGGCGGTCATGTCTTGTGTTCCTTCTTGTCTCTTCTGGGGCGGCTCAGCGCAGGCCGTCCCACTTGCTGATGTCCTTGGCGAGCAGCCCACCCACGCGCGCATGCACGCGGTAGCCCGTGCTCATGGCCAGGATGAAGACGATCTCGTCGGCCGCAGGTGCGCCGGGCACGCGCACTTCAATGGCGTCGAACTGGCCGCGCACATAGCTGGCGTTGATGTTGGTGAGCGGCACGTCGAGCGCCGCACCGGGCGGGCCGACCTTCTTGGTCGAGGGCACGATGGAAAGCGCGTTGCCGGGCTGGCCGGTTTTTTCTTCGGCCTTGCCGGCGGTGTAGGCGGCTCGGCTGCCCTTCCAGCCGAGCAGTTCGCGCATCGCGTAGCCGCCCGGCACATGCCAGAGCGCACCGTGCTCCAGCTCGCCCGCGGCACCGACGATGGCGCCCTTGCCGTAGGTGGCAATCTGCTCCAGAGGCACGTCCATGGCGGCGTGCAGCCGGTGCGCCATGTCGACGCCCACGGGGTCGAGCAGCGCCATCATCGGCAGGATGTCGGGCTCGTAGCGGCCCGCAAAAGGATTGGTCAGCACCGCGCCGATGGCACCGCGCACCAACGGGGTGTCGGCGCGCGGTCCGAACTCGTGGTGGATGTGCTCGACATGGGTGAAGACGCGGCGTATATCGATCATGAAAGGAACCTTGCTTTTCGTTAAGCAAATACTGAACCAACTGCCACGGAGGCCGCCGCCGGCAGCGCCTTCGAGCATAAGGGTTCGACAAGTCGCCACTGCCCCTGGCAAACGAGCAGAACGGCCCAGACGAGCCCGCCTTTTTGCAGCACCTTGGCGCAGACAGCCCCCGTATCGAGCGCGCTTTGCACCTGCGAAGGCGCCAGCGGCGGCACATCGACCGTGACCAGGATGTCGCCCAGGTCGCTATCGTCCTTGCATTCATTGGCGGGGCGCCGTTGGATGGCCGCATCGTCCACGTCGACAGCGTTGGCAATCACGGTGGCGGCCGCATCGGCTTGTGCCGCCGTGGCGGCAAGCACCGTCACGCTGTCGGCAATGCCCAGCGAGAAGCTGCGGCCGCGCCAGCCGCTCGTGGCCACGCCGCGCACCGGCTGCTCGGCCTTGATCTCGAACTGGCCGTCGGTGGTGAGGATGCTGCTTTCACCATCGACATGCTTGCGCCAATCGAAGCGCGCCAGGTCGGCATAAACACCCACGAGCGCCGACTGGCCGGGCGTGAGATGCAGCGCAATGTCGCCGCCGTTGTTGATCCAGGCGCGCTCGATGCCGGGACGGTCATAGAACGCAATGAGTTCCTGTGCCACGGAGCCGGCCACCGCCGCCATGGGCGTGACGAACATCGGCGAGAACGCGGCGCACGCATTCCACATGCGCTTGGCAACCACGCCGCGCGGGCGCATGTTGTCGCTGGCGGGCAGGCGCAGGAGCGGCAGTTCACGCACCAGTTCGTCGAGCACGTGAACGAAACGCGCCCAGGCCGCGTCGTGCGCGGCCGCAACGGCGTACGGGTCGCCATGCGCCTCGGCCACGATGTCGATCGGGCCATGGTTGAAGTGCCAGCGGTTCTTGTCGAGCGCGCTGCGTTGGGCGGTCATGGTTCAGCCCAGCATCGGAGCATGGCCGAGCGGCCATGGATTGGCATCGTCCATCACCACCCACTGCCGCGCCAGCGGTGCACCGTCTTCCTGCCACGCGCCGCGCGCGAGCGCCTGCTCGAGCGAGAAGATGTGCTCCATGTGGCCGCCGAGCGCTGCGTAGTCGTCCCGCCGCATGCTGAATTCGATGGGCGCCACGATGGCCGGCGTGGGCACGGTGCCAAAGCTGTTGTCGGGCATGCGCATGACGTCCGCCATCACGGTGATGCCGCCGCCGGGCCACACATAGGCCGGCGCACCGCCGCAGGTCACGTTGACGAGTGCGCGCTTGATGGCGCGCGTCAGCAGCACGGGGTTTTCAGTGACGCCGGCGCGCAAGGACCCGCCCGCACCGCCGAGGAACAGCACCGTGCACAGAGACGGTTCGCAGTTCTCGCCGATGCGCTCGACGATGCGCTTCACTTCGGCAGGCATTTCCTGCTCGACGGGCTTCAGCGCCTCGTCGAGCACGTACCACTGCGCATGCTCGCCGGTGGTCGATGTCATGAGCAGGCGCAGGCCCGGACGCGCAACGCCCTCCTCCCAGCCTTCGATGATGGAGAGCGGATCGGCGATGTCGGTGCCGCCCCAGCCGTTGCCCGGATTCGCCACCTGGAAATAGCGCCCCGGCGTGGATTTGCGCCCCAGCATCTGGATGCCCGAAGGTGCCATGTCGAGGCAGCGACCGGCCTGGTGCTCGGTCAGCACGCCGGTGATGTGGTCGTCGACCACCACCACCTCGTCGGCCACGCCCGCGAACTGGCGCGCGAAGATGCCGACCGCCGCCGAGCCGCAGCCCACGCGCATGCGCTGCTCTTCCACGCCGTTGACGATGGGCGCCTTGCCGGCCTGGATGACGAGCGTGGAGCCGCCGTCGATGGTGCACTCCACCGCCTTCTTGTTGCCCAGCAGCTGCATCAGCTCGGCCGTCATGCGGCCTTCCTTCTTGCTGCCGCCGGTGAGGTGGTGCACGCCGCCGAGCGAGAGCATCTGCGAGCCGTACTCGGCCGTGGTGACATGGCCGACCACCTCGCCGCGGTAGCGCACGTTGGCCTGTTCGGAGCCCAGGAAGCGGTCGGTGTCGATCTTCACCTTGAAGCTGCAGTAGCTGAAGATGCCTTCGGTAACCACGGTGACCATGTCGACGCCCTGGGCTTTGGAGGCCACGATGAAGGGGGCGGGCTTGTAGTCGGGGTAGGTGGTGGAAGAACCCACGCCGGTAACGAAGACTTCGTCGGCGTGCAGCAGGTCGCCGTTCCAGTCGGGAGTGCCTGTCTCGGCGGCTTCGGCCCTTTCGGCGGCAGGCCGGTCGAAAGGCACCAGCACGGGGGCTTCGCTCGCGATTTCGCGGCGCAGCAGCACCACGGGATCGACGCGCACCAGCACGCCTTCGCGGTTGGCGTAGCGGTCGCAGGCGCCGGTGCGGCCGTCGGAAATCTGGCACAGCACGGGGCAGGCGTTGCACTCGACCTTGGCCGTGCTCATGCGCTCGTTGCGCGGCGGCGCCTTGCCGAAGGCGCCGCTGCCGGCTTCTGCGACCACCGGCATGTCCATGCCGGGCATTCCGTCTGTCTTGGTGTGTTCGGTCATCGGGGCGATCTCGTGGGCAGTGTGTTGGGGCAATCCGGTGTGGCGGGGTTTGCAACAAACGTGCCGTCTGCCCGCTTGTGCCCCGTCTGCCGTTTGTGTAGCATTCCCTACACTTTCATGTTGCGTTCACTACATTCGCGGTCAATGTAGCAAACAGGCCCGATGCTTGCAATGGTGTTTTCTCGCGGTGTTCATCGGGGTTTTTCCGACCAACGACAATGGAGGGTTCGCAGCCGGCCGATGGCTAGCGCCCCAAAGGCGTGCATTTCGGCTCAGCCACCTTCCTCAGTTACCAACCAACTCTTGAGTTCCGTATGAGTGCATTCAGCGAAGAACGCGTCCTGAGCGTCCACCACTGGACCGACCGCCTGTTCACCTTCACCACCACGCGCGACCCGGCGCTGCGTTTCTCGAACGGCCATTTCACGATGATCGGCCTGAAGGTGAACAACAAGCCCCTGCTGCGCGCGTACAGCATCGTGAGCCCGAACTACGAGGAGCATCTCGAGTTCCTGAGCATCAAGGTGGAAGAAGGCCCGCTCACCTCGAAGCTGCAGCACATCCAGGTGGGCGACACCATCATCGTGGGCCGCAAGCCCACCGGCACGCTGCTGATCGACTACACGCTGCCGGGCAAGCGCCTGTACCTGTTCGGCACGGGCACGGGCCTCGCACCGTTCATGAGCATCATCCGCGACCCGGACACCTACGAGAAGTTCGAGCAGGTCATCCTGGTGCACGGCGTGCGCCAGGTCGACGAACTGGCCTATCACGACCTCGTGACCGACCACCTGCCCAAGCACGAGTTCCTCGGCGAAATGGTCGAGAAGCAGCTGCTCTACTACCCCACGGTCACGCGCGAGGAGTTCCGCAACCAGGGCCGCATCACCGACCTGATTTCGAGCAACAAGCTCACCGACGACCTCGGCCTGCCTCCCATCAACCCCGCGGAAGACCGCGTGATGCTGTGCGGCAGCCCCGGCCTGCTGGTCGACCTGAAGCACATCCTCGAGGCACGCGGCTTCAAGGAAGGCAACACGAGCACGCCGGGCGACTTCGTGGTCGAACGCGCGTTCGCTGAAAAATAAGCCAAGCCCCACGCGCACGATGGCCGACAGCCGCTCCGCCAGCACCAAGCCCCAGCGCCGCACCGGCGTGCGCGAGGCGGCGGCGCAGGCCACGCGCGACAGCATCCTGAAGGCGGCGACCAAGGTGTTCGCCAAGTACGGCTACGACGGCGGCAGCGTCGAGAAGATCTCGAAGGCCGCCAAGTCGTACGACCGGATGATCTACTACTACTTCGGCAGCAAGGAAGGCCTCTTCATTGCGGTGCTCGAAGGCATCTACCAGCGCATGGACGACGCCGAGGCCGCGATTGCGCTCGATGCGTCGCGGCCGGTGGAGGCGCTTACCGAAGTCATCCGCTTCGTGCTGGGCTACTACCGCAAGAACCCCGAGTTCGTCACGCTCCTGAACACCGAGAACCTGCACAAGGGCCGGCACATTTCCAAGTCTCTCAGGGCGCGCGAATACTCGTCGCGGGCGGTGGCAATCATTGCCGAGATACTGGCCAGCGGCGCCGCGCAGGGGCTGTTCCGCAAAGACCTGATTGCGCGCGACATCTACCTGCTGATTGCATCCACGGGCTACTTCTACACCTCCAACCGGCACACGCTCACTGCGTTCCTCGGCGAGCCGCTCGAATCGGCCGAGGCGATCACGCATTGGGAAGACTTCGTGATCGAGACCCTGCTGCGCACCGTGCGCGCGGACGAGGCGCAAGACAACAACATCCCACCCCACGACCAGGACCACACGAAATGGCAGAAATCGCAGCCGGCGGCAAGTCGGGCAAAGTCGTCATAAAGAACATCGGACTCTTGCTCTCGGGCGACATCGACAAGCCCATCCTCGACGCGGACACCATCGTGGTGAACGACGGCCTGATCGTTGCGGTAGGCAAGGAAAAAGACTGCGACCTCGAAGGCGCGAAGACCGTCATCGACGCGAAGAAGACCTGCGTGGCGCCCGGCCTGATCGACAGCCACGTGCACCCGGTGTTCGGCGACTGGACCCCGCGCCAGGGGCAGATCGGCTGGATCGACTCCACCATGAACGGCGGCGTGACCACCATGATCTCGGCCGGCGAGGTGCACCTGCCCGGCCGCCCGAAAGACATCGTGGGCCTGAAGGCGCTGGCCATTACGGCGCAGCGCGCGTTCGACAACTTCCGCCCCGGCGGCGTGAAGGTGCTGGCCGGCGCGCCGGTCATCGAAAAGGGCATGGTCGAGAGCGACTTCAAGGAGCTTGCCGAAGCGGGCGTGGGCCTGCTCGGCGAAGTGGGACTGGGCTCGGTGAAGGCGGGCTACGAGGCCAAGGAGATGGTGGCCTGGGCACGCAAGTACGGCATCCAGAGCACCATTCACACGGGCGGTCCGTCCATTCCAGGCTCGGGCCTGATCGACAAGGACGTGGTGCTCGAGGCCGACGCCGACATCATCGGCCACATCAACGGCGGCCACACTTCTTTGCCTGAGGCGCATGTGTGCGAGCTGTGCGAGAAGAGCTCGCGCGCCATCGAGATCGTGCACAACGGCAACGAGAAGGTGGCCATTGCGGCGGCCAAGGCGGCGCTCGAGCTCAAGTGCCCGCACCGCGTGATCCTGGGCACCGACGGGCCGGCTGGCTCGGGCGTGCAGCCGCTGGGCATCTTGCGCATGGTGGCCATGCTCTCGTCCATTGCCAACATTCCGGCCGAGCTGGTGTTCTGCTTTGCCACCGGCAACACGGCGCGCATCCGCAAGCTGAACTGCGGGCTGATCGAAGGGGGCCGCGATGCCGACTTCGTCTTCATGGACCGCGCGCAGCATTCGCCCGCGCCGGGCCTGCTGGAGAGCGTGCAGCTCGGCGACATTCCGGGCGTGGGCATGGTGATGATCGACGGCATCGTGCGCTGCGGCCGCAGCCGCAATACGCCGCCGGCGACCGAGATTCCGGTCGTCGTCTCAGGCGCGCACTGAGAGGCCAGCGCTTCTCTTTCTCCTTCCCCCTCTGGGGGAAGGTCGGGATGGGGGCGGGCAGAGCGCCCGATGGATGCGCCGCGTGCCCCCACCCCAGCCCTCCCCCAGAGGGGGAGGGAGCAATATTGCTACTTCGCGCGAAACACCAGATAGCGCGCGGACAGAAAGTTCACCACCAGCCCCGCGCAACTCCCCAGTGCCACGCCGGCCGCCGGCGCCCAGGGCCCGCTGACCCAATGCAGCACCAGCACATACGCCCCATAGTTGACGACCGCGCCGCCCAGCATCGTAACCAGGTAGCCGAGATACTCGCGCAGCACTGAGGCACCGGCGTTCCGCCCGCTGAAGGTATAGCGGCGGTTCAGCGCCCACGTGGCAGTGGCTGCGGCAAGAAACGACAGCACCCGCGCCCCGTACCAACCCAGCAGCGGCGCCGCAAGGTACAGCACGCTCACGTCGACCACGAAGCCGATCGCCCCCATCACGGCGAACGACAGGAACTCCCGGCCGAGCTTCATTTGGGTGCGCGGTGGCGCACGCCCGGTGTGGCAAGGTAGCGCAGGCGCTTGGCCTCGCGGCGGCCGAGCCGGATGGCGTGCATCACCACGCCGCAGACCATCGACAGCATCGCGGCCAGCATGGCGCCGGTGGCCAGCACCGCCGTGGGGAGCCGAGGCACCAGGCCGGTGTGCATGTAGGTGAGCAGCAGCGGAAAAGCCAGCGCGATGGCGCCCGCCGCCAGCAACGCCGCAATGATCGAGAAGAACTGCAGCGGCCGCTCGCTGATGAACAGCTTGCAGATGGTCTTCAGGATGCGCCAGCCGTCGCGGTAGGTCGAGAGCTTGCTGTGCGAGCCTTCGGGCCGCGTGCTGTAGGCGGTGTCGAGCTCGGCATAGGGCATGCGCAGCTCCAGCGCGTGCACCGTGAGCTCGGTCTCGATCTCGAAGCCGTGCGAGAGCGCCGGAAACGACTTGGCGTAGCGGCGCGAGAACACGCGGTAGCCCGAGAGCATGTCGGTCAGGCCGCCGCCGAAGAGCTGCGCCACGGCGCCTGTGAGCAGCCGGTTGCCGAAGCGGTGGCCGGCGCGGTAGGTGAGCGCGTTCTGCCCGTCGTCCACGCGGCAGCCCACCACCATGTCGAGGTTGCCTGCCACCAGCGCATTCACAAGCCGGGGCGCGCTGGCCACGTCGTAGGTGGCGTCTCCGTCGACGGTCACGTACACGTCGGCCTCGACATCGGCAAACATGCGCCGCACCACGTTGCCCTTGCCCGGCGCGGCCACGTGCGTCACGAATGCGCCGCTCGCACGCGCGATGGCGGCGGTGTCGTCGGTCGAGTTGTTGTCGAAGACGTGGATCTCGGCATCGGGCAGCGCCGCCTTGAATTGCGCGACCACCTGCGCGATGGACAGCGCCTCGTTGTAGCAGGGGATCACCGCCGCGATGCGCATCGGTGCGCGGGCTGCCGCGGGTTGGTCGAGATCGGTCATGGTGCGGGAGGAAGAATACGGTAGACCCGGCTGCCGTCTTTCTCGTACTGCAGGGTGAAATATTTGTCGAAGTCGGTTCTGCCGCTGAACACCGGCACCACCGAATTCGGAAGAACGACAGCCACGAAGCCGAGGCCGCCGAGCTTGCCCGCCAGGTCCTTGCCCGACAGGCGGCCGAAGTCGGTGTAGCGCCACGGCCCGAGGGTATCGCCCCAGATCGGATTGGGGCCGTAGTAGATCGCCTCGTTCAAGTTGATCTGGTAGACGCGGCCGGTGGCGGTGCGGCGCAGGTAGTCCATGACCGCATAGCCCGGCACGTTCTGGCGCAGGAAGGCCTCGCGCTGCTCCTGTGTGGGCGAGATCATCGCGACCTTGCGCGCGGTCTGGCTCACCGACACTGCGGCCAGCACGGCCAGCAGCAGCACGGCCACCCAGTCGCCGACAAGGCCCGCGCGGCCGGAAAGAGCCCCCTCGACGGGGTTGACGATGGGGTTCGCGATTTGCCCGGACTTGGGGCCGAAGAGGCGGCGCAAACCCGTGGCGATCCAGCCGAACAGCACCTGCCAGCCGATCGCCGCCGTGAACGCGAGCAACGGAAACGACGCCGTGAGATAGCGCGGATAGCGCGAGGTCACCAGCCACACCGCTATTGAATAAAAGCAGAACCAGCCCGCGGCACGCACCGCAGCGGAGCGTTTCCACATGGCGCTGAAGGGCAGCAGCACCACCGACCAGATCAGCACGTTGGGCCGCGCGGCATGGTCGCGCACGTCGGCCAATTGCTGCACGTAGTCGGCCGGAATCCAGTCGGTAAAGCCGAACACGCGCGCCCCGATCGGGTTGAACGGGTCGCCGGTCATGATGGCGTTGCGCGCATACCAGTACACGCACGGAATCAGAAAGCAAAGCAGCGCCAGCGCCCAGGCCTTGGGCCGGCGCTCGTGCCACACGACGAACAGCGCCACCAGCGGCAGAAAGGTGAGCGCCTGGTACTTGGAGCCCGCGGCCACGCCAAGGCAGAACGCCGCCACGCCGAGCCACCGCATGCCGCCTTGCACCGGCTGCGATTCGCGCCACCACCACAGCGCCACGCACGCGCTCAGTACGAAGAGCGCCACCCCCATGTCGATGAGCGCGTTCGAATAGTCGCCAATGCCGAGCCAGATGGCCGCGCCGATGCAGGCGGTGAGCCGGTTGGCATGCTGCATGCCAAGGCGGAAGACCATCACCACCGACAGCGCGCCGGCCAGCGCATTGAGGAAGTGCGGCAGCACGTCGTCGCCCACCTGCAGCGCGGCGGCATAAAGCAGGTTGTAGTTGTACGGAAACCAGGGGTAGCGCAGCCACTCGTGGATGCCCAATACGCCCTGCTCCGCCACCTGCCGCGCATAGGGCAGGTGGTACATCAGCTCGTCGAAGGCGACGGGCGGTGCGAGCGGCGCGACCAGCGCGGGCAGCGCCACCAGCGCCAATGCCATCGCGGCGATCTTGTCGGCGCGGGTCCACGGCGCGGCAGGTGCGGTGCCGGCCCGAAGCGTGCGCACTTCGCGCAGCCAGGGCCGCAGCTGCAACGCAGCCGCCAACACGCCGGCGGCAATCAGCGCGACGGTGGCGCCCACCTTGAAGGCACCGAAGATGGCCAGTGCCTGGAAGCCGCAGATGAAGATGCCCACGCCCAGTGCCGCGGACATCGAGGCTTCGAGCCAGGCGTCCCGGCGCGGCGGCGGCGCAAGGCGCGCCAGCACTGCGCGCCCGAAACCCCAGCAGCCGACGACAAAGACGGCCAGCGCCGCGTAGTGCGCGGCAGCAAATATCAACTTCTGAATAACAACTCCCGGCGCCGGTCGGCCATGCCGGCCGGCAGGTTCAAAGGTTCGGCGCCAGCAGGCGCTCGAGATCGGATTCGCTTTCCTTGCGCCGCGCGGCCTGGTCCTGCAGCTGGTCGTGCCCGATCTTGCCGACGTTGAAGTACGTCGAGTCGGGGTGGCTCAGGTAGAAACCACTGACGCTGGCGGCGGGCATCATAGCGAGGCTTTCCGTCAGGGTCATGCCAATGTCCGCGCAGTTCAGAAGGTCGAACATCGGGCGCTTCACGCTGTGGTCGGGGCAGGCCGGGTAGCCGGGCGCGGGGCGAATGCCGCGGTATTTCTCCGCGATCATGTCTTCGTTGCTCAGGCCCTCGTCGGGCGCGTAGCCCCACAGGTCGGTGCGCACGCGGTGGTGCAGCGACTCGGCAAAGGCCTCGGCCAGCCGGTCGGCCAGCGCCTTCAGCATGATGGCGGAGTAGTCGTCGAGGTCGTCGATGAAATACTTTTCTTTCTTTTCGACACCCAGGCCCGCGGTCACCGCGAACACGCCCACGTAGTCCTTCAGGCCGGTCTCTTTGGGCGCGACGAAGTCGGCGAGGCAGCGGCTCGGCCGGGTGACGCCGTCGATCACCTGCTTCTCGGTCTGCTGGCGCATGCCGTACCAGGTCATGGCAACTTCGCTGCGCGTCTCGTCGGTGTAGAGCTCGATGTCGTCGTCGTTCACCGTGTTGGCGGGCCAGAAGCCGACCACGCCACTTGCGCTGAGCCAGCGGCCCTCGATCAGGCGCTTGAGCATGCGCTGGCCGTCGGCGTACACGCGCACGGCTTCGGTGCCCACGATCTCGTCTTTCAGGATGGCGGGAAATGGGCCGGCCAGGTCCCAGGTCTGGAAGAAGGGGCCCCAGTCGATGTACTTCGCGAGCTCGGTGAGGTCGAAGTTCTTGAACACGCGGCGGCCGATGAACTTGGGCACGGGCGGCGTGTAGTGGGTCCAGTCGACGGGCGTCTTGTTGGCGCGCGCCTTGGCCAGCGGCCACATCGGCACCTGCTTCTTGTTGGCGTGCTGCGTGCGCACCTTCTCGTAGTCGGCGTTGATCTCGTCGATGTACGCGGTGGCCTGGTCGCTCAAGAGGCTCTGCGCCACGCTCACGCTGCGCGAGGCATCGGGCACGTAGACCACCGGGCCTTCGTAGTGCGGCGCAATCTTGACGGCCGTGTGCACGCGGCTGGTGGTGGCGCCGCCGATGAGCAGCGGAATCTTCTTGATGCGGAAGTGGTCGTCCTTCTGCATCTCGCCGGCCACGTACTGCATTTCTTCCAGGCTCGGCGTGATGAGGCCCGAGAGGCCGACGATGTCCGCGCCCTCGACCTTCGCCTTGGCCAGAATTTCGTGGCACGGGACCATCACGCCCATGTTCACCACCTCGAAGTTGTTGCACTGGAGCACGACGGTGACGATGTTCTTGCCGATGTCGTGCACGTCGCCCTTCACGGTGGCGATGATGATCTTGCCCTTGGTACGCACGTCGCGGCCCGCGGCCTCGTCCTGGCGCTTTTCTTCCTCGATGTAGGGAATGAGGTGGGCCACGGCCGACTTCATCACGCGCGCCGACTTCACCACCTGCGGCAGGAACATCTTGCCCTGGCCGAACAGGTCGCCCACGATGTTCATGCCGTCCATGAGCGGCCCTTCGATCACGTGCAGCGGGCGCCCGCCCTTGGCAAGGATCTGCTGGTAGGCCTCTTCGGTGTCTTCGACGATGAAGTCGGTGATGCCGTGCACCATGGCGTGCGACAGGCGCTGGTTCACGTGCACCGGGTTCTCCGGCGTGCCGCGCCACTCGAGCTTCTTGCTGTCGTCCTTGGCGCCGCTCTTGGCGGTCTCGGCCACTTCGACCAGTCGCTCTCCCGCATCGGGACGGCGGTTCAGCACCACGTCTTCCACGCGCTCGCGCAGGGTCGGCTCCAGGTCGTCGTACACGCCCACCATGCCGGCGTTGACGATGCCCATGTCCATGCCCGCCTTGATGGCGTGGTACAGGAACACCGTGTGAATCGCTTCGCGCACCGGGTCGTTCCCGCGGAAGCTGAAGCTCACGTTGCTCACGCCGCCCGACACCTTGGCACCCGGCAGGTTGGCCTTGATCCAGCGCACCGCGTTGATGAAGTCGACCGCGTAGTTGTCGTGCTCCTCGATGCCGGTGGCAATCGCGAAAATGTTGGGGTCGAAGATGATGTCCTCGGGCGGAAAGCCCACCTCGTCCACCAGGATGCGGTAGGCCCGTTCGCAGATCTCGATCTTGCGCTCGTAGGTGTCGGCCTGGCCCTTCTCGTCGAAGGCCATCACCACCGCGGCGGCGCCGTAGCGCTTCACCAGCTTGGCCTCTTGCTTGAACTTGTCGACCCCCTCCTTCATGGAGATGGAGTTGACGATGCCCTTGCCCTGGATGCAGCGCAGGCCGGCCTCGATCACTTCCCACTTGGAGCTGTCGACCATCACCGGCACGCGCGCAATGTCGGGCTCGCTCGCAATCAGGTTCAAGAAGCGGACCATCGCGGCCTTGCTGTCGAGCATGGCCTCGTCCATGTTGATGTCGATCACCTGGGCGCCGTTCTCGACCTGCTGGCGTGCAACGGCCAGGGCGTCTTCGAACTGGCCGTTCAGGATCATCCGCGCGAAAGCCTTGGAGCCGGTGACGTTGGTGCGCTCGCCGATGTTGACGAACAGCGACCCGGAATCGATGGCCACCGGTTCGAGGCCGGACAGCTTCATCGGGGGAACGGAGGGCGCGGGAACATCGCTCATGGGGGGCTCACCTGTGCAGGAAAAAACGTCAGGTGAGCGTCGTTTGCGGCTTGCGCCCCGGCCAACGGGGCGCCTTCCAAGCCTGACGGCGGGCCGGTTGACTGGGGCCGCCGCTGCAACGCTCCTTGGAAGGGAGCGCAATTTTACCGGCTGCGGCAAGGGCCGCGGCCGTGGGGGATGTTCAGGCCCCCTGCCCGGCCGTGGCGGCGGTGCCGATGGGCGCAGCCGAGGCCGGCAAGCCGAACACCCGGTCAAAGGCCCAATTGAAGACGAAGGTGTAGACCAGGAAGAACACCACCAGCCCCAAGTCCATGACCAGCGCCTGCCAGAGCGACACGCCCAGGCCCCAGGCAAAGAGCGGCACCAGGAAAGCAATCAGCCCGCCCTCGAAGCCGATGGCATGCGCAATGCGCCGGCGCACGCTGCGCCCGCGCACCGCCTGGCGCGACTCCCAGCGCTCGAACAGGGCGTTGAAAACCAGGTTCCAGATCACCGCGATGACCGAGGCCGCCACCGCCAGCACGCCGGAATGGCCCAACCCGGCATCCGTCATCAACGCCAGGCCGGCACTGGCGGCCACGATGGCGATTCCCTCGTAGAGAGTGATGTAGACAACACGGCGCTGAAACCCCTGCATGAACGTTTCCTCTGGCAAATGAAGGTGATGGCTGGACTTTATTTGCCTCGTGCTGATATAAAAAGTTAAGTTATTTCAATTTAATTGATAGATCGGAGCGGCTGAATGGCCTTTTCCAGCGACACCGTGGAAGTCTTCCTGTCCGTCATCGACCACGGCTCTTTTTCGGCGGCGGCGCGCGCGCTGCACAAGGTGCCCTCGGCCGTGAGCATGGCCATTGCCAACCTGGAGGCCGAGCTCGCGCTGCCGCTCTTCGACCGCAGCGGCCGCGAGCCGCAGCCGACCGCGGCGGCCCGCTCGCTGGAGCCGCAAGCGCGGCTCTTGGCGGCCCAGTTGAAGCAGCTGCAGGTGCAGGCCCTGGCGCTCACGCAGGGGCTCGAAAACCGCCTCACGCTGGCCATTGCGCCGGAGTTGCTGGCCGCGCCATGGAGTGCGCCGCTGGCTGCGCTGGCCGAGGAATATCCGCTGCTGCAGGTCGAGGTGCTGGCTGCTCCGCAGGCCGACGCGCTGGCGCTGCTGCACAGCGGGCGCGCCCAGCTGGCGCTGGTGTTCGAGCGCCCCAGCCTCGACGGCCGGGAGGGTTTCCAGGAAGTGGGCAGCGACACCATGGTGGCCGTGATGGCGCCGCACCATCCCGTGCTGCTTGCGGCGGCCGGTGAGCGCCTGCGCGAAGAACACCTCACCAACACCCGGCAGATCGTGGTGGCCGGGCGCGACCTGGCGACCAGCGACCCACGCTTCGTGTTCGCGCGCCATGTCTGGCGCACCGACAACGCGCTGGCCGCTCTCAGCCTGATCACCGCGGGGCTGGGCTGGGGCTGGCTGCCGCGCAACTTTGCCAAGCCCCACGTGGCCGCCGGTGCGCTGGTCGAGATTCCTTTTGAAAACCTGAGCAACGGGCTCGACCTGTGGGTCGACGTGGTGTGGTCGCGCGAGCGGCCGCTGGGGCTGGGCGCGCAGCGCTTCGTGGCGCTGATTGCGCGCGACCGGCAGGCCGCGGCGGGGATTCCGTCCGCGGGCTAGCTAGCTAGTCGCGGTGACCGTGTCCGCCGCCCTTGCCACCGCCTCCGCCGTGGCCTCCACCCTTGCCGCCGCCGTCGCCTCCGTGGCGACCGCCCCCTCCGCCACCACCGCCCCCGTCACCACGGCCGTGGCGTCCGCCCCCGCCGCCGCCTCCGGGGTGCATTTGCGGCTGGCCGGGCGGCGGTCCGGGCCGGAAGGCCGGCTGCGGCCGGGGCGGCTTGAAACCGGGGTCCGAAGGCGGACGGAAGTCCGGCCTGGGCTGCGGTGGGCGTTGCCCCTGTGCATGCTGCGGGCGAACGCCCGGCCCCGGCGCGGGCTTGAAACCCGGGCCTGGCCACGGCTTGGGTTGCCAGGCCGGCCGCACGGGCGGCGGCGGACGCCAGCCGGGCATCGGCGGAGGCGGCGGCCGGCTGCCCCACCAGCGCCGCTCGCCGTACCAGGGCCGGTCGCGGTAGTAGTTGGACCAGTAGTTGCCGATCACGAAGGTCACGACCGGCACGCCGATCACCGCCGCGTAGGTCGAGAGCGGCACGCGCTGCTCCTGGTAGGCGTAGTCGAGGCTGCGCGCCCAGACCCAGCCGCGCCCGCCGTCGGGCAGCACCACGTCGCACCAGCTATAGCCGCCGGTACAACCCATCACGTCGAGCGGCTGGCCCGGCGCGAGGCGTGCCACCAGCGGGTAGTCGCCTGAGGGGCCCGCGCGCATGTTGACGGTGCCGCGCGTGAAGGCCTGCTGCGCCGAGGCCGCCAAGGGCAGCGCCAAGGCAAGCGCGCCGATGCCGACCCAGCGCGTGGGAAATGTGTAGTTCATGAATAGGCTTCCTTTGCGCCGCCAGCCTAGGCGGCGGCCCGGATGCCGTCAATCAGCCGGGGGCGCGAACGCCCTGTGGGCCTGGTCAGGCCGCTTCGCGGTAGAAGCCGGCGTTGTTGTTCAACAGCCTTCCGGGCACAGGCGCCACGGCCTGGCCGATCGCCGCGATGTGGTCCGGCGTGGTGCCGCAGCAGCCGCCGACGATGTTCACCAGCCCTTCGGCCGCAAACTCGTGCAGCAGCCGCGAGGTGACGTCCGGCGTCTCGTCGAAGCCGGTTTCGCTCATCGGGTTGGGCAGGCCCGCGTTCGGGTAGCAGCTGATGAAGGTGTCGCCCGCCACCTTGGCCAGTTCCTGGATGTAGGGGCGCATCAGCGCCGCGCCCAGCGCGCAGTTCAGCCCCACGGCCAGCGGCTGCGCATGGCGCACGCTGTGCCAGAAGGCGGTCACGGTCTGGCCGCTCAGGATGCGGCCCGAGGCGTCGGTCACGGTGCCGCTGATGATGAGCGGCAGGCGCTGGCCGCTGTTGTCGAAATACTCGTCCACCGCGAACAGCGCGGCCTTGGCGTTGAGCGTGTCGAAAATTGTTTCGACCAGGATCACGTCGGCGCCGCCCTCGACCAGCGCCTCGGTCTGCTCGTAGTAGGCCGCGCGCAGTTGCTCGAAGTCGACATTGCGCGCACCCGGGTCGTTCACGTCGGGGCTGATGCTCGCCGTCTTGGGCGTCGGGCCCAGGGCGCCGGCCACGAAGCGGGGCTTGTCGGGCGTGCTGAACTTGTCGCAGGCTGCGCGCGCGAGCTTGGCGGATTCGAGGTTCATCTCGCGCGCCAGGTGCGCCATCTTGTAGTCCTCCTGCGCGATGGTCGTCGCGCCGAAGGTGTTGGTCTCGATGAGGTCGGCGCCCGCCGCAAGGTAGCCCTCGTGGATGTCGCGGATCACGTCGGGCCGGGTCAGCGAGAGCAGCTCGTTGTTGCCCTTCACGTCGCGTTCGAAGTCCTTGAAGCGCTCGCCGCGGTACTGCTCTTCGGTGAGCTTGAAGCGCTGGATCATCGTGCCCATGGCGCCGTCGAGGATGGCGATGCGCTTTTCGAGGATGCCGGCGAGTGCCTGGCCGCGGGTGTAGATGACGGGCTTCATAGGTCCCGATTGTAGGAAGCGGGGCTGCCCCTCGCGGCCGTCAGTGCTTTAGCGGCTTTCGACGAATGCCAGCACCGCCTCGATCATCCGCCGCACATGCGGCTGCACGCCCGCCGCCACCTCAGGCAGGTAGTCGAAGGGCAGCTTCTCCTGCATGTAGCTCGACTGCGTCATTTCCAGCTGCACCGCGTGCACCCCGGCGGCCGGGTTGCCGTACTGGCGTGTGATGTGGCCGCCCTTGAAGCGGCCGTTGAGCACGCCGGTGTAGCCGGTGGCCGATTCGGCGATGCTGAGCAGCGTGGCCGCCAGCGCCGGGTCGCAGCTCGTGCCGTTGCCGGTGCCCAGGTTCAGGTCGGGCAGCTTGCCTTCGAAGAAGCGCGGCAGCACCGAGCGGATCGAATGGGCGTCCCACAGCGCGATGGTGCCGTGTGCGGCCTTCAGGCGGTCGAGCTCGGCCTGCAGTTGCTGGTGGTACGGGCGCCAGACCGCTTCGCGCCGAGCGGCGACTTCTTCGTCGCCAGGCAGATCGTCGCTGGATGCGTAGACGGGCGTGTCGTCGAAGGTGTCGACGGGGCACAGGCCGGTGACGCTCTGGCCCGGGTACAGGCTTGCGCCGTCCGGCGGACGGTTCAGGTCGATCACGTAGCGCGAGTGCGTGGCAACGAGCACCGAGGCGCCGAGTTCGTCGGCAAAGTCGTAGAGCCGCTCGAGGTGCCAGTCGGTGTCGGGCACATGGCGCGCCTCTTCGGTAAAGCGGGCGGCCAGCGCGGGCGGCACGTAGGTGCCGACGTGCGGCATGGAGATGAGCAAGGGACGCGTGCCCTGGCGAAAGCGGAATGCGGGTTCTGTGGTGGTGAAACTCATGGGGCTCAATTTTCCAGAAGAAGCTGGCCGCGCGCGGCGACGAATGCGGCGGCGGCCTCGTTGTGCAATGCGTGGCGGCCCGCCTGCACGCGCGGCCGGCCCGCCACCCACACGGTGTCGATGGCCGAAGTGCGGTGGCTGGCAAAGACGTGCGACGACAGCATGTCGGGCGCTGGCAAGCCCTGCAGCGCGAGCTGCGCGGCGTCGAGCACGACGAAATCGGCTTGCTGCCCGACCGCCAGCCCGCCGATGGGCCGGCCCGCGGCCTGCGCGCCGCCGCGCACCGCTTCGAGCGTGAGCGCGGTGGCCACGTGCGGCTGCGCCGTGCTCGCGCCGACGTTGCGCTGCCTCTTGCCCAGGCGCTGGCTGTATTCGAGCATCAGCAGCTCTTCGGCCGCGTTCACGGTGGCATGGCTGTCGGAGCCCACGCCCCAGGCGCCGCCGTGGTGGCGCCATGCTGAAAAGTCGAAGATGCCGTCGCCGAGGTTGGCTTCGGTGGTGGGGCACAAGCCCGCCACCGCGCCGCTCTTTGCGCCACGCTCGTATTCGGCCATGTCCATGTGCGTGGCATGCACGAGGCACCAGCGCGCATCGACCGGCGCATGGTCGAGCAGCCAGGCCACCGGGCGTTGGCCGCTCCAGGCCATGCAATCGTCGACTTCCTTGGTCTGCTCGGCAATGTGGATGTGGATCGGCGCGGCGGAGTCGATGGCTTCGAGGCCCGTCACGGCTTCACGCAGGGCATCGGGGGGCACGGCGCGCAGCGAGTGCGGCGCAAGGCCCAGCCGCGCGCCCTGTGCATCGCACACGGGCTTGAGCGCCTCGAGCAGGCGCAGCATCGAATCGGTCGAGCGGATGAAACGGCGCTGCCCTTCGTTGGGCGGCAGGCCGCCGAAGCCGCTGGTCTGGTAGAGCACCGGCAGCAGCGTGAAGCCGATGCCCACCTTTTGCGCGGCGCGCAGCAGCGCGAGGCTCAGCGTCGCATCGTCCGCATAAGGGCGGCCGTCGGCATCGTGGTGCACGTATTGAAACTCGCACACGCTGGTGTAGCCGGCCTCGAGCATTTCGGCATAGAGCCAGGTGGCAATGGCTTCCATGTGCTGCGGCCCGAGACGCGCGGCAAAGCGGTACATCAGCGTGCGCCAGCTCCAAAAGCTGTCGTGCTGCTCTGCGCGGTGTTCGGTGAGGCCCGCAAAGGCGCGCTGGAAGGCGTGCGAATGCAGGTTGGGCATGCCGGGGATCACGGGGCCGTTTGCTACCTGCGCGCCGGCTGTCGGCTGAGCTGCGGACCGCACCTGCGTGAGCTGGCCGGCATCGTTCCACGTCAAGAGCACGTTGCTGGCCCAACCATCGGGCAGCAATGCGTCGGCTGCAAACAGCGTGCGCGTCATGCGGCGGCTCCCACGGCAATGCGGCCCTGCCGAACCACGGTGCGCACCGGGCGCTGGCCGAACCAGTAGGCCAGCTCGGCCGCTTCGCGCACGTTCCACAGCACGAAGTTGGCGGGCATGCCTGCGGCGATGGCGCCGTGCGTGTCCTGCAGGCCCAGCGCACGCGCCGCGTGCACCGTAACGCCGGCCAGCGCCTCGGGCACGGTCAGGCGGAACAGCGTGCATGCCATGTTCATCATCAACAGCAAGCTCAGCGCGGGCGATGTGCCGGGGTTGTGGTCGGTCGACACGGCCATCGGCACGCCGGCGGCGCGTAGCGCCTCGATGGGCGGCAGGTGCGTGTCGCGCAGCGTGTAGTAGGCGCCGGGCAGCAGCACGGCCACGGTGCCCGACCGGCGCATGGCTTCGATGCCCTCGGCCGACAGGTGCTCGATGTGGTCGCACGAAAGCGCACCGTAGCGTGCAGCGAGCGCCGCGCCGCCCATGTCGGAGAGCTGCTCTGCGTGCAGCTTGACCGGCAGGCCCAGCGCTTGGGCGGCCTTGAAGACCTGCTCGGTTTCGGCCAGCGAAAACGCGATGCGTTCGCAGAACACGTCCACCGCATCGACCAGCCCTCCGGCCGCGAGCGCGGGCAGCATCTGGCTGCAGACAAGGTCGATGTAGTCGCCGCTGCGGCCTGCGTATTCGGGCGGCAGCGCATGCGCGCCGAGAAAGGTGGTGCGCACGGTTACGCCGTAGGCCTCGCCAAGGCGCCGCGCCACACGCAGTTGCTTGCGCTCGTGCTCGAGCGAAAGGCCGTAGCCCGACTTGATTTCGATGGCGCAGACGCCGTCGGCCAGCAATTGCTCGAGCCGGGGCGCGGCTTGCGCGAAGAGCGTGTCTTCATCGGCTTCGCGCGTGGCACGCACCGACGAGACGATGCCGCCGCCCGCCTTGGCCACTTCTTCGTAGCTGGCCCCTGCGAGCCGCATCGCGAACTCGTTGGCACGCTGGCCGCCGTAGACCAGGTGGGTGTGGCAATCGACCAGCCCCGGCGTGACGAGCGCGCCGCCGCCGTCGTGCGGTGCAAGGCCGGCAAATTCGGCGGGCAGCGCCTGGCGTGCGCCTACCCAGCGGACCTTGCCCCCTGCCACCGCGATGGCGGCATCAGCAGCCGCTTCGGGCACTATGCCCGGCGCCGCATCGGGCGCCAGGCGAAGGCCAGTCCAGAGGCCATCGGCCGAGGGGAACGAGGTTGCGGATGTCATGGGTCTCTTTCGGTATTCCAGAGCTTACGCCGGCACGATGCGAACCGCCGCCAGCCGCGCGCCTTCTTCCTCCGGCACGGCTTGCCATGCCTGCGCGTCTTCGGCCCAGTACACGCCCTCGCCCTCGGCGCGCGCCTCGCCGTTCAGACGCCATGTGCCGCGCAGCGCAAGCAGCACGCCGTGCGGCGCGGGCTCCACCACCGAGGGCTCGGCAAGCACCTGCACTTCGGCGCGCCACCGGCCGCGCCGCGCCATGATGTTGAAGTCGTTCGACGCACCGCCGAGCAGCGCGCAATCGATCGCCTCGTCGCCGCTGAAAGTGAACGGCCGGTGCGGTGCGTCGAGCCGGTGGTCCGTTCGCCCGTCGGGCGTGAACAGCCGCACGCCGTCGCCTTCGAGCAGCATGATGCTGCGGTCGACGCCTTCGAACACCGAGAACGGCCCCGGCGCCGCGATGGTCGCGATGCTCGCGCGCCAGCTGAAGTCGTCGAGTCCCGCGCCCTCGGGCCAGCTGACGATTTCCTGCGTGGTGCCGCCGCCGTTCTTCCAGGGTTTGGCCGGGAGCTCGGTGCGGGAAAAGCGAACCACGTTCATCGCATCAGCCCGCCTTGCCGCAGCTTCTGCTCGAAGTGCCTGAGAACCAGCGTCATCGTGCCCGTGAGCACGAAGTACACGAGCGCGATGGCAAGGTACACCTCCAGCGAGCGGTAGGACACGCTGATGATCTTCTGCCCTTCATGCATCACGTCGTGAATGGTGAGCAGCGACACCAGTGCCGAGTTCTTGATGAGCGCGATGAACTCGTTGCCCAGCGGCGGGATCATGCGCACCACGGCCTGCGGCAGCACGATCTCGCGCATCGCCGTGGCGGGTGTCATGCCCAGCGACTGGGCCGCCATGGTCTGGCCCTTGTCGATCGACTGGATGGCGCCGCGCACGATCTCCGACACATACGCGCCCGAGTACACGCCCAGCCCCAGCACGCCGCACAGGAAGGCCGGCAGCAGGATGCCGAAATGCGGCAGACCGAAGAACAAGATGAACAGCTGCACCAGCAGCGGCGTGCCGCGAATCGCCGCCACATAGGCCGTGCATAGGCCGTAGAGCCAACGCCGCTTCGGGTTGAGCCGCCCGATGCCGACCACGAGGCCCAGCACGCAGCCGAGAGCAAGCGCGCAGGCGGTAATTTCTACCGTGACGAGCGCACCGCGCAGCAGGTCGGGCCAGCCTTGCCAGACCGGCGAGAAATCGAGATCCATGAGCCGACCGGGTTACTTCGCGCTGGCGTTGAACCACTTCGCGACGATTTGCGCATAGGTGCCATCAGCCTTGAGCTTCTCGATGGCGCCGTTCACGGCCTTGGTGAGCTCGGGCGTGTCCTTGCGGATGGCCATGCCGTATTCCTCGGTGGTGATCTGCTCGGGCAGCACCTTCAGGCCGCCGCGCGTGCGCACGTACTGGTAGGCGGCGGGCTTGCCGGTCACGGCCGCATCGGCGCGGCCGATGTCCACCAGGTTGAACATCTCCTGGTTCTTCTCGACTTCCATCAACTGCACCTGCGGATACTTTTCCTTGGTGTAGGAGACCGACTTGGTGCCAACCTGCACGCTGACCTTCTTGCCGTTGATGTCGGCCGGGGTCTTGATGGCGGTGTTGCCGTCCTTCACCATCACCACCAGGCCGCCCGCGTAGTAGGGCACCGTGAAGTCGACGACCTTCTTGCGCTCGTCGGTGATGTAGATGGCCGACACGGCCATGTCGAAGCGCTTGGAGATGAGGCCCGGCACCAGGCCCTTGAAGTCGATGTCGATCCATTCGATCTTGCGGCCCAGCGTCTTGCCGATCGCTTCGACCAACTCCACGTCGAAGCCCGTGCGCTTGCCGTTCTCGACGAACTCCATCGGCGGAAAGGTGGCATCGGTGGCCACGCGCAGCGGCTCGCCCTGCGCTTGCGCGGTGGCGGCAAAGCCGAAGAAGGCAAGGCTGGAGAGTGCGGCGGCAATGAGGGTGCGGCGGGTGTTCATGTGAAGGCTTC
The DNA here is from genome assembly GCF_037204085.1 of Variovorax sp. CCNWLW235. NCBI lineage: Bacteria > Pseudomonadati > Pseudomonadota > Betaproteobacteria > Burkholderiales > Comamonadaceae > Variovorax > Variovorax sp. CCNWLW235. The sequence goes on along the minus strand of NZ_JBBCBW010000010.1, from coordinate 5,113 downwards.
CGTGAGTTGAAAGAAAGAAAGAAAAATTTCGTGCAGCGTGGCCGACTACTGCAGCGCGCGTGAAATGCGTGCCGCCGTGACAACGGTCATGTGCAGCAATGCAGCTTCCATGCCCTCGACACGCGTGAGCGGGGCCATGAGCGTGATCGCGCCCCGCAGGCGCCGGCCCGATGCAAGCACCGGTGCGCTCGCGCCCCACACGCCGGCATCGACCTCGCCATGCGTCACGGCATGGCCGGCTTCGCGAATCGCATCGAGCTCTGCGGCACGCTGTGCGCGGCGCTCGGGGCTTTCGCCGAATGCGTCGAGCAGTGCATCGCGCTGGTCGGTCGGCATGTGGGCCAGCAGGCACTTGGCGCTGGCGCCGTCGCGCGCCGGCACGCTGCGGCCGCGGTCGAACGAACAGCGCAGCGACTGTTCGCTGTCGATCATCTCCAGGCACACCACGCGGTCGTTCACGGCCGTGATCAGCGCCACGCTTTCGCGGCTCTGCTGCGCGAGCGCGCGCATGTCGGCGCGCGCCGCCAACACGAGGTCGGAGTTGCCGTCGAAGCCGGTCGCAAGCTGCACGCTCACCGGCCCCGGCGAGTAGCGCCCTTCGGCCTCCATGACGAAGCCCCAGCGCCGCAGCGTGGCGATCTGCCGGTACAGCGTGCTCTGCGACAGGCCGGTGGCCTGCATCAGCTCGGCGGCCGACATGGCCGCCTTGCTCTGCGCCAGCACCGACAGCACCAGCAGGGCTCGGTCGTTGTGGGCAGAAGCTTCGGGCGGCGTCATCGGGAGCGGTCGCGAGAGGTCGAAAAGTGGGTGCGGCGTGCAGTATCTTGTCCGCCGTTCCCACGTCCAAGCCTTGATTCCCACTGAGTGGGAATCGGCGCGTTTTTTCTTTCTACCTTCGTCTTACTGCTTCACTCCGGGTCAGCGCACCATCGGCAACTTGAGGCCCTGCTTCTTCGCGGTGGCCACCGCAATGTCGTAGCCCGCATCGGCATGGCGCATGACGCCGGTGGCCGGATCGTTCCACAGCACGCGCTCGATGCGCTTGGCGGCCGCATCGGTGCCGTCGCACACGATGACCACGCCCGAGTGCTGCGAGTAGCCCATGCCCACGCCGCCGCCGTGGTGCAGGCTGACCCAGGTGGCGCCGCCCGCGGTGTTGAGCAGCGCGTTGAGCAGCGGCCAGTCGCTCACCGCATCGGTGCCGTCCTTCATTGCTTCGGTCTCGCGGTTGGGGCTGGCCACGGAGCCGGTGTCCAGGTGGTCGCGGCCGATGACGATGGGCGCCTTGAGCTCGCCGTTCTTCACCATCTCGTTGAAGGCCAGGCCGGCGATGTGGCGCTCGCCCAAGCCGAGCCAGCAGATGCGCGCCGGCAGGCCCTGGAAGGCGATGCGCTCGCGCGCCATGTCGAGCCAGCGGTGCGTGTGGGTGTTCTCGGGGAACAGCTCCTTGATCTTGGCGTCGGTCTTGTAGATGTCTTCAGGGTCGCCCGACAGCGCCACCCAGCGGAACGGGCCCTTGCCTTCGCAGAACAGCGGACGGATGTAGGCCGGCACGAAGCCCGGAAAGTCGAACGCGTTTTTCACGCCTTCGTCGAAAGCGACCTGGCGGATGTTGTTGCCGTAGTCGACCGTGGGAATGCCCATGGCCTGGAAGTCGAGCATGGCCTGCACGTGCACGGCGCACGATTTGGCGGCGGCCTTCTTGAGCGCGTCGTGCTGCGAGGCGTCCTTCATCGCGGCCTGCCATTGCGGCACGCTCCAGCCCGAAGGCAGGTAGCCGTTGATGAGGTCGTGCGCCGAGGTCTGGTCGGTCACGAGGTCGGGCTTGATGCCGCCGGCCTTCGCACGCTTCACCAGCTCGGGCAATACGTCGGCCGCGTTGCCGAGCAGCGCGATCGACACGGCTTCCTTCGCATCGCAATGCTGCTTGATGAGTTCGAGCGCATGGTCGATGTCGCGCGCCTGCTTGTCGACGTAGCGCGTGCGCAGGCGAAAGTCGATGCTGGTCTGCTGGCACTCGATGTTGAGCGACACCGCACCCGCCAGCGTGGCTGCGAGCGGCTGCGCGCCGCCCATGCCGCCGAGGCCGGCCGTGAGAATCCACTTGCCCGCAAGGCTGTTGTTGTAGTGCTGACGGCCGGCTTCGACAAAGGTTTCGAAGGTGCCTTGCACGATGCCCTGGCTGCCGATGTAGATCCAGCTGCCCGCGGTCATCTGGCCGTACATGAAGAGGCCCTGGCGATCGAGCTCGTTGAAGTGCTCCCAGTTGGCCCACTTGGGTACGAGGTTCGAATTGGCGAGCAGCACGCGCGGCGCGTTCTCGTGCGTCTTGAACACGCCGACCGGCTTGCCCGATTGAATGAGCAGCGTCTCGTCGTCGTTCAGCTCCTTCAGCGAAGCGAGGATCTGGTCGTAGCAGGCCCAGTTGCGCGCGGCGCGGCCGATACCGCCGTACACCACGAGATCTTGCGGACGTTCGGCCACCTCTGCGTCGAGGTTGTTCTGCAGCATGCGAAACGGGGCCTCGGTGAGCCAGCTCTTGCAGTTCAGTTCGCTGCCGCGCGGCGCGCGGATCACCCGCGTGGGGTCATGGCGCGGGTCGGTGTTTTGCAGCGGGAGCTTTTCGGGTGCGTTCATGGCGAGGTTCTCCTTGATCGGTGTGTTCAGGCGTGGCTGGGCAGGATGTTCAAAAGCGCGGCGGGCAACTCGGCCTTCAGTGCCCACTGGCGCATGGCTTCGATGTCGGGCGCGAGGTAGCGGTCGGTTTCAAGAAAAGCGACCTTCTGGCGGATGTTGGCGAATTCGGTTTCGACCAGGGGCGAGCTCTTGAGGTTTCGGTTGAGTTCGATGCCTTGCGCTGCGGCCATGGCTTCGATGCCGACCACGACTGCGGTGTTGTTGACCATGTCGCCGAGGCGCCGTGCCGCGAAGGTGGCCATGGACACATGGTCTTCCTGGTTGGCCGAAGTGGGCAGGCTGTCGACGCTGGCGGGATGCGCGAGCGACTTGTTCTCCGAAGCGAGCGCGGCCGCCGTGACCTGCGCAATCATGAAGCCCGAGTTCAGGCCGCCGTCGCGCACCAGGAACGGCGGCAGGCCCGAAATTCCGGTGTCGAGCAAGAGAGCGATGCGCCGCTCGGAAATGGCGCCGACCTCGCTCACGGCCAGCGCGATGATGTCGGCCGCAAAGGCCACCGGCTCGGCGTGGAAGTTGCCGCCCGAAATCACTTCGCCTGTGTCGGTAAAGACCAGCGGGTTGTCCGACGCGGCATTGGCCTCGATCACCAGCACGCGCGCAGCATGCGCGAGGTTGTCGAGGCAGGCGCCCATGACCTGCGGAATGCAGCGCACCGAGTACGGGTCTTGCACGCGGCCGCACGCTGCGTGCGACGGCACGATCTCGCTGCCCTCGAGCAGCGTGCGCACCGCGCCCGCCACCGCAATTTGCCCCGGCTGGCCGCGCGCTGCGTGAATGCGCGCATCGAAGGGCTTGATCGAACCCTGGATAGCCTCGAGCGAGAGCGCACCCGACATCAGCGCCGAGGCGAACACGTCTTCGGCGCCGAACAGCCCGGCGAGCGCGAGGGCGGTCGACACCTGCGTGCCGTTGAGCAGCGCCAAGCCTTCCTTGGGGCCGAGCACGAAGGGCTCCAGGCCGACGAGGCGCATGGCCTCGGCACCGCTGACGACGGTGCCGTCGGCAGTGGTTGCCTCGCCCTCGCCGATGAGCACGCAAGCCATGTGCGCGAGCGGCGCGAGGTCGCCCGATGCGCCAACCGAGCCCTTGCACGGAATGCGCGGCATGACGCCTGCATTGAACAGCGCCAGCAAGGCATCGACCAGCGCGGGCCGCACCCCCGAGTGGCCGCGCGCCAGGCTCACCGCCTTGGTGGCCAGCACCATGCGCACCACCGGCGCAGCCAGCGGCTCACCCGTGCCCACGCTGTGCGAGAGCACGAGGTTGCGCTGCAAGTCGGCCAGGTGGTCGTTGCCGATGCGCGTGCTCGCGAGCTTGCCGAAGCCGGTGTTGATGCCGTAGACCACTTGGTCGTTGTCGACGATGTGGCGCACCGCCGCTTCGGCGCGCGCCATGCCGTCCTGCACCGACGGGTCGAGCGCCAGCCGCACGCCGCCGGCCTGGATGCGGCGCAGCATGGCGAGGTCCACCTTGCCGGGCGTGAGAGTCAGGGTGGCGGGAGCGTGATTGTTTGTTGGCATATGAACCTGTCTATACAAGTGGTTGCGAGAGAAGACCTACGGTTTCCGCGACAAAAAAATCAGCCGAACGACGGGTTGCCGTCGGCTTTGAATCGGCTGCCGAGGCTGTAGCGCGAAGCGGGATGAAGGCACCGCACCCAGGTGACGGGCGTGTTGCGCGTCCATGTGCGGCGCGTGAGCAGCAGGCAGGGGTCGGTGGGTTCCATCACGAGGCGGCTCGCCTGCTCGGCGGTGGGCAGCACGGCATCGACGACGTGTTCGATCTGGTCGAAGGGCACGTTGCGCACCAAATATTCGCTGGGGGCAACGGCGGCAAAGTCCTGCTCGAGGTAATCGGGCACGACCTGCGGATTGACGTACCGTTCTTCGAGCTGCACCGGGGTGTCGTTCTCCAGGTGCAGGCAAACACTGTGGAACACCGAGGTGCCTGCGCGCATGTCGAGCCAGGCCGCCACGTCGGGCGAAGCGGCAATGCGTTCGACTGCAAGCATCTCGCAGCGGTAGTCATGGCCGCGCTGGCGGATTTCGCTGGCAATGTTAGCGATCTGCAGCAACGTGGACTGGGGCTTGTTCTCGGCGACGAAGCTGCCAACACCGGCCATGCGCACGATGCGGCCCTGTTCCATCAACTCGCGCAACGCGCGGTTCACGGTCATGCGGGAAATGCCGAACTGCGCAACCAATTCGCTTTCGGAGGGCAGGCGGTGGCCGGCGGGCCAGGTGCCGTCCTGGATCTTGCGGGAGATGTGATCCTTGACTTGCGCATAGAGCGCGAGGGAGGGGAGGTCGCGCTTCATGTCAGCGTTCCTACGCGCCGCTGTTCAGGGCGTGTGCACAGGCCACCGGGTACTCCCCTCCGCGAATGTCCCCCGCCTTCGGCTCCTCCTTTATTTCGC
>NZ_JBBCBW010000009.1:0-180814 GCF_037204085.1 Variovorax sp. CCNWLW235 | reverse complement strand
ACCTGCGCCCGAAGTTCGTCGAGACCTTCCTGGCCAAGCTGGTGAACTGGGACTTCGCGGCCAAGAACTTCGGCTGAACCGGTTTCCCAATTGAAAAAGCCGACCCTCGGGTCGGCTTTTTTCATGGGCCGCGCAGGCGGCGTGACTCAGCGCCTGGAAGCGGCAAACAACTCGCCGCCCAGCTTGGCGCCTTTCTTGATGTTTTTCTTGGCGAACCAGCCCTGATTCATTTCGAGAACGTAGCGCACCGGCTCTTCGGAACAGTGCGAGTTTTCGGTCATGGGCTGCATGTCAACCAGGTTGACGATGCGGCCATCGTCGGCCACGAAGGCAGCGGTCAAGGGCAGCAAGGTGTTTCTCATCCAGAAGCACTGGGTGGCCGGCTGCTCGAAAACAAAGATCATGCCTTCGGACTGCGGCATTTCCTTGCGGAACATCAAGCCGATTTCCCGCTGCCGCGGTGTTTGCGCCACTTGCGCATCGATCTTGTACAAGCCGACGGACAGCTTGGTGCGTGCGAGGTCGGTCTGGGGTTGCTGTTGTGCCTGTGCAGGGCCGATCAAGGAGGCGGCGAGCAGGAGCAGGGCGGCGAAACGCTGGAACATCGGAGCTTCTTTCAAGGCGGATTCAAGGGCGCGGGGCCAAGAAAAATGCCCGCTGATGCGGGCATTGGCAGGCAGTGCCGGTGAGCTGGGCAGCTTACACCTTCTTGGCTGCAGCCGCGTGCGCCTTGGCCGCGTGATGGCGCGCCTTGTGCTTCTTCACGGCGTGTTTGGCCGGTTGCTTGGCCTTGTGCGCGGCAGCCGCCACAGGAGCGTCCATCTTGGGAGCGGGTTCGGTTTGCTGGGCAAATGCGCCGGCTGCGAAGAGACCGGCGACGAGGGCTGCGAGCAGCTTGTTCATGAAGACATCCTTTGAGATTGTTGATATGGATCACCTTCGCGAGAAGGCCAACCTTCAACGCGTCAGCCGTTCGCCGCGGTTGACAGCGGCGGCGGCAGGACAGACGAAAAAAAAGCGCTCCGGAGAGCGCTTTTCTTGTGCGGCTGGCCGAATTACTTCGGGGTGCTGCCTTGGGTCGACTTGCGCTTGACGCTGCCGTCCTTGTTGCGACGACGCTGGTCGCGCGTTTCGGCGCGCTTTTCGCCAGCAGTCGCAGCCTTGTCGGTGCCGATGGCACCGCCTTCGGGCGTCTTGGCGATATCGCCAGCGGGCGCAGCCACTTGACCGGCGGGCTTTGCTTCCTTCTTGGCTTCAGCACGGGCTTGCGGCTTGCTGTTGGTAGCGTTGCCTTGCTCGGGCGTGGTGCCGGTGGGGTTCTGGGCGTAGGCGCCAGCGGCGAACAAGCCAGCGATCATGACTGCGAGAATTTTGCTCATTGTGATTCCTCTATTCGAGAATTGGTTGGAAACGCCTCCCGGCGAGCAGAAGGTCAGCCACTAACGAGACCATTGGCCTCGAGGTTGACAAACGCTTGCTGATGGGTTGCGTCTAAAATGTACAGCGATTTGTTCGCGGGCTGTACAGCGATTCCCCGTCGCTGTCTGAATTCGCAGACAGTCGTCCGAATTACGTCACTCCCGGAGTCATCCCCCCTCATGTCCAGCTACCAGCACATCAAAGTCCCGGCCGAAGGCCAGAAGATCACTGTCAACGCCGACAACTCGCTCAATGTGCCTGATCAGCCGATCATTCCCTTCATCGAAGGCGATGGCACTGGTCTGGACATCACCCCCGTGATGCTGAAGGTGGTGGACGCCGCGGTGGCCAAGGCCTACGGCGGCAAGAAGAAGATCCACTGGATGGAAGTCTATGCCGGCGAAAAGTCGACCAAAGTCTACGGCCCCGACGTCTGGCTGCCCGAAGAAACGCTGCACGCCGTGCGCGACTACGTGGTTTCCATCAAGGGCCCTCTCACCACGCCCGTCGGCGGCGGCATCCGTTCGCTGAACGTTGCGCTGCGTCAGGAACTCGACCTGTACGTGTGCCTGCGCCCCATCCAGTATTTCGAAGGCGTGCCCAGCCCGGTGCGCGAGCCGCACAAGACCAACATGGTCATCTTCCGCGAGAACTCGGAAGACATCTACGCCGGCATCGAGTTCGAAGCCGAAAGCGACAAGGCCAAGAAGCTCATCAAGTTCCTGCAGGACGAACTGGGCGTCAAGAAGATCCGCTTCCCCAACACCTCCGGCATCGGCGTGAAGCCCGTGTCCAAGGAAGGCACCGAGCGCCTCGTGCGCAAGGCGCTGCAGTACGCGGTCGACAACGACAAGCCCAGCGTGACCATCGTGCACAAGGGCAACATCATGAAGTTCACCGAAGGTGGCTTCCGTGACTGGGCCTACTCGCTGGCTGCCAAGGAATTCGGCGCCGAGCTGATCGACGGCGGCCCGTGGATGAAGTTCAAGAACCCCAAGACGGGCAAGGAAATCACCGTCAAGGACAGCATTGCCGACGCCTTTCTGCAGCAGATTCTCCTGCGCCCCGCCGAGTACAGCGTCATTGCCACGCTGAACCTCAACGGCGACTACGTGTCGGACGCGCTGGCCGCGCAAGTCGGCGGCATCGGCATTGCCCCGGGCGCCAACCTGAGCGACACCGTCGCCATGTTCGAAGCCACCCACGGCACCGCTCCCAAGTACGCCGGCAAGGACTACGTGAACCCCGGTTCCGAAATCCTCTCGGCCGAAATGATGCTGCGCCACATGGGCTGGACCGAAGCCGCCGACCTGATCATCAGCTCGATGGAAAAGTCCATTGCCAGCAAGAAGGTCACCTATGACTTCGCGCGCCTGATGGACGGCGCCACGCAAGTCAGCTGCTCGGGCTTCGGCCAGGTCATGATCGACCACATGTAAATTGCGCGAGCAATAGCGCTTGGCGCCCCCCGGGCGCCGTGAGCCAAGGCCCTCGAGATCTTTACGGTCTCGAGGGCTTTTCTTCTTTTGGCGCGTCGCGGCTGCAGCGGTTGGAAAAATGGAACACCTTGCGCCAAATACCCATTTTTTTCAAAGCGCGCGCCGCGTAGTATTTACGCGTGTGTCATGCGCAAACGGCAGAGTTTTTTTGCGTCGTTTGTGGTGTCGCACACGACGCAAGCCCCTTGATTTGTCGATTACGCGCCACCAAGTCTTCTTGCGCCGGCACGGTGCTTGCACGCTCTATAGAATCTTTTTTATGGCAACGAGAATTCCCAAGACTCCCAGCACTCCGCCGGCCCAGAAACCGGCAGGGGATGACGGAGATTCGGTCGTTCTGGAGCGGCGGCCGCAAAAAACCGCGCCGCCCCAGATGTACCAAGTGGTCATGCTGAACGACGACTACACCCCCATGGAGTTCGTAATCGTCGTCCTGCAAGAATATTTCAACAAGGATCGCGAAACCGCGACCCAGATCATGTTAAAGATTCACCTCGATGGCCGCGGCGTTTGTGGGGTTTATTCCCGCGATCTGGCGGCCACCAAGGTCAACCAGGTGATGGAGGCGGCGCACCAGGCCGGACATCCGCTGCAGTGCGTGAGCGAGCCTGTTGCGTGAACCAGTTGAATTGCGCAAGCTCCAACCCATCTGAGAACTTATTTACAGCAAGGCAAAAGGAAATCACATGATTGCCCAGGAACTGGAAGTCAGCTTGCACATGGCCTTCGTCGAGGCCAGGCAGCAGCGCCACGAGTTCATCACCGTGGAGCATCTGTTGCTCGCTTTGCTGGACAACCCGAGCGCCGCAGAAGTCCTGCGCGCCTGCTCGGCCAACGTCGACGACCTGCGGGCGTCGCTCACCAACTTCATCAAGGACAACACGCCGCAAGTGGCGGGTACCGACGATGTCGACACCCAGCCCACGCTGGGTTTCCAGCGCGTCATCCAGCGCGCCATCATGCATGTGCAGTCCACCGGCAACGGCAAGAAGGAAGTCACCGGCGCCAACGTGCTGGTCGCGATCTTCGGCGAGAAAGATTCGCATGCGGTGTACTACCTCCACCAGCAAGGCGTGACGCGCCTTGACGTGGTGAACTTCATTGCCCACGGCATCAAGAAGAGCGATCCGCCCGAGGCGGTCAAGGGCAGCAGCGAATCGTCTTCGGGCGAGGGCGAAGAGGGCGGCGGCGAAAAGAACGAGAAGGCTTCGCCTCTCGAACAGTTCACGCAGAACCTCAACCAGCTCGCCAAGGACGGCAAGATCGATCCGCTGATCGGCCGCGAATACGAGGTCGAGCGCGTCATCCAGATTCTCTGCCGCCGGCGCAAGAACAACCCGCTGCTGGTGGGTGAGGCCGGCGTGGGCAAGACCGCCATCGCCGAAGGCCTGGCATGGCGCATCACGCAGACCGACGTGCCTGAAATCCTGGCCGAGGCACAGGTGTACTCGCTCGACATGGGCGCGTTGCTGGCCGGCACCAAGTACCGCGGCGATTTCGAGCAGCGCCTGAAGGGCGTGCTCAAGTCGCTGAAGGACAAGCCGAACGCCATCCTGTTCATCGACGAGATCCACACGCTCATCGGTGCGGGCGCGGCGTCGGGCGGCACGCTCGATGCTTCCAACCTGCTCAAGCCGGCGCTCTCGAGTGGCCAGCTCAAGTGCATTGGCGCCACCACGTTCAGCGAATACCGCGGCATCTTCGAGAAGGATGCAGCCCTGTCGCGTCGCTTCCAGAAGGTCGACGTGGTCGAGCCGACGGTGCAGGAAACCGTCGACATCCTGAAGGGCCTGAAGTCGCGCTTTGAAGAGCACCACGGCGTCAAGTACGCGGTGGCGGCCCTGCAGGCTGCGGCCGAGCTGAGCGCCAAGTACATCAACGACCGCCACCTGCCCGACAAGGCCATCGACGTGATCGACGAGGCCGGTGCCGCGCAGCGCATCCTGCCCGCGAGCAAGCGCAAGAAGACCATCAGCAAGTCCGAGGTCGAGGACATCGTCGCGAAGATCGCGCGCATTCCCCCGGCCAACGTCAGCAACGACGACCGCGGCAAGCTGCAGACGATCGAGCGCGACCTGAAGAGCGTGGTGTTCGGCCAGGACAAGGCACTCGAGGTGCTGGCTTCCGCCGTGAAGATGGCACGTTCGGGCCTTGGCCGCGAAGACAAGCCGATCGGTTCCTTCCTGTTCAGCGGCCCCACGGGCGTGGGCAAGACCGAAGCGGCCAAGCAGCTCGCCTACATCATGGGCATCGAGCTGATCCGCTTCGACATGTCGGAGTACATGGAGCGCCATGCGGTGAGCCGTTTGATCGGCGCGCCTCCGGGCTACGTCGGGTTCGACCAGGGCGGTCTCCTGACCGAAGCCATCACGAAGAAGCCGCACGCGGTGCTGCTGCTCGACGAAATCGAGAAGGCGCACCCGGACATCTTCAACGTGCTGCTGCAGGTCATGGACCATGGCACCCTGACGGACAACAACGGACGCAAGGCCGACTTCCGCAACGTGATCATCGTGATGACCACCAATGCGGGTGCCGAGACCATGAACAAGGCGACCATCGGCTTCACCAACCCGCGTCAGGCGGGCGACGAAATGGCCGATATCAAGCGCCTGTTCACGCCGGAGTTCCGCAACCGCCTGGACGCGACCGTGAGCTTCAAGGCACTGGACGAGCAGATCATCCTGCGCGTGGTCGACAAGTTCCTGCTCCAGCTCGAAACGCAGCTGGCCGAGAAGAAGGTCGACGTCACGTTCAGCGACGGCTTGCGCAAGCACCTGGCGAAGAAGGGCTTCGATCCGCTGATGGGTGCCCGCCCGATGCAGCGCCTGATCCAGGACACGATCCGTCGTGCACTGGCCGACGAGCTGCTGTTCGGTCGACTCATCGATGGCGGCCGCCTGTCGGTCGACATCGACGACAAGGGCGAGGTGCAGCTGGACATCCAGCCGCTGCCCAAGAAGGAAGGCAAGTCCAAGCCTGAGGCCGAAGAGGCTGCAGCAGGATAAAGCGGGGCCGGCAGGGCCGGTTCCGCGGTATTTCTGGCAACACTGAAAAGGCCGGTAGCATTCGCTGCCGGCCTTTTTCTTTGAGGCCGAATTTCCCCGCACCGCAAGCCTTACCTTGATTCTTCCCGAGCTCAGCCAGGAATGGAAAACCGGCCTCTCCCTGGCGTGGAGCGGCTATATCGCCGTGCTGTCGGTTTGGATCGTGATGCAGAAGCGCGCGCCGGTATCCACCATGAGCTGGATCCTGTCGCTCGCGCTGTTGCCGTTTGCGGGCTTCGTCATCTATTACTTCCTGGGGCCGCAGCGCTTGCGCAAGCAGCGCGTCAAGCGCCTGCGCAGCCGTGCCAAGGCCCATACGCAGGGCGAGCTGGCGCGGCTGCGGGACGCCGCACAGAATGCGCCGCCGGCGCTGCAGCAGATGGCGAGGCTGGGTACCGCCGCTTGCGGGCTGCCGGTTTCCAGCGCCACGGGCGTGGCACTGCTTTCGGGCGGCGCGCGCACCTTCGACGCCATCTTCGATGCGGTGCGCGAAGCGCAAGACCACATCCATCTCGAGTACTACATCTTCGAGCCCGACAAGATCGGCACTGCGCTGCGCGACCTGCTGGTGGAACGCGCCAGGCAGGGCGTGGCGGTGCGGCTTCTGCTCGACGCGCTGGGCTCCAAGCGTATCGGCCGCAAGTTCATGGCGCCGCTTGTTGCCGCGGGCGTGGAGGTTGCGCTATTCCATGACACACGCATCGGCCGGCGCCTCAGGCCGGTGACCAACTACCGCACCCACCGCAAGATCGTGGTGTGCGACGGCCGCGTGGGCTTTACCGGCGGCGTCAACATCACCGACGAGGAAGACAAGCGCACGCGGCCCGACGCCTATCACGACGTGCACCTGCGCATCGAAGGCAGCGCGGTGCGCTGGCTCCAAACCACCTTTCTCGAAGACTGGGCCTATGCCACCGGCGAAGACCTTCGCAACATGGATCACCTGATGGGTGCCATGCTGCCGCAGGTGGAGGCGGGCGACATTCCTGTGCAAATTGTGACCAGCGGCCCGGACAACATGCTCGAGCCCATCCACCGCATGCACGTGGAGGCCATTCATTCGGCCAGCGAGCGGGCCTGGCTCACCACCCCTTACTTCGTGCCCGGCGAGCCCGCGATGATGGCACTCACCAGCGCGGCGCTGCGCGGTGTGGACGTGCGTCTTCTGGTGCCGCGCCGCAGCGATTCGGCCATTGTGAGCGCGGCCGCGCGCTCCTACTTCGACGAGCTGATTGCGGCCGGCGTGAAGGTGTGGGAGTACAAGGCCCGCATGCTGCACTCCAAGACCTTGGTGGTCGACGACCATTGCGCGATGATCGGTACCGCAAATTTCGACAACCGCAGCTTCAGGCTCAATTTCGAGGTGAGCGCGGTGGTCTACGGGCCAGAGCTGGCGCGCCCCTTGGCGGCGCAGTTCGAAACCGACCTCCACAGCTCCGGCGCGGTGCGCGCCAACCGCCCGCAGAGTTTCTGGCGCCGCCTCGGCGACGCAATTGCCCGATTGTTTTCTCCCTTGCTCTGAATGAACCACACCTTTCTCTGGCACGACTACGAAACCTTCGGTGCCGTGCCGCGCCGCGACCGGCCTTCGCAGTTCGCCGCCATTCGCACCGACGCAGAGCTGAACGAAGTCGGCGAGCCGCTGATGATCTATTGCAAGCCGGCGCCCGACTATTTACCCAGCCCCGAGGCCTGCCTGATCACCGGCATCACGCCGCAGGTGTGCCTGGAGCGCGGCGTTCCCGAGCACGCCTTCGCCGCGCAGATCGAGAAGGCTTTCTCTCAGCCCGGCACCATCGGCGTGGGCTACAACACCATCCGCTTCGACGACGAGGTCACGCGCTTTTTGTTCTGGCGCAACCTTATCGACCCCTATGCGCGTGAATGGCAGAACGATTGCGGCCGGTGGGACCTGCTCGATGTGGTGCGGCTGACCTACGCGCTGCGGCCCGACGGCATCGAGTGGCCGAAGAAGGAAGACGGCAAGCCCAGCTTCAAGCTCGAAGACCTGGCGCGCGCCAACGGATTGCTGCATGAATCGGCGCACGATGCGCTTTCCGACGTGCGCGCCACCATTGCGTTGGCCCGGCTAATTCGCGACCGCCAGCCCAAGCTCTTCGAATTCGCCTTCGGCCTGCACAAGAAAGACCGCGTGGCCAGCGAACTCGGCCTGCCGGCCATGCGGGAAACGGCCAAGCCTTTCCTGCACGTCTCGGGCATGTTCCCGGTCGAGCGCGGATGCCTCAGCGTGATGTGGCCCCTTGCGAGCCATCCGACCAACAAGAACGAACTGCTCGCGTGGGACCTGGCCCACGACCCGAGCGAGCTGCGCGACATCGATGTGGAAACCCTGCGCCTGCGCCTCTTCACCCGCACCGCAGACCTGCCCGAAGGCGTGGTCCGCCTGCCGCTGAAAGGCATTCACCTCAACAAGTCGCCGATGGTCGTCGGCAACCTGCGCACGCTGGCGCCCGCCATGGCCGAGCGCTGGAACGTCGATCTCGACGCGGCCATGCGCCACGCCGCCATCGCGCGCGACCTGCCCGACATGAGCGCCATCTGGTCGCAGGTGTACGCCCGCCCCAAGGAGGCCACGCCCGACGTGGACGAAGACCTGTACGGCGGCTTTGTCGGCAACGCGGACAGGCGCCGCCTTAACCAGCTGCGCGCACTGTCGCCCGAGGAACTCGCGAAGGACCGTACCGGTTTCGACGACGGACGCCTCGAGGAAATCCTCTTTCGCTACCGGGCGCGCAATTGGCCGGAGCTTCTCAGCCCCCAGGAAACCGAACGGTGGGAGGCGCTGCGCGTCGCGCGGCTGTTCAAAGGCGAGGGTGGGGCGCGCACCATTGAAATGCTGTTCAGCGAAGTCGATGCGCTGTCCGAAACCGCGGACGAGCGCGGTGAGGAAATCCTGGGCGCGCTTTACGAGTACGCCGAAGCCATCGCGCCGGAAGCCTGAGGCAACCGACCCGGCGAGCCGCACCATGCGTCCGATCGTCACCCGCCTGCGCCTGGCAGCTTCTGCCGCAATGCTCGCCATGCTTGCCGGGTGCAGCACCATGCCCTCCGCGTTTGGCACATCCAGGGCGTGTGCAGCCGGCTTCGATGCTTTCGAACGCGACACGCTGTACTTCGGCCGCTCCATTCCCGCCGGCGGGCAGGTGTCGAACGCGCAGTGGGCCGCTTTCCTCGATTCGGTCGTGACGCCGGCCTTTCCGAAAGGCCTTACGGTCATCGATGCGGCAGGGCAGTGGCGCGGCGCATCGGGCAGCGTGGTGCGCGAGCCCTCCAAGCTCGTAGTGCTGCTGCACCCGCGCAGCGCCGACGACGATGCCGCCATCGCCCGGATCATCGACACCTACAGGCAGCGCTTCGGCCAGGAGGCCGTGCTGCAGGAGAGGCAGTCCGTCTGTGTTCGCTTCTGAAAACGAAAACGAAAACGAAAACGACCGCAACGCTGTCCGGCGCCTTGTGGCGGCCGATGCCGCGGGCTACCGCGCCCTGATGCTCGACGCCTATGCCACGCACCCCAGCGCCTTTACCACCACGGCGGAAGAGCGCTCCGGCCTGCCGCTTGAGTGGTGGGAAGAACGGCTGGGTTCGGATGCAGGCGAGGCCAGCGTGGTCTATGGCGCTTTCGACGAGGCGGGCGTGCTGGTGGGCGCGGCGGGTTTGAGCTTCGAAGCGCGGCAGCGCGCCCGCCACAAGGCCACGCTCTTCGGCATGGCCGTGGCGGCTTCCGCGCGCCGGGCCGGTTTCGGCCGGCGGCTGGTGCTTGCGGTGCTGGCGCATGCGCGCGCAATCGAACGGCTGCGGCTGGTGCAGCTCACCGTTACCGAGGGCAACAGCACCGCGCAAGCTCTTTACGAGCGCTGTGGATTTCAGGTTTTCGGCGTGGAGCCGCTGGCCATCGCGGTCGATGGGGTCTTGCTGGCCAAGGTGCACATGTGGTGCGACCTCAGGGCCTCGCCTGCGTAGAGTGCCTGCGCGGCGGCAAGCGCAAGGCTAGGGCTTGCGAATCATCCAGCTGGTGGCCTGCTCGCGATCCGGGAGATGCAGCGCAGCGGTGGCGGCCGGCGTTTCCGCCAGCAGCTTTCCCTTGCGGAACACCTTGAGCCTGGTGGCGCGCAGCCGGATCGCTTCGACCGCGTCGCGCGCCTGCAGCAGCACAAAGCTCGCGTCGCAGCCCGCCTCGATGCCGTAGCCTTCGAGGTGCATCACGCGCGCGGCGTTCGTGGTCACGGCCTCGAAGCACTGGCGGATGCCGGCCTGGCTCGTCATCTGCGCCACATGCAACCCCATGTGCGCCACCTCGAGCATGTCGCCCGAGCCCATGCCGTACCACGGGTCCATCACGCAGTCGTGGCCGAACGCCACGTTCACGCCGCTGGCCATCAACTCGGGCACGCGGGTCATTCCGCGACGCTTGGGGTAGGTGTCGTGGCGGCCCTGCAGGGTGATGTTGATCAGCGGGTTGGACACCACGCTGACGCCGCTCTGCGCAATGAGCGGCAGCAGCTTGCTCACGTAGTAGTTGTCCATCGAATGCATCGACGTGCAATGCGAGCCCGTCACGCGGCCCTGCATGCCCAGGCGCCAGGTTTCGGCGGACAGCGTTTCGATGTGGCGCGACAGCGGGTCGTCCGACTCGTCGCAATGCATGTCGACCAGCTTGCCGCGCTCGGCCGCAAGTTCCATCAGCAGTTTGACGCTGGCTGCGCCATCGGCCATGGTGCGCTCGAAATGCGGAATGCCGCCGACCACGTCCACGCCCTTGTCGAGCGCGCGCTTCAGGTTGTCGACGCCGCCTGCCGAGCGCAGTACGCCATCCTGCGGAAAGGCCACGAGTTGCAGGTCGAGGTACGGCGCGACCTGGCGCTTCACCTCGAGCAGAGCGTCGACCGCGAGCAGGCTCGGATCGCTCGTGTCCACATGCGATCGCACGGCCAGCAGGCCCTTGGCCACCGCCCAGTCGCAATACGCCAGCGCACGCTCGATCAGCGCATCGGCCTTGAGCAGCGGCTTGAGCTCGCCCCACAGCGCAATGCCTTCGAGCAGCGTGCCGCTTTCGTTGACGCGCGGCAGGCCGTAGCTCAGCGTGGCGTCCATGTGGAAATGCGGATCGACAAAGTGCGGTGAAAGCAGCAAGCCCAGGGCATCGAGCTTTTCATGCGCCGGTGCGTCGAGGCCCGCGGTGACTTCGGCGATTCGGCCTCCCTGCACGGCAATCGACATGCCGGTGCGGCCGTCGGGGAGGGTGGCGTTGGTGATGAGCAGGTCGAGCATCGTGGGAGGTCTTCTTGTGTGTTGGCAACGTGCGTTCAGCGCGTGCGCTGCGCCCGGTAGCGGTACTGCCCCGGCGCCGGGCCGACCTCGATGGTCACGCGGCGCAGCTTGTCGTCGTGGCCAGACGCGGCCTTGGCCGTGACCACGATGCCGCGCGGCGTGGCGCGGCAGGAGAGGTCGGTGAGTGCAATCTCGGCATGGTCGTTGTCGAGCTCGGCAATGGCCAGCGTGTGATCGGCATGCAGGCTGCCGTTGGCATCGCGCGTCATCCGCTGCACGTAGAGGAAAGATTGTGCGTACTGGTCGGCGTGAACCACGCGGTAGGTGCCCTCGTGGTTCTTGCCCCAGGTGCCGCACAGCTGCACCCAGGTGATCGGATCGGGTGTCTTGAAAGTGTCGTAGCTGTAGTCGCTGCCCAGCGCATGCGCGCCCGTGCCGCACAAGCCGGTAAGCGCGGTGAGCAGCATCTTGCGCACTGCGCGCGGCATCAGCGCTCCCCCTTGCGATACGGCTTCATCAGCGCCTGCGGATAGCTGGCCTTGCGCGCCACCAGCACCAGCGCGAGGATCGACAGCAGGTACGGCAGCATCAGGTAGATCTGGTAGGGCAGCACGGCATCGCCCGATTGTTGCAGCCGAAGCTGCAGCGCGTCGAAGAACGCGAACAGCAGCGCGCCCAACAGGGCCTTGCCGGGCCGCCATGAGGCAAACACCACCAGCGCCACGCAGATCCAGCCGCGGCCGTTCACCATGTTGAAAAAGAAGGCGTTGAAGGCGGAGAGCGTGAGGAACGAGCCCGCGGCACCCATCAGCGCCGAACCGGCGACGATGGCGCCGGTGCGCATGGCCGCGACCGATACGCCCTGGCTCTCGGCCGCCTGCGGGTTCTCGCCGACCATGCGCAGCGCCAGGCCCAGCGGCGTGCGGTACAGCACCCAGGCAATGGCCGGCACGAGCAGCAGCGCGAACAGGGTGAGCGATGTCTGCGCATTCAGGATGGGCAGCGGCAGCCAGTCCATCGGCGCGAAGGGCGTGATGGTTGGCGGCGTGTTCACCTTCGGAAAGCTCACGCGGTAGCCGAAGTAGCTGAGTGCAGTGGCCAGCAGCGTGATGCCCAGCCCCGAGACGTGCTGCGAAAGCGCAAGGCCCACGGTGAGAAAGGCGTGCAGCAGCCCGAACACCATGCCGGTGAGCGCAGCCGCGGCCACGCCGGCCCACAGCGGCGCGCCGGCATACACCGCGAGCCATCCGGTGAAGGCGCCCGCGACCATGATCCCTTCGATGCCCAGGTTGAGCACGCCCGCGCGTTCGCACAGCAGCACGCCCAGCGTGCCGAGGATGAGCGGCGTGGCGATGCGCAATACCGCGACCCAGAAGGCAGGGTTGGCGAGAATATCGAGCAGGTCGGTCATGGGGAGTTTCTCCCTCCCCTTTCGGGGGAGGGCCGGGGTGGGGGCACGCGGCGCTCGATGTGGGCGCTGATGCCCCCATCCCAGCCTTCCCCCATCGGGGGAAGGAGCAAGACCGAAGAGGACATCGTCGTCATTTCATCCGCACCCGGTACTGCGTCAGCAGCGTCGCGACCAGCACCGCGATCAGCGAGGCCGCGACGATCACATCGGCGATGTAGGTCGGTACGCCCACTGCGCGGCTCATGGTGTCTGCACCGACCAGCACGCCCGCCACGAATACGCCCGCGGCAATCACGCCCAGCGGGTGCAGCCCGGCCAGCATTGCGATCACGATGCCGGTGTAGCCGTAGCCAGGCGACATGTCGAGCGTGACATAGCTGGTGCGGCCCGCCACCTCGATGGCGCCGGCCAGCCCGGCCAGTGCGCCGGAAAGCAGCGCCACCATCACCACGGTGCGCGTCACCGGCACGCCCGCAAACTCGGCCGCACGCGCATTGGCGCCCACCGCGCGAATGTCGAAGCCCAGCACCGTGTACTTGAAGATCGCCCAGACGATCACCGCGAGCGACACCGCCCAGAGCAGGCCGGTGTGCACACGCGTTTGCGCAACCAGTTTGCCGAGCTCCAGGTCTGGCTGCAGCGACACGCTCTGCGGCCAGCCCATGGCGGTCGGGTCTTTCATCGGCCCGTCGAGCAGCGCTGAAACGCCGAGCAGCACGATGAAGTTGATCAGCAGCGTGGTCACGACCTCGTCGACGCCGAGCTTGTTCTTCATCAGCGCGGGGCCGAGCAGAAGCAGGGCGCCCGCCACGGCGGCGGCCAGCATCATCAGCGGGAAGAGCAGCAACGGCTGAAGCTCGAAGCCCGTGCCGCCGTGCATGCCGCCCACGGCCACGGCGGCGAGGGCGCCGGCGAACAGCTGGCCCTCGGCGCCGATGTTGAAGAGCCGCGCCTTGAACGCGACCGTCGCGGCCAGGCCGGTCAGGATGAGCGGGATCGCGCGCGTGAGCGTTTCGCTCCAGGCGAACACCGAACCGAAGCCGCCCTGCAGCAGCAGCGCGTAGGTTCGGCCGACCGGTGCGCCGGCCCAAAGCACGAGCAGCGCGCTCACCAGCATGGTGAACAGCACCGCGCCGATAGGGGCCAGCACCAGTGCGGCACGCGATGTTTCGTGGCGTCTTTCGAGCCGCATCATGGCCGGGCCTTTCCGCGCGAGGCGTCCGTCGCGCCGGCCATTGCCAGGCCGATGGCTTCACGTGTCCAGGCCGAGGCCGGGCGCGCCTCGCCCAGGTGGCCGCCGTGCATCACCGACACGCGGTCGCCGAGTGCCAGCACTTCGTCGAGGTCGTCCGAAATCACCAGCACCGCCGCGCCGGCATCGCGCGCGGCAATGAGCTGCTGCTGCACATAGGCCACGGCGCCGATGTCCAGGCCCCAGGTCGGCTGATGCGCGACGATCAGGCGTGGTGCGCGGGTCGGATATTTCTTGTTGTCGGCGTCTTCCACCTGCTCGGGCGCGAGCAGCGCGCGCCCCAGGATCAATTTCTGCATATTCCCGCCGGAGAGCGAACGCGCCGGGGACATCAGGCCGGCGCCGCGCACGTCGAATGCCTGTTCGATACGCCGCGCATGCTGCCGCGCAGCCGCACGCCGCACGAACAAAGACCAGCGCGAGAAAACCGGGCTGCGCAGCCGTTCGGACACCGCGTTCTCCCACACCGGCAAATCGCCGACCACCCCAACAGCGTGCCGGTCTTCGGGAATGCGTGCCACCCCGCGCTGCACCAGACGAGAGGGCGAGGGCGGCAGCGCCCGGCCCATCAGCAGGGCGGTGCCGGAGACGGCACGGCGCGTGCCGCACAGCAGTTCGGCCAGTGCGACTTGGCCGTTGCCCGAAACGCCCGCAATGGCGGTGATCTCCCCGCCGCGCAGCGTGAGCGACACCTCGTGAAGAGGGCTCGAATGGTCTTGCGCGCCGCCCTTGGCCGATGCGGTGCTTACACGGTCGAGCACGCAAACCGCATCGCCCACCGAACCGGCTGGCTGCCGCTGCGCAGCTTCGACCGCATGACCGACCATCCACAGCGCGAGTTGCGCCTGCGTGGTGTCAGCCGTGCGCGCCTCGGCCACCAGCTTGCCGCCGCGCAGCACGGCAATGCGCCGCGAGACCCGCAGCACCTCGCCCAGCTTGTGGCTGATGAAGATGACGGAGAGGCCCTGCGCCACCATCTGAGCGAGCGTGGCGAACAAGGCTTCGCTTTCCTGCGGCGTCAGCACGGCAGTCGGCTCATCCAGGATGAGAATGCGCGCGCCGCGGTACAGCGCCTTCAATATCTCGACGCGCTGCCGCTCGCCGACGGAGAGGCTGCCGATCTTCGCGTCAGGCTGCACCGGCAGACCGAAGCGCTGCGCCACTTCGAGCAGCCGGGTGCGCGCCGCGGCGCGGCGCGAGAACACGCGCCACAGCGGCTCCGTGCCCATCATCACGTTGTCGAGCACGCTCAGGTTGTCGGCCAGCGTGAAGTGCTGGTGCACCATGCCCACGCCCGCCGCCAGTGCCGCCTTGGGGTTGCCCGGAGGCAGCGGCGCGCCGAAGGCCTCGATGCTGCCTTCGTCGGCCACGTAGTGGCCGAACAGGATGGACATCAGCGTCGACTTGCCCGCGCCGTTCTCGCCCAGGAGCGCGAGCACCTCGCCCGCTTGCAGGTCGAGGGAAATGTCGTCGTTGGCGACGAGGGAGCCGAAGCGCTTGGTGATGCCCTGGAGGCGGAGGACAGAAGCGCCGGTCACTTCCATGCAGCCAGGAACGCCAGCATGACCTTGGCCGAGTTGTCGGCCGCTATGCCCATGAAGGTGCCCATCTCGTTCTCGCCTTCGCCGCCGCCCGCGAGATCGCTGAGCGAACGGAAGGCGATGTAGGGCACGCCGTTGCTGTAGGCCACCATGCCCACGGCCGCGGTTTCCATGTCGAGCACGTTGGCCTGAAAGGTCTTGAAGGTGTATTCGCGATACGCCTTGTTGTCCATGAAGGCCTGGCCCGAAACGCCATTGCCGCCCACGACGAGCTGGGGCTTGCGCGCCAGGCACTTGCCGGCACTGCAGTTCGCCAGGTCGACGTTGCGGATGCTGCGCGCCACCTCGAGCATCTTCGGATCGGCTTCGAACCAGAACTTGCGTTCGATGCCCGGCTTTGCGGCCGAGCGCACCTCCACCGGGCGCGGATGCATCATGCCGAAGTTGGGCAGCGTGGCATCGGTGATGAACGGCGGCGCGGTGAACTTGCCCGGCGCGGTTTCGCGGGCCATCAATACCTCAAGGTACTGGCCCCATTGAGCGGGCACCGTGACGTCGCCCACGTGCAGCGATGGGTTCACCCCACCTGCAATGCCGCTGAACACGATGCTGGTCACGCGAAAGCGGTCGAGCACCAGTTGCGTGTTCATCGTCGCGTTGGTCATGCTGATGCCCGAGAGGAACAGCACCACCGGCTTGCCTTCGAGCGTGCCGGTAGTGAACTCGACCCCGTTGACGCTGTGCTTGGCTGGCCCCTGCAGTCGGTTCAGCAACAGCTTGAGCTCGGGCTCGAAGGCCGAGATCACCGCAATGCGCGGCGTGTCGTCCAGCCGGACGCCGCCGGTGCTGCTGCCACCAGTCTTGTAGACGCCGGCGCAGCCCGCGAGACCGAAGGCCAGCACGCCGGCCGCAAGAAGAGAACGCCAGCGCATCTTCAACGGTCCTCTCACTTGGCGGTCGATTTGGGCTGGGAGTCGTCGACCTTGATGGTGACCTTGCCCGCCAGGATGTCAGCCTGCTTTGCCTTGACCTTGGCGACGATATCGGCTGGGACCTTCTTCTCGAAAGTGCCGAGCGGCGCGAGTTCCGAGCCCTTGTGCTTCATCATCGAATAGGGGCCGTAGTCCTCGGCGGCAAACTTGCCTTCCTTCACGAGCTTGATCGCGCGGTCGGCCGACGGCTCGAAGTTCCACAGGGCCGACGCAACCACCGTGTCCGGGTACTGTGCCTGCGTGTCGATCACGTTGCCGATGGCGAGCTTGCCTTTTTCCTTGGCCGCATCAGAGACGCCGAAGCGCTCGGCGTACATCACGTCCGCACCCTTGTCGATCATCGCGAAAGCCGCTTCCTTGGCCTTCGGCGGATCGAACCAGCTGTTGATGAAGCTCACGCTGAACTCGACCTTGGGGTTGGTTTCCTTTGCGCCGGCCATGAACGCGTTCATGAGCCGGTTCACTTCGGGAATCGGAAAGCCGCCGACCATGCCGATGCGGTTGGTCTTGGTCATGCCGCCGGCCACCATGCCGCTCAGGTACGCCGGCTCCTGGATGTAGTTGTCGAACACGCTGAAGTTGGGCGCCTGCGGCTTGAGCGACGAGCCCATCAGGAAGGCGACCTTGGGAAAGTCTTTGGCCACCTTGCGCGCCGCCGCTTCCACGCCGAACACTTCACCCAGGATCAGCTGGTTGCCGCCCGTGGCGTACTCGCGCATCACGCGCTCGTAGTCGGCGTTGCTGACGTTCTCGGTCGCCTTGTATTCGATCTCACCGCGTGCCTCGGCGGCCTTGAGCGCCTTGTGGATGCGGCCTACCCATTGCTGCTCGAAGGGCACGGTGTACACCGCCGCCACCTTCAGCTTGGCCTGCGCCAGCGCCAGGCCGGGCGCGCCCGCCGCAAGGGCCGCGGCAATGGCGGCGGAACGAATGATCAACTGACGGCGTGCTGTCACGATGCTTCTCCTCGAGGTATGAAAATCTTCTTGTTGCCGACCGAACCGTGGTCGCGCGCCGCCGCCTGAGGCGTCGGCTCTACTTGGTGCCGAATATGCGGTCGCCGGCGTCGCCAAGGCCCGGCAGGATGTAGCCGTGGCTGTTCAGCTCGCGGTCGATTGCGGCGGTGTAGATCGGCACGTCGGGGTGGGCCTTCTGCATGGTGGCCACGCCTTCAGGGCAGGTCAGCAGGCAGACGAACTTGATCGATTTCGGGTTGAGTTCTTTCAGGCGTTCCACCGCAGCCACGGCCGAGTTGCCGGTGGCCAGCATCGGGTCGACCACGATCACGTCGCGGTTCTCCATTTCGCCGGGCATCTTGAAGTAGTACTCGACGGCCGTGAGCGTCTTGGGATCGCGGTACAGGCCGATGTGGCCGACGCGTGCGCCCGGCACCACGGTAAGCATGCCGTCCAGAATGCCGGTGCCCGCGCGCAGGATGGACACCAGCACCAGCTTCTTGCCGTCGATGACCTTGGCCTGCATGGTCTCGAGCGGGGTTTCCACTTCGATGTCCTGCATCGGCATGTCGCGCGTGACCTCGTAGGCCATGAGCATGCTGATTTCGTTCAGCAGCCGCCGAAAGCTGTTGGTGGAAGCGTCCTTGCGGCGCATCAGCGTGAGCTTGTGCTGGACGAGGGGGTGGTCGACGAGATGGACGTTGCTCATTTGATTTTTCTGCCGTTGCTGAACCCGCAAGTCTAAAAGACGGTGCCGTCGCTTTCGATCAGGAGCGGTGGCGCTCCGTCACGCAAGCGTTGTGCCAGCACACGGCCTGCCGCCCAGGTGCCGCCCTCGAGCACGCAGGCCAGCGGCAATTCTTCTTCGGTGCGGTCGAGCATCTTGCGCACGCGGGGCGCCAGCTCGTCGAGCAGGGCCACGGTGAGTGCGCGCCATTCGACGATGAACTCGTCCCCGGCTTTCCAGGTGCGCGAAAGAGAAGCCGGGTCTTTCGGCACGATCACGCCGCTGTCGATCAGCAGGCCGCCGTTGCGGTATTCGGGCAGGGCGGTGAGTGCGTCGAGCTGGCGCACCTTCACGCCGGCCCACTCGAAGGGTTCGAGCAGCGAATAGGTAAGCCACTGCGAAAGCTTGTGGAACGGCATCCACCCGTTGGTGAGGCCGGGCCCGCGCACCGCGCTGTGGCGCCAGCAGTCGCCAAGCGCGAGCGCCGGGTCGCTTGAACCGATGCCGCCCGCGGTGTCGCTGCCGTCGACGGCAATGCTGTCGATGGAGTTGGCCGAGGGCCAGATGCGCGAGAGCGTTTCGAGCAGCAGCGAGAGTATCTGGTGCGCAGTAATTTCGGCGGTGGGCGGCGCGGCAGCGCCAAAAGGTGCAACCAGCGCGTCGAACATGCCGGCCGGCCGGCCGTCGTCGCCGAAGGTTTCGGGCTGTTCGCTCATCGCTTCGCCCAGCCGACGCAGCAGCACGGTGCGGCCGGCAAGGCCCACCAGCGGATTGACGTCGCTCACCTGAAAAGCATCGCCGAGCCGGTCGGTGACCAGGCCGCGCAGTCCGGCCGCATCGGCTTGCAGCGGATGGTCGGGGTCGGACGAGAAAAGCCCGCTCGTGAAGGCATGAAAGCTCGCCACGCCCAGGCCTTCGGAGCGCGTGAAACGCTGGCCCGTGGCCGGCTCGGTGTAATGCCAGTTGGGGCCGGCGCCCGCATCGAGCAGCACGCTTACCAGCACCAGGTCGATGTGCGCACGGGCACGCTGCCGGGCGTCGATGCGGTCGCCGAGCAGCGCGTCGAGTTGCTTCAGCCGGTCGACGCCGCCGGCCTCGAAGTGGCGCCAGCGGCTGTGATACGGAATGGTGTCCCATGGGTAGCGCTCGCGCGTGACCTCGGCCACGGCGCGCGCCGCGTCGTCCACCGCATCGTCGCCGCCGATGCGAAACCATCGCGACTCGCCGCTGCGTGCGCGAGCGAGCAGCGCGGCCGCGCGTTCGCGAATGGCGCCGGTGGTGCGCAAGAGGGTGGCGGCGCCCGCGGGGCGGCTGGTGTCGGGCGCAAATTCGATCGCCGGATCGATGTCGCCCGCGCTGCCGGCCGGCAGGTTGCCCGATCCGTCCACGGGCAGGTATTTGTTGCTGTGTTCCTTGTTGTCGCTCATTCGCTCAATCCCCGGCCTTTGGCCTTCTTGAGTTCTTCGGCGGTCGGCACCGGGCCGGGCGTGAAGTAGCCGGCGGCCATCTTCGCGTCCATCTCAACTCGGGCGTCGGCCGGAATCAGTTCGTCCGGAATGTTCACGCGCTCGCCGATCTCGATGCCCGAGCCGGTGATCGCGTCGAACTTCATGTTGCTCATCGACACGAGCCGATGGATCTTCTTGATGCCGAGCCAGTGGAAGACATCGGGCATCAGTTCCTGGAAGCGCATGTCCTGCACCCCGGCCACGCACTCTGTGCGCGCGAAATACTGGTCGGCCGTGTCGCCGCCCACCTGGCGCTTGCGCGCGTTGTAGACCAGGAACTTGGTTACCTCGCCGAGGGCTCGGCCTTCTTTGCGCGAATAGGCAATGAGGCCCACGCCGCCGCGCTGCGCGCCCTGGATGCATTCTTCGATGGCGTGCGTGAGGTACGGGCGGCAGGTGCAGATGTCGGAGCCGAACACGTCGGAGCCGTTGCACTCGTCGTGGATGCGCGCGGTGAGCTCCACCTCCGGGTTGGCCAGGTCGCGCGGGTTGCCGAAGATGTAGAGCGTCTGCCCGCCGATGGGCGGCAGGAACACTTCGAGGTCGGAGCGCGTGACGAGCTCGGGGTACATGCCGCCGGTTTCCTCGAACAGCGTTCGGCGCAAGTCGGTCTCGGAGCAGCCGAATCGCCGCGCCACTTCGGGCAGGTACCACACCGGTTCGATGGCGGCCTTGGTGACCATGGCGGCGCCGCCGGTGGTAAGAAAGTGGCCGTCGGCCTTGAGCCGGCCGCTTTGCAGCGCCTCGATCACCTCGGGCAGGATCACGTGCGCCTTGGTGATGGCGATGGTCGGGCGGATGTCGTAGCCCGCGGCAAGCTCTGCGGAAAACACATCGGCCACCAGCGCGCCCCAGGGGTCGAGCGAAACGATGCGGCCCGGCTCGCTCCATTGCGGATAGGGGCCGATCACGTCGGTGGGCGCGGTGTTGGTGAGGTCGGCCTTGTGCTCGCGCTTGAGCGCGCCTGCCGCCACCGCAAGCGCGCGGTAGACGCTGTAGGAGCCGCTGTGCGTGCCGATGACGTTGCGGTGCGCCCGCTTGGTGGTGGTGCCCACCACCGGTCCGCGCTCGACGGCGGTGGCGGCGCCCCATCGGATGGGCAGCGCACCAAAGCCGCCGGCATGGGAGGTCAGCCGGATATGGCCGGTCGACGAGGACGCGTGGAGCGGGGGAAGGGGAGAGACGGAGATCGCCGGATCCGCGGAAATGCCAGGGGTCGCGGGAGGCGCCGAGATGGAGGAACGGGTCGCTGTGCTATCTGCGGACATTGGAGGCCCTCAAAAAATGCAATGTACCGATGAGCCGCGCCGCTGGCAAGCAGGGCGCGGCCATGGCCATCGCACTCGCGAACACGCGCGGAGCACGCCCGGGGAGGGGTCTGCTTCAGGCGGGCGAGGAGCGCAGTCCGTAGGCCTTGCCGCCGACGAAGAGGTATTCGGCGCGCAGCACCGGATCGCCTTTTTCGCCGGTGAAGGTGAAGCCAAGCACTGCGACGGGCGTGCCGGGTTTGATCTCTTCGACACCCCAGGCCTGCAGGCGCGTGAGGGGTGCCAGCTCGACGAGCCACTTGCGGTCGCGCCGGGTCGGCAACTGGGCCTTGGCCAGCAGTGCGGGGCCGTCGACCGCCGTGCTCTGCTTGGGCAGCGGGCGCTGCTTCAGGTCGGCGGGCAAGGTCGGGTTCTCGGGCAGTTCCAGTTCCAGTTCGCCATGCGGGTTGCGCCACATGACCTTGGTCGCACGCCCCTCCAGGTAGAGCGGGCGGTCCTGGTCGAAACTGCTCCAGCCGTGGTGAGCCCACGCCGGAAGGGCCAGGCTCAGCGAACCGGCAACGAACATGCGCCTTTGCATCATCTCGGACTCCTTGTTCAGTTCAGATGTAAGCGATCCAACGCCCGCAGATGATGACAGCGAGCCAAAACCCCAACGACAACAGGCATTGCAGCTTGGGTATGGCGCCGCTCGCGGCAAGCCCGCCGCGCGCGTGAAACCAGGCGGCGTTGGCGCCTGCCAGGCAGATCAGCAGCAGCTTGACGCGGAATGCGGAGTTGGCGAGCAGTTCGCCGGGCTGGCTTGCAAACATCGTGAGGCCGGTAGCGGCGCACAGGCCAAAACCCGCCAGCGCCGGCAGCAGCGTGAGCCGGGCCAGTTGGCTTTGCGACAGTTCCTTGCCCACCCCGAGCACGCGCAACTCGAAGACGAGCAGGCCGCCGAACAACATCGCAATGCCCACGATATGCACCACCTCCAGCGCCGGATAGGCCCAGGGGTGCGAAGCGAGGCCGGCCAGCATCCGCGCGCCTCAGGTGCGGGCCGAAGCCGGTTCAGGGGCCAAGAAGCATGCGGCAGCAGGTGGCACGGGCGCTCCTTCAGTGAGTTCGGGCGAGCTTAGCCGAGGACGCGACCCGGTGTCGCGCGGTAACGGCACAATCCGGCGGAACCTTTTTCTTGAACGGGCTGTAACCAGCCGGTCCGATGGCACGAAACACTATGGACAGCAGGACGCGAATGAGTGACGCCGAGGCGGCGCTGCGGAGCCTGTTCCTGCGCGGCCTTGCCGGCGACGCAGCGGCTTACCGCGAATTCCTGCAAAAACTCAGCGCGCACTTGCGCGCTTTTCTGGGCAAGCGCCTTTTCGGCTGGCCCGACGAAGTGGAAGACCTTGTACAGGAATGCCTGCTCGCCATGCACAACCAGCGCCATACCTACCAGAGCGACCAGCCGCTGACGGCCTGGGTGCATGCGATTGCGCGCTACAAGATGATCGACCTGCTGCGTGCCAAGTCGGCGCGCGAGGCGTTGCATGACCCGCTGGACGATGACCTGGCTGTATTCGCCGAGTCGGCCATCGACGCCAGCGATGCGCGCCGCGACATCGGCGGCCTGCTGGAGACCCTGCCGGAGCGCCAGCGCCTGCCGATCGTGCATGTGAAGCTCGAAGGCCTCTCGGTGGCCGAGACGGCGAGCCTGACCGGTATGTCGGAATCGGCCGTGAAGGTAGGCATTCACCGCGGCCTCAAGGCACTCGCGGCCAGACTCAGGAGCAAGACGCCATGAAAACCGACGATCTCGTGGCCATGCTGGCCACCGGTGCCGCGCCCGCGCCGCGCCGCGCCGCCGGGCGGCGCCTGGCAATTGCTGTGCTGGCCGGCGTGCCGCTGTCGTTTGCCATCCTGCTTGCCGAATACGGTGTTCGCCGCGATCTGGTGCAGGCCATGTTCTGGCCGATGTTCTGGGTCAAGGTGCTGTTTCCGCTGTGCATTGCGGCGGCGGCCTTCGTGACGGTCCAGCGTCTCGCACGCCCGGGCGTTCCGGTGCGGCGCGCCTGGATCGGCATTGCCGTGCCGGTGCTCGTGGTGTGGGTGCTGGCGGCCATGTCGTGGTTCAACGCGCCGCCCGAAGAACGCATGCCGCTGCTCATGGGCGAGTCGTGGCGCACCTGCGCGGTCAGCATCGGACTCATGGCGCTGCCCGTCTTTGCGGCGGCGCTGGTCGCGTTGAAGGGGTTGGCGCCCACGCGGCCGGCCTTGGCTGGCGCGGCCGCCGGAGGGCTGGCGGGCGGGGTGGGTGCCGCCGTGTACGCGCTGCACTGCATGGAACTGACGGCACCGTTCCTTGCGGTCTGGTACATCAGCGGCATTGCGGTGCCAGTGGTGCTGGGCGCAATGCTGGGGCCGCGCCTGCTGCGCTGGTAAACCGCACCGGCCGGGCGAGGGCCGGTCCGGCTTCAGCGCTTCTTGGCCCCGAAGATGCCGCCCAGCACGCCGCGCAAGATTTCCTTGCCAACCGAAGTGCCCATGGTGCGCACGGCCGACTTG
This sequence comes from Variovorax sp. CCNWLW235, assembly GCF_037204085.1. Classification (NCBI taxonomy): domain Bacteria; kingdom Pseudomonadati; phylum Pseudomonadota; class Betaproteobacteria; order Burkholderiales; family Comamonadaceae; genus Variovorax; species Variovorax sp. CCNWLW235. The sequence goes on along the minus strand of NZ_JBBCBW010000009.1, from coordinate 157,358 downwards.
GCCATCGTCTGCACCAAGCCGTCGCGCTTGCCGCCGCGCGGGCCGGTGCTGCCGAAGAGCAGGTCGTTCAGCATGCTGCTGCCGCCCTCGGAGGATTCGGCCGCTCCCTTGGCACCCGGCTTGGCGGCCGGTGGTGCATCGGGCGCGGTCTCGGCACGGCCTTTGAGCTTTTCGTAGGCCGATTCACGGTCCACAGTCTTCTCGTACACCCCGGCGACAAGCGAATTGGCAATCACGGCCTGGCGCTGCGCGGCTGTGACGGGGCCGATCTGGCTGCCCGGCGGCACCACGAACACCCGCTCCGTCACGCTCGGGCGGCCCTTGGCGTCGAGAAAGCTCACCAGCGCCTCGCCGACGGCAAGCTCCGTGATCGCAGTTTCGATGTCCAGGCCCGGCTTCTGGCGCATGGTGGTGGCCGTGGCTTTCACGGCCTTCTGGTCGCGCGGTGTGAAGGCGCGCAGCGCATGCTGAACGCGGTTGCCCAGTTGGGCCAGCACCGAATCCGGGATGTCGAGCGGGTTCTGCGTCACGAAATAGACGCCTACGCCCTTGGAACGCACCAGCCGCACCACGAGCTCGATGCGTTCGATCAGCGCCTTGGGAGCTTCGTTGAACAGCAGGTGGGCCTCATCGAAGAAGAACGCCAGCTTGGGCTGGTCGGGGTCGCCGATTTCGGGCAACTGCTCGAACAATTCAGACAGCATCCAGAGCAGGAACGTGGCGTAGAGCCGCGGCGAGTTCATGAGCTTGTCGGCGGCCAGGATGTTGACCACGCCCTTGCCGCCCACGGTTTGCATGAAGTCGGCAATGTTGAGCATCGGCTCGCCGAAGAACTTGTCGCCACCCTGGGTCTCGATCTGCAGCAGGCCACGCTGGATGGCGCCCACGCTGGCGGCGCTGATGTTGCCGTATTCGGTGGTGAACTGGCTCCCGTTCTCGCCCACGTACTGCAGCATGGCGCGCAGGTCCTTCAGGTCGAGCAGCAGCAGGCCGTTGTCGTCCGCGATCTTGAACACCAGGTTCAGCACGCCGGCCTGGGTTTCGTTCACGTCGAGCATGCGGCCCAGGAGCAGCGGGCCCATGTCGGACACCGTGGCCCGTACCGGATGGCCCTGTTCGCCGAACACGTCCCACAGGGTGACGGGGCAGGCGGCCGGTTCGGGCAGCTCGATGCCGCGTTCCTTCAGCGTGGCGGCCATCTTTTCGCCGATGCTGCCTTTCTGGCTCATGCCGGTGAGGTCGCCCTTGACGTCGGCCATGAACACCGGAACGCCGATGCTCGAGAGTTTTTCAGCGATGGTCTGCAGGGTGACCGTCTTGCCGGTGCCGGTGGCGCCGGTGATCAGGCCGTGGCGGTTGGCCAGGCTGGGGAGCAGGGCGCACTCGGTGGCGTCGTGGCGTGCTATCAGGAGGGGGTCGGCCATTGAGGGCTCCGGGTCGTATCGAAGCGGGCAGTCTAATCAAGCGGCGCTCCTATAATCCACGGCCCCCGAGGTAGTTACGGAAAAAGTTTCAGGAGGTTTTTTTGTCATCGACTGCTCAGCCCCCCATTCCCGCCGTTGGCGATTCACCTGAACAGTCGCCGATTGAAAAAGAGTTGGCCGTCTTGCTGGTGAACGCGCTCAATCTGGAAGTCGCCCCCGAAGACATCGTGCCGACCGATCCGCTGTACGGCGAAGGCTTGGGCCTCGATTCCATCGACATCCTCGAGGTTGCGCTCGAGGTGTCCCGGCGCTACGGCTTCCAGCTGCGCTCGGACGACGAGCGCAACCAGCAGATCTTCCAGTCGCTGCGCACGCTCGCGACCCACGTCGCCCAGCACCGCAGCGCCTCCTGATCCATGTCTCGATGGCGACTGGCGCTCCTGCTGCTGGTGGGAGTGGCCTATGCCGGCCTCTCTCACTGGATGATGCTGTTCCACCCCACCGAGCCGTGGGCAGTGGTGGTCTTGCTCGGCCCGCTCTGGCTGGCCGCCATGGGTTTTGCCGCCAGCAAGCTAGGCCGCTGGGGCTTCATTGCCGCCATGCTGCTCGGCATTGCAGGCTTTGCGCTCGTGTTCCTGGGTGAGGCGGGCGATACCAACCGGCTCTATGTGTTCCAGCATGTGGCCATCAACGGCCTCTTGTGCGGCTGGTTCGGCGCTTCGCTGCGCGGGCCCGGCCTGCCGCTGATCACCCAGTTTGCCCAGCGGGTGCATCCGCTCAAGGGCCACATGCTGGCCTACACCACGCAGCTCACCCGCATCTGGACCGCGTATTTCGCGCTCGTGGTCGTGTCGTCGATCGTGGTGTACCTGAGCCTGCCTTTCTCCGCCTGGTCGCTGCTGGCCAATGTGCTGACCCCGCTTTCGGTGACGCTTCTTTTCGTGGGCGAACACCTGGTGCGCTACCGCCTGCATCCCGAATTCGAGCGCACGCGGCTCATCGACGCGGTGCGCGCCTTCCAGGGAACATCGCCCATCGACAACGGCACCGGCAGCCGGTAGAGCAGGGGCCCGCGTGACCGCCGAAACCCGCCTGCTGCCGCTCATCACCAACCGGGACCTCGACGCGCCCCTGGCGTGGCGTGCCGGCGTGCCGGTGAGCACGCGCCAGTTCCTGGCCGACGTGGCCCGCTTCGCGCCGGTGCTCCCCGCGGAGGGCAAGGCCGTCAACCTGTGTGTCGACCGCTATGCCTTTGCCGTCAGCCTGGCGGCTGCGCTGGTGCGCGGCCATGCAAGCCTCTTGCCGCCCGACGCCCGGCCCGACACGCTCGCGCGGCTGCTCGAATCCGGCGGATCGAATCTTTTTGCGCTGACCGACGACGTCGGGCTGGCCACCCCCGGCATGCCGCGCGTGCTGATCGAAGACCGGTCCAGCCCCGAAGGCGGCGCCGGGCTCGAGGTGCCGGCCGTCGACGGCGGCATGCACGCCGTGAGCCTGCTGACCTCCGGCTCGACCGGCGTGCCCCAGCCGCACGCCAAGCGGTGGGAAACACTGGTGGGCGATGTGGCCGTGGCGGTGGAGCGGCTCGCCAGCCTGCTCGGGCGGCCATCGCTTGCCGGCCTGACGCTGGTTGCGACCGTGCCGGTTCAGCACAGCTACGGACTCGAATCGTCGGTGCTGCTGGCCATGCTGGGCGGCGCCGCATTCGAAAGCGGACGGCCGTTCTTTCCGGCCGACGTGGTGAAAACGCTGGCCTCAGTGCCGCGCCCGCGTGCGCTGGTCACCACGCCTTTCCACCTGAAGACGCTGCTGCTCTCGGGCATCGAGCTGCCGCCTGTCGACCTGATTCTTTCGGCTACCGCGCCGCTCTCGCCGCAGCTGGCGGCCCAGGCCGAGCAGGCGCTCGGCGGCGTGCTGATTGAAATCTACGGCAGCACCGAGTCCGGCCAGGTCGCCACCCGCCGCACCACGCAAAGCGAGGTCTGGGAGAACTTCGGCAACATTCGCGTGCATGCCGAACCGGGCGAGGGCGACGGACCCGAGCGCTTCATTTTCAGCGGCGACTTCCTGCCCGAGCCCACGCCCATGGCCGACGTGCTCGAGCTGCTCGATGCACGCCGCTTCCGCCTGTTCGGCCGGGCCAACGACCTGATTCACGTGGCGGGGCGGCGCAGTTCGCTCGCGCATCTGAATTACCACCTCAACAGCATCGCCGGTGTTGAAGACGGCGCGTTCTGGCTCCCCGACGAAGTGGCCGACGGCGTGGTGCGCCCCGTGGCGTTCGTGGTGGCGCCCACGCTCTCGGCCGGCGAAATCATCGCGGCGCTGCGGCAGCGGCTCGAGCCAGTGTTCGTTCCGAGGCGCGTGGTGCAGGTCAAGGCTTTTCCGCGCGAAGGCACCGGCAAGCTCACCGTGCGTGCGCTGCGCGAATTCGCGCTTGCGCAGCTTGCGGGAGACGACACTCCGGTGGAGTTTGCCCATGCGGTGCCCGTTGATCACCCGGCGTTTGCGGGCCACTTTCCCGGTCAGCCGCTGCTGCCGGGGGCGCTGATACTGGCCGAGGTCATGGAAGCCGTGCAGCGAGTGCCGGCCCTGGTTGCTCGCCTGGGCGCCCACCCCACGCTCGCGGCGGCCAAATTTTTGGCGCCGGTGCGCCCGGGGAGCATGCTCTCCATCGAACTGCAACCCGAGGCCGGCGCCGCGCGCGGCGTGCGTTTCGACGTGCGCTGTGACGGCGTGGTGGCTGTCACCGGCCGCTGGACCGCGGCGCCAGGCTCCGCGTGATGAAGCACACCGAAGCCGAGACGCACGCCGTGAAAGAGGCGTCGCAAACGGGGCAGCGCGGCGACTGGGCGCGCGCCCCGGAGCGCAGCAACATGCTGGCCCTGCGCTTCATCTGCATGATGGCGCTGGTTTTCGGGCGCCACGTCACGCGGCTGCTGCTGCCCCCGATCAGCCTGTACTTTCTCTTGTTCGCGCCCACGCCGCGCCGCCACATCAAGCGCTACCTGTTCAGGGCCATCGGCCCGCATGCGGGGTGGATCGACGGCTATCGCCTGCTGCACGCCTTTGCCTCGACGGTGCTCGACCGCGTGTACTTCCTGCGCGGGCGCATGGATCTGTTCGAGGTGAAGGTCAAGGGCAACCTGCCGCTGGAGACCGAGGCGCTGCAGGGGCGGGGCGCCTTTCTGCTGGGCGCGCACGTCGGCAGCTTCGAGGCGCTGGGCGCCTGCAAGCACCACAGCCAGCACAAGCAGGAGTTGCGGCTCGCGATGCTGATGTACCCCGACAACGCGCAGCGCATCACGGCCATTCTGAACGCCATCAGCCTGCCCGAGGCGCGGCCCCACGTGATCGCGCTGGGCCGGCCGCATTCGATGCTCGCCTTGCGCGACTGGCTCGACCATGGCGGCCTTGGCGGCATGCTGGCCGACCGCACGCTGCCGGGCAGCGAGGACCAGCCCGCGCAGCAGCGCGGCAACAACATCGTGCTGCCTTTTTTGGGCCAGCCGGCCAGTTTCAACGACGGCCCGTTCCGTCTCGCGGCGCTGCTGCGGCGCAAGGTGTTCTTCATGGCCGGCCTCTACGGCGGCGGTGCGCGCTACGATGTCCAGTTCGATTTGCTGGCCGACTTCAGCGAACGCGCATCCGACCCCGCCGAGCGGGAACGCCGCATCCGCGCGGCAGTCGAAGCCTACGTGGCGCACCTTGAAGCGCTGTGCCGCGCCTACCCCTACAACTGGTTCAATTTTCATGATTTCTGGCTCGAAGATTCGGTTTGACTGGCTTTGCAGGAGCCTGCTGCTGGCACTGGCCTGCTGCGCCGCGCCGGCGTGGGCTTTCGACCTGTCCGAGTTGATGGGTTTGCTTTCCAAGCAGAAGAGCGGCGAGGCGCGCTTCACCGAGCAGCGCTTCGTCCACGGCCTGGAAGGCCCGCTCGATGCGCGCGGCACGCTGAGCTTCGAGGCACCCGACAAACTGGTGCGGCGCACCTTGTCGCCGCGCGTCGAAACCATGGCGGTCGAAGGCAACACGCTCACGCTCTCGCGCGGCGGCCGCAACCGCACGCTCACGCTCGACAGCATGCCCGAGCTGCTCGGCCTGGTCGAAGCCATGCGCGGCACGCTGACCGGCGACGGCACCACGTTGCAGCGCTATTTCCGCAGCACGGTGGGCGGTTCGGCCAGCAACTGGACGCTCGACCTCGCACCGATCGACAGCCGCCTGGCGGCGCAGATGCGCAGCATCCGCATCACCGGCCGCGCGGGCGAAGTGCTGGGCCTTGAGATGGAGTTCGTCGGCGGCGACCGCTCGGTGATGAACATCACGCCCGAGCGGACTGGCGCCGCTCCCTCTGCGCCAGCGGGCGCTGCCGGGCGCACCACGCCGTGATCGCGCGCGAGACCGGGGGAGGGCCGCCGAGCTGGCAGCGCCGCGCGTTGGTGCTGTTGGTGTGGGTTGTCATCCTGCTCGGCGGTGCGCTGCAGATCGCGCGCACGCAATTCAGCGCGGACCTTTCGGCTTTCCTGCCCAAGAGCCCCGACGTGCGGCAGCAGGTGCTCATCGAGCAACTGCAAAGCGGCGTGGCGTCGCGCACGCTGCTGCTCGGCATCGAGGGCGGCGCCAACGTGGAGCAGCGCGCCGCGGTGTCCCGTGCGGTAGCCAAGGCCATGCGCGAAAGCCAGCTGTTCGACCTGATCCAGAACGGCGACACCGGCGACTGGACCGAAGCCGGCACCTGGGTCTTCGATCACCGCTACCAGCTCTCGCCGGGCGTCAGGCCCGAGCAGTTCACCGTCGACGGATTGCGCGACGCAATCAACGAAACGCTGTCGATGCTGGGCACGCCCGCCGGCAACGTGATCAAGCCGTTGCTCGACCGCGACCCGACCGGTGAGACGCAGCGCATTGCCGTGGACCTGGCGCCGGCCAGCGCGCCGCGTACCGAGGGCGGCGTGTGGATGTCGCGCACAGCGCCGCGCGCCCTCATGATCGCCACCACGCGCGCCGCGGGCAGCGACCTCGACGCACAGGCCGCGGCCATTGCGCGCGTGCATGCGGCCTTCGATGCCGCAACGCGCGCCATGGGCGAGGCCGGACCCAAGCTGCTGCTCAGCGGCCCGCCGGTGTTCTCGGTGCTGAGCCGCGACAAGATCAAGACCGAAGCGATCCACCTTGCGATCGTGGGCGGCATCGTGATGGGCGGGTTGCTGCTGCTGGCATTCGCGTCGCCGCGCGCGCTGGTTATCGCGTTCCTGCCCGTGGCCACGGGCGTGGTCATCGGCACTGCCGCGGTGGGCGTGGTGTTCGGCTCCGTGCACGGCATGACGCTGGGCTTTGGCAGCACGCTGATCGGCGAGACGGTCGACTACGCCATCTATTACCTCATTCAGGCGCGCGGCGCCGCCGCGGCCGGCACCGGGTGGGCCAGGTGGCGCGACGTGCACTGGCCCACTGTGCGGCTCGGGCTGCTCACCTCGGTGTGCGGGTTTGCGGCGCTGGTGTTCTCGGGCTTTCCAGGCCTCGCGCAGCTGGGCGTTTTCTCGATTGCGGGGCTCGTGGCCGCCGCGCTCGCCACGCGCTACGCGTTGCCCATGCTCGCGCCCGACGGCGCCACGGGCATGGGCATGCGCAAGTACATGGCGCGCGGCGCCGGCCTGCTGGTTCGCGGCCTGCCGCGACTGCGCTGGGTGCTGGCCGGCCTCGGTGTGGCCGCGCTGGCGCTGGTCATCTGGCAGGGCGGGCATCTTTGGCGCGCCGACCTCGGCGCGATGAGCCCGGTGCCCAAGTCGGCCCAGCAGCTCGACGAAATGCTGCGCGCCGACATCGGCACCGGCGACGGCAGCACGCTGGTCGTGGTCTACGGTGCCGACGAAGAGGCCGCGTTGCGCAATACCGAGGCGGCCGCCGCGCGGCTCGAGGCGCTGGTCGACAAGGGGGAGCTCGGCGGCTTCGAAACCGTGACGCGCGTGCTCCCGAGCGTGGCAGCCCAGGCGGCGCGCCTCGCCAGCCTGCCGGACGGCGAAACCCTGCGAAACCGCCTTGCCGAGGCCACCCAAGGGTCGCCGTTGCCCGCCACGCGCCTCGGCCCCTTCCTGGCCGAAGTCGAAGCCGCGCGCAAGCTGGCGCCCGTGCGGCGCGCCGACCTGAAGGACGGCCCGCTCGGTTCGGTCGTCAACACGCTCATGTACCAGCGCCCCGGCGGCGGCTGGTCGACGCTGGTGGTTCTGCACCCGGGCCCGAAGTTCGATGCGGGGCGGCTCGAAGCGGCGCTTGCGGGCGCGCCTGAAGTGCAAGTGGTCGATGTGGGCCGCGAACTTGCCGGGCTCTATCAACGCTACCTGCATGAGGCCTTCGTCCAGGTGCTGCTCGGCGCATTGGCCGTGGTGGTGTTGCTCGGCATCTACCTGCGTTCGGGCAAGCGCCTGCTTGCGGTGTGCCAGCCGCTGGTGGTTGCGGTGGTGCTCACGCTCGGCGGCATGGCCGTGCTCCAGGTGCCGCTGGGCATCCTTCACCTGGTCGGGCTGCTGCTGATCGTTGCGGTCGGCTCCAACTACGCGCTGTTCTTCGACCAGCTGCGCGTGGCGGGCCGGGCCGACGAGGACACGCTGGCCTCGCTGATGCTGGCCAACCTGACCACCGTGGTGTCTTTCGGGCTGATCGCGATTTCGGACATTCCGGCGCTGTCGTCGATCGGCCGCGTGGTCGCGCCGGGTGCCTTGCTGGCGCTGCTGCTCTCGGCTGCGTTCGCGAGCCGGATGGCGCCGCCGCCCGCACGCGGCTGATGGGAAAATCCCGAGCCATGTCATCCGCATCCGCCGCACCGTCTGAATCGTGGCCCTGGCCGCCGGCCATTCGCGCGAGCGCGGCCTTGCACGTGGCCGCCATCGGCGCGGGCGCGCTGGTGCCGGGGGCGATGCCCTGGGCCATCGGTGCCGTCGTGCTGAACCATGCGCTCATCACCGGTGCGGGGCTCACGCCGCGCAGCAGTCTTCTGGGGCCCAACGTTACGCGCCTGCCCGAGGCGGCCGGCGCCCGGCGCGAAGTGGCCATCACCATCGACGACGGCCCCGAGCCCGAGGTGACGCCCCGCGTGCTCGATCTGCTGGACGCGCATGGCCAGCGTGCCACCTTTTTCTGCATTGCCGAGCGCGTGCTTGCGAACCCGGCGCTCGCGCGCGAAATCGTGGCGCGTGGCCACAGCATCCAGAACCACACCGCGCGGCATCGGCACAATTTTTCTTTTCTTGGCCCGCGCGGCTTTGCGAGCGAGATTGCCCGGGCGCAGGAAATCCTTGCGGAAACCACCGGCCAGCGCCCGACCTGTTTCCGTGCGCCGGCCGGCTTGCGCAATCCGTTCCTGGAGCCGGTGCTGCACCGGCTCGGTCTTTCGCTCGTGAGCTGGACGCGCCGCGGCTTCGACACGCGCGAAGGCGATCCCGCCAAGGTCATGGCGCGCCTCGCCCGCAACCTGCAGGCGCGCGACATCCTGCTTCTGCACGACGGCAACGCCGCGCGCACCCCTGAAGGAAATCCCGTGTTGTTGGAGGTATTGCCCTTGTTGCTCGAACGTCTGCGCGCCGAAGGCCTTGGCGCCGTCACTTTGCCCGAGGGGCTGAAGCCATGAGCGCTGTGCTGCCTTCTTCAACCGGAACGACCGACAGCGCATGGCGCGAACTGCACGAGGCCGCCACCATTCCCTACAAGAAGGGTGGCAGCTTTGCCTGGCACTTTGCGCGCGGCAAGCTGGGACGCGACCCAGTGTTTCGTGGGCTGCTCGAGCGCGGCTTGATCGGTGCGGAGCATCGGCGCGTGGTCGACATCGGCTGCGGGCAGGGGCTTTTTGCGAGCCTGCTCGCGTCGATGAGCCAGATGCAGGCGAAGGGCCGCTGGCCGTCGTCGTGGAAGCCGACGCCGGCCGCGGCCGACTACACCGGCATCGAACTGATGCCCAAGGACGTGGCACGTGCCGAGGCCTCTATCGGCCATCTGCAACCGGCGCCGAAGCTGGTCTGCGCCGACATGTGCTCGGCGGCGCTGCCGGATTGCGACCTGGTCGTGATTCTCGACGTGCTGCACTACGTGAGCATCGAAGCGCAGGACGGCGTTCTGCAGCGCGTGCGCGATGCGTTGCAGCGCGGCGGCAACTCGAACGCGCGGCTGCTGCTGCGCGTGGGCGATGCATCGAGCAAGCGCGGCTTCGCCATCAGTCAGTGGGTCGACCGCACGGTGACGCGCATCCGAGGCCACAAGGTTTCGCCGACCTGGGGCCGTCCGCTGGCCGACTGGATCGCGGTGCTGCAGCGGCTGGGTTTCAGCGTGCAGAGCATTCCCATGAGCGAAGGCACGCCCTTCGCCAACGTGCTGCTGGTGGCCGACTTGGGGCCCTCTGCGTGACAACGGCCCCGCAAACGCTCGACCGTGCGGGCATTGCGCAGCGCATTCCGCACAGCGGCAGCATGTGCCTGCTCGACCGGCTCGAGCGCTGGGACACCGAGTCGATTCATTGCAGCACCCGCACGCACACACAGCCCGACAACCCTCTGCGAACGGCAGGCGGCCTGCTCGCGCCCAACGCCATCGAATACGCCGCGCAGGCGATGGCGCTGCACGGCGGCCTGTTGGCCGCCGAAGGAAGCGCGCCATCGGCCGGCTTTCTGGCGAGTGCGCGCAGCGTGCGCTTCTCGGTTGCTCGCCTCGACGACGTTGCAGGCGCATTGCAGGTGCAGGCGCGGCGCCTTTCGGGCGATACGAACCAGATACTTTATGAATTCGCGGTGACGGACAGCGACGGCCTCATGCTGGCCGAAGGCCGCGCCGTGGTGGTGCTGAACACGCCGCTTGCAACCGGAGCCACTGCCTCATGAGCCTTGAAGGAAAACGTGCACTGATCACCGGTGCCAGCGGCGCACTGGGCGCCGCCATGGCCGAGCGCCTGGCACGCGACGGCGCCACGGTGCTGCTGCACGCCAACTCGCGTCCCGAAGCGGTGGAGCAGTTGGCGGCCACCATTGCGGCTGCTGGCGGCAAGGCCGAGTGCCATGTGTTCGATTTGCGCAGCGATGAAGCCTGTCGCACGGCATGCGAACGCATGCTCGAAGATGGGCCGATCCAGATCGTCGTCAACAACGCCGGCGTGCACGACGATGCCGTGCTGCCCGGCATGCGTGCCGAACAGTGGCACAAGGTGATCGATGTCTCGCTCAACGGCTTCTTCCGCGTGACCCAGCCGCTGCTGCTGCCGATGATGCGCACACGTTGGGGCCGCGTGCTCAATATCTCGTCGGTCTCGGCGCTGACCGGCAACCGCGGACAGGTCAACTATGCCGCCGCCAAGGGTGCGCTCAACAGCGCGACCAAGGCGCTTTCGCTCGAAGTGGCGTCGCGCGGTGTCACGGTCAACGCCATTGCGCCGGGCATCATCGCCTCGCCTATGGCCGACGCCGCCTTCGACCCCGCCATGGTGAATCAGATGGTCCCGATGAAGCGCGCCGGAACGCCGCAGGAAGTGGCGGCGCTGGCTTCTTTCCTGGCCAGCGACGAGGCGGCCTACATCACGGGGCAGGTGATTTCGATCAACGGCGGAATGATCTGAGCTTGCTGCCGGGCGCCCCAACAAAGAAGCGCTATCTCTGAAAAGGCGGCGCCTCCCGAAGCTTGCGAAACACAAGCCCAGGCAGCCGCAGCACGAATTCGACCATCAGCCGCGTGTGCATCCACGTCAGCAGCACGTTGTCGCGTCCATAGCGAAAGTGCGAAACCCCGCCTTCCTCGGCCGTCAGGTACTTCACCGGCGCATCGATGTTCACGGGCTTGACGCCACGCCAGGCCAGCCGCACGACGGCTTCGGTGTCGAAGTCGAAGCGGCGCATCCACGGTTGCCGCGCCATCACGGCGATCAGGTCGGCCACCGGGTACACGCGAAATCCGTAGAGCGAATCGCCGACGCCGGCGAACAGGGTTTCGAGCTGGGTCCAGCCGTTGGACACGCGCCTTCCGCGCACGCGCAGCAGCGGGGCGGAGGCGTCGAACACCGGCCGGCCGAGCACCATGGTTTCGGGGCGCGCCTGCGAAGCGGCCATGAACGAAGGAATCAGGTCGGCCGGATGCTGGCCGTCGGAATCCATGGTCAGCGCGTGCGTGAAGCCGGCCTCACGCGCCGCGCGCAGGCCGTGCAGCACGGCCGCGCCCTTGCCCTGGTTTTGCGGCAGCAGCCAAACGCGCAGGCCTGGGTCGCGCGCAGCCATTTGCTGCAGGCGTTCGCCGGTGCCGTCGGTGCTGCCATCCACCACCACCCACACGGGGTTCCATTGGGCGCGCGCCGCTTCGACGGTCGAAAACAGGCGTTCGCCCGTGTTGTAGCTGGGAATCAGGACAAGGTGTGTGCGCGAGGCGTCTGGCATGCGGGGGACGCGTCGGTGGCGCGCTGTTCCATGTTTTGGCGAAAGTATTGTTCCAGCTCCGATTGCAGCACGTGGCTGTCCTGCAAGGGCGCGAACCGCTCGCCCAGCCGCAGCTTGAAGACGATGGGCAGCGGCGGCACGCGCCACAGCGGCCAGCCCTTGCTGAGATAGGGCGAGTCGGTCTCGATGAATACGGTCTGGATGGGTGTCTGCGCGAGCTTGGCGATCAGCGTCACGCCGTGGCCGAAGGGATTGAGCGGCGGCGTAACCGTGCGCGTGCCTTCCGGAAAAATGACCAGCTGCCCGCCGTTGCGAAGGTCTGCCACCGCCAGCCGCACCATGGTGCGCGCCGATTCGTTGCTGATGTAGCGCGCAAGGCGCGCACCCGCACCAAGGAAGATGTTGCGCAGCAGGTCGGCCTTCATGATGCAGGCACTGCGCGGCAGCCGCGCCACCAGCAGCAGCGCATCGAGCATCGTGGGATGGTTGGCAACGAAGATCACGCCGGGCTCGCTGCGCATCGGGTCGAGGCAGCTCGCGTCGATGCGCATCATTCCCGTCACGGAGGCCAGGCCCCAGAACATGCGATAGGCAAAGGCGATAGTCAGGCGGCCCAGCTTGCGCGCGGGCGCCTCCGGCATGACCGGATACAGCAGCATGGCGACGAAGTTCCAGACCAGCGAAATCAGGCCCAGGAACAGCAGCAGCGCGTAGAGCATCAACGCGAGCGGAATGGTCGTGAGAATGCGCAGCACACGGGTCATCGACATCTCGTCGGTCCGGTCGAATCGCAACAACGGGTCAGGCCCGCAGGCGACCCGGGGCGACAGCATGGGCTTCGATCTCCACCAGCAGGTCGCTGCGGCAGATGTCCGCCTCCAGGTAGACCGCATGGCGGATCATCGGCGCATCGGCGCCCAGCGCGTTTTCGAGCACGCTGCGCACCGCATCGGTGTCGGCCGGATGGCGCACATAAACCACGCAGTCGAGCATTGCGAGCGAAAACGTGGCCGTGACCTGGCTGTTGGCCGCCGCGATCACCGCCTCGAGGTTGCGCAGCGTCTCGCGCGTTTGCTCCAGCACGTCTCCCTGGTGAACGGTTTCATGCCCCACGATGCTCGCGGTGCCCGAGATGAAAAGCGCCACGTCGCCGTTGCCGACATCCGCCAGTGCAGCGCGAGAAAAGGTAGGCGAGCGCGGGCCGTAGGTTTCGGGATAGCGATAAGCCGAGACCTGGCGCGGATTCTCGACCGGCACGGGCGCCGTTTGTCCGGCCAGGAACCGGATCGACAGTGCGCCTTGGTGAATGCCCAGCGCACACGCCGCAGGGGCGCCTTCGAAGGCAGCGCGGCCGGCCTCGAAAAACGCTTCTTGCCGCCCGAGGTTGAACTGGCGGTAGCGCTCCAGCCCGCCGCCGTCGGCATTGATCTGCGGCAGGTAGTTCCAGATGCGCAGCAGGTGCGGCGTGGCCGCGTGGTCGAGCGTTTTGAATAGGTCGCGGTAGGCGCTGTGCGCAATTTCGGCGAGGTTCTGTTTTTCCGCGGATTCATCGATGTCGATGGCGCCGAGCAGCCAGTGGCCATTGCTGCGCCAGCGGGCGATGCCGGTGGTGCCCGACTGGACCTGGCCGCCGTCCACGTGCCACACGTCGGCCATCGCGCCTTGCGCGGAAAGCACGCGCGCGTTGACGGTCGGCATCCATGCCAGCCCGTGAGGCGTGCCGTAGCCGAGCGCCGCAAAAGGCGCGGTGCCGTTGGCGGCCAGCGCAAGGCTGTCGGACAGTGAAAGGCGCTCGACGCGCAGATGAGAAATTTCGCCCTGTACTCGCACGGTCAGCCGGCCTCGACGGTGTTTTCTGGCTTGCGGGCCATGTATTCGGAAAAAACGCCCAGGCTCGCATGCCGGCGCACTTCGGTGAAGCCGGCGGCGCGCAATGCCTCCAGCACGCGCTCGGGCGGAATGCAGGCTTCGATGGTGTCCCAGTAATAGCGCCACAGCTCCGAGGTGTTGCTGCGGCGGCCAACCACGCGGGCGATCAGCGGCACCACCGCGCGCATGTAGCCCTTGAGCAGGGCGGTGGCAATGCGGCCCTGCGGCTTGGTGATTTCGAGCACCACCAAGCGTCCACCGGGGCGCAGCACGCGGTGGAACTCGCCGAACGCGGCTGCCACATCGCTGATGTGGCGCATGGCGTAGCCCATGCTCACGAAGTCGCAGCTGGCATCAGGCCGGGGCAGCGATTCCGCCACACCCGGAACCAGCTCTACGCCCGGCAGGTCGATTTGTTCCATCATGCCCACGCTGGGATCGACGCCCACCAGCTTGCCCGTCGGGCCGATGATCTTGAGCGCCTCGCGCGCGACCAGCCCGGTGCCGATGCCGACGTCGAGCACCTGTGCGCCGGCAACGAGGCCGGCCTGCGTCAACGCGGCACGCCGGTAGGCCGGGCCGGTGCCGAAGGCGAGCACGCTCTCGATGCGGTCGTAGTCGGCGGCTGTGGTGTCGAAGATGCGGCGCAGAAACGCCTGGTGCTCCGCCTCGTTCTTGTAATACAGCGGCAAGGGGGTATGCGGCGGCAGGATGGCCGGATTCCCGGGAACGACAGAAGGCGATGGCGTCATCGACGGATTATCACCAAAAGACCCGGCCGCTTCGGCTTGGACGCCCCGCCGTTGCGTGCGCCGGACAGTAAACTCGGAGCCTGCTTTGAAAACACAGGATTGCGAGAAAGAGAAGTCATGGCCGGACACAGCAAATGGGCAAACATTCAGCACCGGAAGGGCCGCCAGGACGAGAAGCGCGGCAAGCTCTGGACGCGCGCCATTCGCGAAATCACAGTGGCGGCCCGCACTGGCGGCGGCGACCTCAGTGCTAACCCTCGGTTGCGGCTGGCGGTTGAAAAAGCAAAGGCCGTCAACCTGCCGATCGACACCGTCAAGCGCAACATCGACAAGGCGACCGGCAACCTCGAAGGCGTGAATTACGAAGAAATTCGTTACGAGGGGTACGGAATTGGCGGCGCGGCGATCATCGTCGACACCATGACCGACAACCGCGTGCGCACCGTGGCCGAAGTGCGCCACGCGTTTTCCAAGCACGGCGGCAACATGGGCACCGAAGGCTCGGTGGCCTTTCAATTCAAGCACTGCGGCCAGATCATCTTTGCGCCCGGCACCGATGAAGACAAGGTGATGGAGCTCGCGCTCGAAGCCGGCGCCGAAGACGTGGTGACCGACGATGACGGCGCCATCGAGGTGCTCACCGCCGTCGGCGACTTTGAAGCCGTGAAGAACGCGCTGGAGGCCGCCGGCCTGAAGCCGGAGGTGGCCGAGGTCACCATGCGGCCTGAAAACACCGTCGAAATAACCGGCGAAGACGCGGCCAAGATGCAAAAGCTGCTCGATGTGCTCGAAGACCTGGACGATGTCCAGGAGGTCTATCACAACGCGGCGCTTTCCGAATGAACGACATACAGCGAATGAAGGCCTGCGAATGAAGGTACTGGTAATTGGAGGAGGGGGCCGCGAACACGCCTTGGCGTGGCGCCTGGCGCAGGCCAACCGGGTCAGCCGCGTGTACGTGGCGCCGGGCAATGGCGGCACCGTGAGCGACGAGCGCTACGACTGCATCGACATCACCGAGCCCGCCGCACTGCGCGAATGGGCCATGAAGGAAAAGATCGCGCTCACCGTGGTCGGCCCCGAGGCGCCGCTGGCCGCTGGCGTCGTCGATGAATTCCGCGCGCACGGCCTGCGCATCTTCGGCCCCACGCAGGCCGCCGCGCAACTCGAAAGCTCCAAGGCGTTTTCGAAGGCGTTCATGAAGCGCCACAAGATCCCGACGGCCGAGTACGAGGCCTTTACCGATGCGGCCGCGGCCCACGCGTACATCGATGCCAAGGGCGCGCCCATCGTCGTCAAGGCCGACGGCCTGGCGGCCGGCAAGGGCGTGGTGGTGGCCATGACCGCGCAGGAAGCCCACGAGGCGGTTGACTTCATGCTGGTCGACAACAAATTCGGCGTGTCGCACAACGACGGCGGCGCGCGTGTCGTCATCGAAGAATTCTTGCAGGGCGAGGAAGCCAGCTTCATCGTGCTGTGCGACGGCAAGAACGTGACCGCGCTGGCCACCAGCCAGGACCACAAGCGCCTGCTCGACAACGATGAAGGCCCCAACACCGGCGGCATGGGCGCCTATTCGCCCGCGCCGGTGGTCACGGCCGAGGTGCACGCGCGTGCCATGCGCGAAATCATCCTGCCGACGATTCGCGGCATGGAAAAAGACGGCATTCCGTACACCGGTTTTCTCTATGCCGGTCTCATGATCGATCCGTCGGGCCACCCCAAGACACTCGAGTTCAACTGCCGCATGGGCGACCCCGAGACGCAGCCGATCATGATGCGGCTCAAGTCTGACCTGTTCGAAGTGTTCTGGCACGCGACCGACGGCACGCTCGACCAAGTCGAGCTGCAATGGGACCGGCGCGTGGCGCTGGGTGTGGTGATGGCGGCGCACGGCTACCCGCTGTCGCCGCGCAAGGGCGACCGCATCACGGGCATTCCGGCCGAGGCGCCCGATGCCGTGGTGTTCCATGCCGGCACCACGCAGCAAGACGGCGAACTGAAGACCAGCGGTGGCCGCGTGCTTTGCGTGACCGTATTGGCGGACAGCGTGAAGCTCGCGCAGCAGCGGGCTTATGAAGTGGCGGCGCGCATCAACTTCGATGGCGCGCAGTACCGCAAGGACATCGGGTACCGCGCGGTTCACGCGCGCAACAACCCGCAGGCTTGATGCAGCAGACCAATCCGGCGGCGGTCGGCGACTACCTGCAGAGGCTCCAGCAGCAGATCGTCGAGGCAGTAGAAGCGGCGGACGGCGGCGCTTGCACGCGCGATGCCTGGCAAAAAGAACCCGGAGAAAGCCTGCAGGGCCACGGCCTTACCTGCATCCTCGAAGGCGGAGAGCTGTTCGAGCGCGCGGGCTGCGGTTTTTCGCAGGTGCGCGGGCCCAGGCTGCCGCCTTCGGCCACGCAGAACCGGCCTGAACTCGCTGGCGCGCCTTTCGAAGCCATGGGCGTTTCGCTGGTGTTCCACCCCCGCAATCCTTACGTGCCCATCGTTCACATGAACGTGCGCATGCTGGCCGCGTTGCCTGAGGGCAAGGACCCGGTGTGCTGGTTCGGCGGCGGCATGGACCTGACGCCTTGCTACGGCTTCGAGGAAGACGCGGTGCACTTTCACACCGCGTGCCGAGATTCGCTCGCTGCCTTCGGCGACGACAAATACCCGCGCTTCAAGACGTGGTGCGACGAGTATTTCTTTCTGAAGCACCGCAATGAGCAGCGCGGCATCGGCGGCATCTTTTTCGATGACTTTGCCGAGGGCGGCTTCGACAACGGCTTTGCGATGCTGCGTTCCGTGGGTGACGCTTTTCTGCCCGCCTACATGCCCATCGTAGAGCGCCGCCGCGGCATGCCGTGGGGCGAGCGCGAACGGGCGTTTCAGCTGTACCGGCGCGGGCGGTACGTCGAGTTCAACCTGGTGTGGGACCGCGGTACGCATTTCGGGCTTCAATCGGGCGGGCGCACCGAATCGATTCTTCTGTCGATGCCGCCGCTCGCAAGCTGGGCCTATCGCCAGCAACCCGAACCGGGCAGCCCCGAAGCCGCGCTGTACAGCGACTTCATCGTGCGGCGCGACTGGTTGTGAGTTCCTCCGGCGCTCCGCGCATCGGCGTTTTCGGCGGGGCATTCGATCCGCCTCACAACGCCCACGTGGCGTTGGCCGAAGCAGCGCTTTCACAGCTCGGCCTGGCCGAGCTGCACGTCATTCCCACCGGCCAGGCCTGGCACAAGAGCCGTACTCTTACGCAGGCGCAAGACCGCCTTGCGATGGCGCGGCTGGCTTTCTCGGGGCTTGCGGGCAGGGTGGTGGTCGACAGCCGCGAAGTGTTGCGCGACGGCCCCACCTACACCCTCGATACCCTGCATGAGTTGCGGAATGAACAACCCGGTGCGCAGCTGGTCTTGATCATGGGCGCCGACCAGGCCACCGCCTTGCCCACATGGCATGGCTGGCAGGCTATACTCGGCATTGCTATTGTTTCTGTAGCGTATCGCGCACTATCGACGGGCGGCATTGCTCGTTTTGATCCGAAAATGCTGCCCGGCCTTCCGGCTGGCGCACATTTCGAAGCGCTCGAATTACCGGCCATGGACACCAGCGCCACCGAAATCCGGCGGCGCGCGGCGCTTGGCGAGGACATTTCCTCGCTGGTTCCGTCCGCCGTTGCACGCTATATTGACCAACACCACCTTTACCGCCCTGCCTGATGACCACTGAAGCCGCCGCCAAGAAAGACACCCAGAAACTCCAGCGAGCCATCATCGATGGACTCGAAGACGTCAAGGCGCAGGACATTCAGGTTTTCGACACAGAGCATCTTTCGCCGCTGTTCGAGCGCGTGATCGTTGCCTCGGGCACCTCCAACCGCCAGACCAAGGCGCTGGCCGCGAGTGTTCGCGACGCGGTGCGCGAAGCCGGCTTCGGCAAGCCGCGCATCGAGGGCGAGGACAACGGCGAGTGGATCATCGTGGACTGCGGCGCGGCCGTGGCGCACATCATGCAGCCCGCCATCCGCCAGTACTACCACCTCGAAGAGATCTGGGGCGACAAGCCCGTGCGCGCCAAGCTCGGCGGCACCAAGCCGGCCCTTGCAACCGCCGCCAAGGTGATCGAGGAGAAGAAGCCCGTCGCCGCCAAGATGCCCAACCTGCGCCGCACAAGCGCGGCCAAGACCGCCATCCGCGCGGCCGAGCAGGAAGCCAAGGCCGAGAAGGCCAGCCGGAGCCCGGCGAAGAAAACCGCCGCCAAGAAGGCGCCTGCCAAGAAGACCACGACCGCGCGCGTGCCGGTCAAGGTTGTCGGCAAGCCCGCCGCGAAGAAGCCCGCGGCAAAGAAGGCGCCTGCCAAGAAGGCGCCAGCGCGCCGCGCATGAAGCTCCTGGTGGTCGCCGTCGGGCAGCGCATGCCCGACTGGGCTCAGACTGCCTGGGACGACTACGCCAAGCGCTTCCCGCCGGAACTCAAGCTCGAGCTGCGCGCGGTCAAGACCGAACCCCGCGGCTCCAAGTCGCTCGAAACGCTTTACGCGGCCGAACGCGAGCGCATCGAAGGCGCCATTGCCAGGGGCATGCGCATCGTGGTGCTCGACGAGCGCGGCACCGCGCTTACTACCAAGGCACTGGCCGCGCGCCTGCAGAGCTGGCAAGGCGAGGGCGATGATGTCGCGCTCGTCATTGGCGGACCGGACGGGCTCGACCCGGCTTTCAAGGCTGCGGCGCATGAACGCATTCGCTTGTCCGACCTGACCCTGCCGCACGCCATGGCGCGCGTGCTGCTGGTCGAGCAGCTCTACCGGGCCTGGTCCGTCAACGCGGGCCATCCGTACCACCGGGAATGACTCCAGACTTCATCTACCTCGCGTCGCAGAGCCCGCGCCGGGCCCAACTGCTGGGCCAGCTTGGCGTTCGCCACGAACTGCTGCTTGCCGGCCCTGAAGAAGACGCCGAATCGCTCGAAGCGGCGTTGCCCAACGAATCGCCCACTGCCTATGTGCAGCGCGTCACGGCGCTCAAGCTCGATGCCGCCGTTGCGCGGCGCAAGCGCCTCGGCTTGGCCGATGCGCCGGTGCTCTGCGCCGACACCACGGTCGCGCTGGGCCGCACGATCCTCGGCAAGCCCGAAGACGCGCGCGATGCCGAGCGCATGCTCGCGCTGCTTTCGGGTGCCACGCACCGCGTGCTGACGGCCGTCGCGCTGCAGCATGGCCGCCGTCGCCACGCCGCGCTCAGTGTGTCGCGTGTGCGCTTCGCGGCAATCAGCAAGAAGCAGATCGCGCGCTATGCCGCAAGCGGCGAGCCGCTCGGCAAGGCCGGGGCCTATGCAATCCAGGGCGCGGCGGCTGCGTTCATCGAGCACATCAGCGGGTCCTATTCGGGCATCATGGGACTCCCGATGTTCGAGACCGCGCAGCTTCTTCGCAGCGCCGGTTTCAATACCTGAGAACTCCATGCAAGACATCCTGATCAACTGGTCCCCGCAAGAGACCCGTGTGGCGCTGGTCGAGCACGGCGCGGTGCAAGAGCTGCACGTCGAGCGCACGCTGGAGCGCGGGCTGGTCGGCAACATCTACCTGGGCAAGGTCTCGCGCGTGCTGCCGGGCATGCAGTCGGCCTTCATCGACATCGGCCTTGAGCGCACGGCCTTCCTGCACGTGGCCGATATCGTGGCACCGTTCACGCCGGGCTCGAGGCCGAGCGCACCCGCGCCCGACCGTGACCACCGCAACGGCGGACCGATGGTGCCCATCGAGAAGCAGGTGTTCGAGGGCCAGTCGCTCCTGGTGCAGGTGATCAAGGACCCGATCGGCACCAAGGGCGCGCGGCTGTCGACGCAGATCAGCATTGCGGGCCGGCTGCTGGTGTTCTTGCCGCAAGACAACCACATCGGCGTTTCGCAGAAGATCCCTGCAGACCAGCGCGAATCGTTGCGCACCCGCATGCTGGCGCTGATCGAGGCCGCCGCGGCGGCCGACAGCGGTGGCGTGGTGCCGGCCAACACAGGTGGCTTCATCCTGCGCACCAACGGCGAAGACTCGTCCGACGCCGAACTGGCCGAAGACATTGCCTACCTTCGCAAGACCTGGTCGCGCATTCGCGAAGCGTCGGGCAAGGTGCCGGCCATGTCGCTGCTGCACCAGGACCTGAGCCTGCTGCAGCGCGTGCTGCGCGACATGACCAGCGAAGACACGCAGACCATCCGCATCGATTCGCGCGAGCAGTTCGAGGTGCTGCTGAAGTTCGGGCTCGAATACATGCCGCAGGCGGCCGGCAAGCTTCAGCACTACAAGGGCGAGCGGCCGATCTTCGACCTGTATTCGGTCGACGAGGAAATTGCCAAGGCGCTGGGGCGGCGGGTCGATCTCAAGTCGGGCGGCTACCTGGTGGTCGACCAGACCGAAGCGCTCACCACGGTGGACGTGAACACGGGCGGCTTTGTGGGCGCACGCAATTTCGACGACACCATTTTCAAGACCAACCTCGAGGCGGCGCAGGCGATTGCGCGGCAACTGCGGCTGCGCAACCTCGGCGGAATCATCATCGTCGACTTCATCGACATGGGGCGCGACGACCATCGCGAGCAGGTGCTGGCGGAGTTTCGCAAGCAGCTTGCGCGCGACCGCGTCAAGACCACTGCGGGTGGCTTTTCGCAGCTCGGGCTGGTCGAGATGACGCGAAAGCGCACGCGCGAGTCGCTGGCGCACATGCTGTGCGAGCCCTGCGCGGCATGCGGCGGGCAGGGCATCGTGAAGACGGCGCGCAGCGTGGCCTACGACGTGATGCGCGAGATATTGCGCGAGGCGCGGCAGTTCACGCCGCGCGAATTCCGCATCGTCTCGTCGCCACAGGTGATCGAACTCTTTCTCGACGAAGAAAGCCAGCACCTGGCGGGCCTGAGCGACTTCATCGGCAAGCCCATTTCATTGCAGGCCGAGCCCGCCATCGGGCAAGGGCAATACGACATCGTATTGCTCTGACCCCAAGGGCCGGGTTCAGAGCGTCGGGTCTTGTCCCGGCGTTGCGCTGCGCACGGCAAGCGTCTGCAGGCGCGCATAGAGCCCGTCGAGCGCCATCAGCTGTTCATGGCTGCCTTGCTCGGCGATGCGGCCTTTTTCCATGACGATGATGCGGTCGGCGTGCTGGATGGTGGAGAGCCGGTGCGCCACGATCAGCGTGGTGCGGTTCTGCATCAGCCGCTGCAAGGCGTCTTGCACCAGCCGCTCCGACTCGGTGTCGAGCGCGGAGGTGGCTTCGTCGAGCAGCAGGATGGGCGCGTTCTTGTAGAGCGCGCGCGCAATGGCCAGGCGCTGCCGCTGGCCGCCCGACAGCTGCGTGGCGTTGTGGCCGAGCACGGTGTCGATGCCCTGCGGCAGACTCTCCACATGGCTGGCCAGGTTCGCCGCCTCTATGCACTGCTGCACCCGGTCGCGATCGATTTCGGAACCCAGCGCCACGTTGGCGGCCAGCGTGTCGTTGAGCATCACCACGTCCTGGCTCACCATGGCGAACTGCGCGCGCAGGCTCTTCAGTTCCCATTCCGCGGTGTCGTGCCCGTCGAGCAGCACCTGGCCGCCGCTCGGCAGCACGAAGCGCGGCAACAGGTTGACCAGCGTGGTCTTGCCCGAGCCCGAGGGACCGACGAAAGCCACCACCTGGCCCGGCTCGATGGCAAGACTCACGCCGTCGAGCGCACGGGCTTCGTCTTCGCCCCGGTAGCTGACCACCGCATTACGCAGCTCGATGCGGCCTTGCGCTCGTTCGATGCCGAAGCTGCCTTGCGGCTCGGGGGACACGTCGTCGATCAGCACCAGGCCGCGCTCGAGCGCGGCCAGGCCGCGGGTGATGGGCGCGGCCATGTCCGCCAGGCGGCGAATGGGCGCAATCAGCATCAGCATGGCGGTGATGTAGGCGACAAAACCGCCCACCGTGAGACCTTGCTCGCCGCTTTGCCACAGCGCGATCATCACCACCACCGACAGCGCAAGCGACGCCATCATCTGCGTGAGTGGCGTGGTGGCTGCCTGCGCAATGGTCGACTTCACGGCCAGCCGGTTCAGGCGCTGGCTCAGTTGCTCGAAGCGTTCGCCTTGGGCTTCTTCGGCGCCGTGCAGCCGCACCATGCGGTGCGCGAGCACGTTTTCTTCCACCACGTAAGCCAACTCGTCGGTGGCTTGCTGGCCTTGCTGCGTCAGGCGATAGAGGCGCTTGGAGAACACCTTCATGATCCAGGAGATGCTCGGCACCAGGAAGGCGACGATGAGCGTGAGCTTCCAGTTCAGGTAGACCAGGTAGGCGAGCAGCGCAACCAGCGTGAAGCCGTCCCGCGAAAGCCCGAGGAGCGCCTGCACCAGCAACATGGAGCCGGTCTGCACCTCATACACCACCGTGTTGGAAAGTGCGCTGGCCGACTGCCGCGAAAACAAGGCCAGCTCGGCCCCGAGCAGCCGCTGGAACAGCACGCGCCGCAGCCGCTGCATGCCTTCGTTGGCAATGCGCGAAAGCGCATATTGAGAAATGAACTGCGCAATGCCGCGCACCGCGAACAGCAGCAGCACGGCAGCG
Organism: Variovorax sp. CCNWLW235; assembly: GCF_037204085.1. Classification (NCBI taxonomy): domain Bacteria; kingdom Pseudomonadati; phylum Pseudomonadota; class Betaproteobacteria; order Burkholderiales; family Comamonadaceae; genus Variovorax; species Variovorax sp. CCNWLW235. Next base: position 134,350 of record NZ_JBBCBW010000009.1, on the reverse strand, counting down.
GGCACGATCCACAGCGCCAGTTGGCCGCGGTTGAATCCGCGGTCGAGCAGCGGCTTGAGCAGGGCCGCCATCAAGGGCTCGGTAATGGCCGCCATCAGGGCGCCGACGATCCCCACGGCCCACCAATGGCGTGAGCCACCGAACCAGGTCATGAGGCGCGCCAGCCGGCGAATCAGGGGAGGGCGTGCGGTCTCACTGCCGGGGGATGCTTGCATGGCGGCGAATTCTACGGGGCGCCCAAACAGGCCTTCAGCGAGGTGTCATGTAGGACCGCGCCGCCCAATACACGTTTTGTGACGGCACCACCAAACCAGTGTGTAACATGTGGCCCGTCGCATCGGGTAGAACTTTTTTCCCCGAAACATCTCCGAACCGCATGAACAAGCCGTTGCCAGTTTCCATTCCAACTCCTTCTTCATCGTTTTTTGCACGCCGCAGCCTCGTCGCGGCTCTTGCTGCAACTCCCATGGTGCCTGCGCTCGCCCAGTTCCGGGTCGAGGTGTCGGGCGTCGGGCTGACGCAGTTGCCCATCGCGCTGGTTCCGTTCAAGGGCCAGGACGCCTCGCCCCAGAAAATTTCCGAGATCGTGCAGGCCGACCTCGAGCGCAGCGGCCAGTTCCGCGGCGTCGATGCTTCCGGCCAGGCGCTCGACGAGGCCTCGCGCCCCGACCTCGCGCTGTGGCGCCAGCGCACCGCAGATTCGCTGGTGGTCGGTAGCGTCACGCGGTTGGGCGACGGCCGCTTCGACGTGCGCTTTCGCCTGTGGGACGTGGTGCGCGGACAAGATCTCGGCGGCCAGAGTTACACCGTTCCGCAGGGCGACCTGCGGCTCGCGTCGCACCGCATTGCAGACTATGTCTATGAAAAGCTGACCGGCGACAAGGGCATCTTCTCGACCCGCATCGCCTACGTGACCAAGGGCGGGAGCCGCTACTCGCTGTGGGTGGCTGATGCCGATGGCGAAAACGCGCAGGCCGCGCTCGCGAGCCCGGAACCCATCATTTCGCCCGTGTGGTCGTCCAACGGCCAGCAACTCGCGTATGTGTCCTTCGAGTCGCGCAAGCCCGTGGTGTACGTGCACAACGTGGCCAGCGGCCAGCGCCGCCTGCTTGCGAACTTCCGCGGCTCCAACAGCGCGCCGGCGTGGGCACCCGACGGCAACTCACTGGCCGTGACGCTCAGCCGTGACGGCGGCTCGCAGCTCTACACCATCGCGGCCAGCGGCGGTGAGCCGCGCCGCCTGACCCAGAGCGCCAGCATCGACACCGAGCCGGTCTACTCGGCCGACGGCAGCACGATCTATTTCGTGAGCGACCGCGGCGGTGCTCCCCAGATCTACAAGATGAGCGCCGGCGGCGGCGCGCCGACCCGTGTCACGTTCAGTGGCACCTACAACATTTCTCCTTCTGTCAGCGGCGATGGCCGGTGGTTGGCCTACATCTCCCGCGTTGGCGGTGCGTTCAAACTCCATGTGATGGAGTTGGCAACCGGCAATGTCTCGGCCATCACCGACACCTCGGCAGACGAGAGCCCAAGTTTTGCCCCCAATAGCAAGCTGATCGTCTACGCAACGCACCTGCAAGGCCGCGAAGCGCTCATGACGACCACGCTGGACGGAAAAATCAAGGCACGGCTGGCGGGGCAGGCGGGAGACATTAGAGAACCGGACTGGGGTCCGTTTCAAAAGCAATGACCAAGGTTTATTTGAGGAGTACCCAATGTTGAAACGTACGATTTATTCGCTGGCCATCGTGGCTCTGATTGCTGGCTGCTCGTCGGGCACCAAGCTCAACGACACCCCGGTGACCGACCGCTCCGGAACCGCCGGCGGCCAGCAGGGCAGCGCCAGCGGGGTCGCGCCCGTCACCATCGACCCCAATGCCGGCACCGCGCAAGGGCCGGTCGGTATCGAACGGATCGTCTATTTCGACTACGACAGCTACACGGTCAAGCCCGAGTTCCAGTCCCTGATCGACGGCCATGCCCGTTTCCTCAAGGCCAACCCGCAGCGCCGTGTTTCCATCGAAGGCCACACCGACGAACGTGGCGGCCGCGAGTACAACCTTGCGCTGGGCCAGAAGCGTTCCGAAGCCGTCCGCCGCGCGCTGACGCTGCTGGGTGTGAACGACGCCCAGATCGAAGCCGTGAGCTTCGGCAAGGAAAAGCCGGCGGCTCAAGGCTCGAGCGAAGACGTCTGGGCTCAGAACCGCCGCGCAGAACTCCGCTACACCCGGTGATGCAACACGCTCTATTGCGAGGCGCGGCACTGGCTGCCGCCTTGCTCTGCGTTTCGGCAGGCTCGCAAGCCGCGTTGTTCGAGGATGACGAGGCGCGCCGCGCCATCCTCGACCTGCGGCAGCGGGTCGAAGCCATGCGCCAGCAGGCCGACCAGCGGCTGACCGACGAAAACGGCCAGCTGCGCCGCAGCCTGCTCGACCTGCAGAACCAGATCGAGCAGATGCGGGGCGATCTTGCGCGCATGACAGGCCAGAACGAGCAGCTGCAGCGCACGCTGAGCGAAATGCAGTCCCGCCAGAGCACCATCGACGACCGGCTGAAGCAGAACGAACCCACAAAGGTTTCGGTGGACGGACGCGAGTTCACCGCCGACCCCAAGGAAAAAGCCGATTTCGACGCAGCGCTCGGCATCTTCCGTGCGGGCCAGTTCGCGCAGGCGCAAACCGCCTTCGCGGAGTTCGTCAAGCGCTACCCGCAAAGCGGCTACAACGCCTCTGCGTTGTTCTGGCTCGGAAATGCGCAGTACGCCACGCGCAACTACAACGAGGCCATTGCGAACTTCCGCTCCATGCTGTCGCTCGCGCCCGACCACGCCAAGGCTCCCGAGGCCGTGCTGTCGATCGCCAACTGCCAGATCGAGCTGAAGGACACGCGCGCCGCGCGTCGCACGCTGGAAGACCTGACCAAGGCCTATCCGCAATCCGAAGCCGCTCAGGCCGGCCGCGAGCGTCTCTCGCGCCTGCGTTGACGCCGGCGGAGCACTCCGCTTGAATGCAACCCTTCCGGAAGCATTGATCGCCGCCGCGGCTGTCGTCACCGACACCGCGGCGCCTGACTTTGCGCGCCGCTTCGGCGGCCTCGAGCGCCTCTATGGCGTGGCGGGTGCCGCGCGCATCCGCAACGCGCATGTGCTCGTCGTCGGCATCGGCGGCGTCGGCTCCTGGGCCGTCGAAGCTCTGGCGCGCAGCGGAGTGGGGCGGCTGACGCTGATCGACCTCGACCATGTCTCGGAGTCGAACATCAACCGCCAGATCCACGCGCTCGATTCGACCGTGGGGCAAGCCAAGGTCGAGGCCATGCGCGATCGCATTGCGCAGATCAACCCCGAGTGCAAGGTGTTCGCCATCGACGAATTCGTCGAACCCGGCAACTGGACGGCGCTGCTCGATGCGGCGCAGGCCGAGAACGGGCCCGCAACCGCCGTCATCGATGCATGCGACCAGGTGAAGGCCAAGCTCGCGATGGCGGCATGGGCACGCGCATCGCGCGCCGCCTTCGTCACCGTGGGTGCGGCCGGCGGCAAGCGGCAGGCGCACAAGGTCGACATCGACGACCTTTCGCTCGTCACGCACGACCCGCTGCTTGCCCAGCTGCGCCAGCGCCTGCGCAAGGAACACGGCGCACCGCGCGAAGGCCGCAAGATCGGCGTGGCCTGCGTTTTCAGCCGCGAAAGCGTTGCGCCGCCCGATGCCTCCTGCGCCATCGAAGGCGACGGTTCGCTCAACTGCCATGGCTATGGTTCGGTGGTGAGCGTGACGGCCACTTTCGGCCAATGTGCGGCAGGTTGGGTTCTCGACAAAATCGCGAGCAACGTCGCGCTATAATCTTTGGCTTTGCCGGATTCAACTCTGGCAAAGAAGCGAAAAAGAAAATGGTTCCGGGACGTTAGCTCAGTTGGTAGAGCAGCGGACTTTTAATCCGTTGGTCACTGGTTCGAATCCAGTACGTCCTACCACCCGAATCGCGTGAATATTGAAGCCTGCTGTCGAGAGATAGCAGGCTTTTTTGTTTGCCAAAAAAAAACAGCCCGCACGAGGGCGGGCTGGAAGGTGACCTGCTGGAGGAGGGAGGATCAGAGAGGATGCAGGCCACGGGGAGAAAGAGCCCCTACTGTGCCCGCCGAACCTGCACGCAACCTGACCGCACGCGTGCGTCAGTCCTCGTCTTCCCACTTGCCGATGACGGTGCCGAGCACGGTGAATTCCATGCGAATGGGCTCGTGCTTGGGGTTGAGCGGCAAGAGCCAGCGGCGACCGTCTTCTTCCTTGAAGACCTTGAAGGTGATTTCGTTGCTCGACTCGAGCTTGGCAATGATGCGCTCGCCGTCTTGGGGCGCTGTTCGCAATGTGTCGACGAAGATGATCGACTCCGCGGGGTAGCTCTTCATGCTGCCGCTCGGGGCGGTCATGCTGTCGCCGCGCACGCGCAGCGCATAGGTGTTGCCGGCGCTGTGATGCGCAACGCAGGGAATCCACCGCTCGGCCTCCAGCGGAGCCCGCCCGCCCTTGCTCCAGGAGGTGGCATCCGCCCATGCAATGAGCGGCACCGTGCCAGGGGTGCCTGGGCTGAACGAAGGGATGGGAGGCGGAGTGCGCGTAACCCGGTAGGGCCCAGGGGGTTCGTTGGCGTTGTCGCGGGCCGGACGCTGCTGCACTGTGTCCCATGGAGCCGGACCGTCGCCCGTGTCGAGCCAGTTGGGGTCGACCCGATAAGCCCGTGCCAAGGCGAGCAGGCCCATCGAGCGGCCGGTATCGCCGCGCTCGATTTTCGAAATGTTCGACTGCTTGACGCCCGAAGCGGCTTCAGCCTGCTTCTGGGTCATCTTCGCAAATTTGCGTGCTGCCAGTGCACGCGCTGCAATAGTCTCCATGGGCGCAGATTTAAGCGCAGGCGAATATTCAACTTGGACTCTAGAATAGTTGAAAGGGAGTATTTGCCATGAAACCACGCAAGTTGGTGCTGGCGCTGAAGGCTGCAAGGCCAACGCAAAAGCAGATCGAAAAACCGACGGGCGGCGCAAGGCCGCGTCGCCGCTGGGCTCACCGCGCGGGCTGAGCCATGCAAAGGCCATCGACACCGGGCCTTCGGCTCGACCGCGCGCTTTGCGCGCTATTGGCGTTGCTGTCTGCCATAGCGCTGTTCTATGGATTTCGCCTGCGCGACTACGGCATGGGCGGGCTGGCCATTTCGGGCCTGGTCGCCGCGGTGTGCGTCGGCCCTGCGCTTTTCGACGACTGCGCCTTCAGGCGGGCGCGTGCGGTTCGGGAGGCGATAAGGCGAGGGTCGAGCTGACGCGCACGCAGTCCTTGATGTGCTGCTCGCCCAGGGCCCTCAGGGCGGCATAGCCGAGCGCGGCCGAGACGATCTGCCCGGCAATCGGCACGTACTTGGCGGCCTGCTTGGCCGTGAGCTTCACGCCGGCATGCCGGGCCAGCTTGATCAGCAGGTCGCGCGTAACCAGCCGGCCCACCAGCAAGGCCCCGACGGTGGTCGCCGCCTTCTGGATGCGCTCGCGCTGGTGCGGCGCGAGCTTTTCGACCTGGGTGACCGAAAGGCCGAACTCGGCGCTGATTTGCGGCACGAGCCGCGAGAGCAGGGCGGCATCGGCCGCCCAGTCGACGCCGGGCACCGGAATGGCGCTGGCGGCAGCTGCCATCAGGGCCTTGCGGCCGATCAGCCGGCGGCTGCGGTGGACCGCGGCAATGAGCTTTTCGTCACCCCGGGCCAGTTCGATGGCGGACGGCATGGCGTATGTCTCCTTTGCAGGTTCAGGTCAGGCCGCCAGCGCCTCGAGCTGGTCCGACAGGGCCAGCCAGCGCTCTTCGAGGCGGCCAATTTCTTCGTTGAGGGCTTTCAGCCGCTTGCCTGCTTCGGCAATTTCGGCTGACGGCAGCGGCTGCGCCAGGCGGGCCTCGAGCGCGGTGCGTTCGGTGCCCGCCGCGGCCAGGCGCTCGTCGATCTGCGCAATTTCGCGCTTGATCGGCTTGGCCTGGTCGCTGCGTTGCTGGCGGCCCTGGGCGTCTTGCTTGCGCTGCTGCGGGTTCTTGGCGGCGACCGCGGATTCGCTCTCTGCGGCAACCGGCACGGGCGCGGCCACGGCGGGGGCAGCGGCGCTTGCAGCCTCGCGCACGGCCACCTTGGCCTCTTCGCGCAGCCGCTTGGCTTCGTCGAGCAGGTAGCGCTGGTAGTCGTCGAGGTCGCCGTCGAAATCGGTGACCACGCCGCGGCCCACGAGCCAGAATTCGTCGCATACCGAGCGCAGCAGCGCACGGTCGTGGCTCACGAGCATCAGCGTGCCTTCGAACTCGTTCAGGGCCACGGCCAGGGCCTCGCGGGTGGCAAGGTCCAGGTGGTTGGTGGGTTCGTCCAGCAGCAGCAGGTTGGGGCGCTGCCACACCATCATCGCGAGCACCAGGCGCGCTTTTTCGCCGCCGCTCATGGTGCCGACAGGCTGCTTCACCATGTCGCCGCTGAAATTGAAGCTGCCCAGGAAGCCGCGCAGGGCCTGCTCGCCGGTGGCTTCTTTCACGCTGCTGCCGAGCTCGCGCGCCATGCGCACCATGTGTTCCAGCGGCGTGTCCTGCGGGCGCAGCACGTCGAGTTCCTGCTGCGCAAAGTAGCCGATGTTCAGGCCCTTGCCTTCGGTCACCTGGCCGGCCAGCGCGCCCATTTCGCGCGCAATGGTCTTCACCAGGGTCGACTTGCCCTGGCCGTTGGCGCCCAGAATGCCGATACGCTGGCCCGCCAGCACCGAGCGGCTGACGCCGCGCAGAATGGTCTTGGGCTCTTCGCCTTCAATTTCATAGCCGAAGCTCGCATTGCTGATGGAGAGCATCGGGTTCGGAATGTTGCCCGGCTCCTTGAACTCGAAGGTGAAGTCGGCTTCGGCCAGCAGCGGTGCAACCCTTTCCATGCGCTCCAGTGCCTTGACGCGGCTTTGCGCCTGCTTGGCCTTGCTGGCCTTGGCCTTGAAGCGGTCGATGAACTTCTGCAGGTGGGCGATCTTGTCCTGCTGCTTGCTGAAGGCGACTTGCTGCTGCTCCATCTGCAGCGCGCGCATGTCCTCGAACTTGCTGTAGTTGCCGCCGTAGCGCGTGAGCTGGGCGTTGGCAATGTGCAGGGTCACGTCGGTCACGGCATCGAGAAACTCGCGGTCGTGGCTGATGACGATCATGGTGCCGGCGTACTTCTGCAGCCAGGCTTCGAGCCAGACGAGGGCGTCCAGGTCCAGGTGGTTGGTGGGTTCGTCGAGCAGAAGCAGGTCGCTTGGGCACATGAGCGCGCGGGCCAGCTGCAGGCGCATGCGCCAGCCGCCTGAAAAGCTGTTCACCGGCTCGTCGAGCTCGTGCGACTTGAAGCCCAGGCCAAGAATCAGCGCCTGTGCGCGCGGCACCGCGTCGTGCTCGCCGGCGTCGGCCAGGTCGGTGTAGGCGTGGGCCAGCTCCATGCCGATGTCGCCGTCGTCGGGGTTGGCTTCGTATGCGGCCTCGATGGCGGCCAGTTTTTCACGCAGTTCGGTCAGGCGGGTGTCGCCGCCCACGACGAATTCGGTGGCCGATTCGTCGGTTTCGGGCATGTTTTGCGCCACCTGTGCCATGCGCCAGTGCTTGGGCACCGAAAAGTCGCCGCCGTCTTCGTGCAGCGTGCCGTTGAGCAGCGCAAACAGCGTCGACTTGCCCGCGCCGTTGCGGCCCACCAGGCCGACCTTTTCACCGGGGTTGAGGGTGACGGTGGCGCCGTCGAGCAGAACCTTGGCGCTGCGGCGAAGAATGACGTTTTTGAGAGTAATCATGAAATAGGAACCGTAGGGGCGATTATCCCGCCCAGCCCCGGGCGGCTTGGCGCAAAGGGGCATAGGGGCGAACAGCGCCCGATCAAGGGGCCGCAGCGCAGGCTGCGGAAAGCGGTGGAGGGCTTGGCCTGGCGCAGCTAACGCGCGCCGGCGCCGGCCAGCAAAGCGGCGCGGGTAACCAGCAAGACCTGGTCCTCGCCCGCCGACGTTTCGAGCCACACCACCTCGAGTTGCGGAAACGCTGCCTCGAAGTAGTCGCGCTCGTTGCCGATTTCAAGCACCAGCACCGCCTGCTCGCTCATGCGCGAAGGCGCGTCGGCGAACAGCTGGCGCACAAAGTCCATGCCGTCGGTGCCGCCGGCAAGAGCCAATTCAGGCTCGGCACGGTATTCGGCGGGCAGGGCGGCCATGCTCGCGCTGTTCACGTAGGGCGGGTTGCACAGCACCAGGTCGTAGGGGCCGGCCAGCTTCTTCAGGCCGTCTGATTCGATCAGGGTCACGCGCGCATCGAGTTGGTGCCGGGTCACGTTGATGGCGGCCACTTCGAGCGCCTCCACCGACAGGTCGGCGGCATCCACCGTCACGTCCGGATAGGTCAGCGCCGCGAGCACGGCCAGGCTGCCGTTGCCGGTGCACAGGTCGAGCACGCGCTGTGTGTGCTCGCCCAGCCAGTAGTCGATGCTGCCGTCTGCAATCAATTCCGCAATGAAGCTGCGCGGCACGATGGCGCGCTCGTCCACATAGAAGGGCACGCCCTGCAACCAGGCTTCCTTCGTGAGATAGGCGGCGGGCTTGCGCGTGGCAATGCGCTCTTCGATGAGCGCCTGCACCTTGCCGGCATCGGCGGGGGACACGGGTGTGTCGGCCACCGCGTCCAAGTCGTCCAGCGGCAGCTTCAGGCGCCACAGCACAAGCCAGGCGGCTTCGTCGAAGGCGTTGGCGGTGCCGTGGCCGAAGGCGACGCCGGCCTCTTCCAGCTGCTTGGCGCCGGCTTCGATCAGCTCGATGACGGTGATCATTGAGCCAACGACGCTTCGAGCCGCTCCAGCGTGCGCTTGTAGATGTTCTTCAGCGTCTCGATCTCGGCCACGTCGATGTGCTCGTCGATCTTGTGGATGCTGGCGTTGACCGGGCCCAGCTCGACCACCTGCTTGCAGATCTTGGCGATGAAGCGGGCATCGCTGGTGCCGCCGCTGGTCGAGAGCTCGGTCTGGATGCCGGTTTCATCGGCGATTGCCGCTTGCACCGACGCCACCAGTTCGCCCGGCGTGGTGAGAAACGGCAGGCCGCCCACGGTCCACGCGAGCGTGTAGTCGACGCCGTGGGCATCGAGCACCGCGTGCACGCGCTTCTGCAGCGATTCGGGTGTCGACTCGGTCGAAAAGCGAAAGTTGAAGTCGATGACTGCGCTGCCCGGAATCACGTTGCTCGCGCCGGTGCCCGAGTGGAAATTGCTGATCTGCCAGCTGGTGGGCTGGAACCAGGCATTGCCGGCGTCCCAACCGCCGGCCGCGTTGATGGCCACCAGTTCGGCGAGCGCAGGCGCCAGGGCGTGCACCGGGTTTTTTGCCAGGTGCGGATACGCGATGTGCCCCTGCACTCCGTTCACCGTGAGCTTGCCGCTCATGGTGCCGCGGCGGCCGTTCTTGATCATGTCGCCGCAGCGCTGGACGGCGGTGGGCTCGCCGACGATGCAGTAGTCGATGGTTTCGCCGCGCGCGGCCAGGGCGTTGCACACGACGACGGTGCCGTCGACGCCGGGGCCTTCTTCATCGCTGGTGAGCAGCAGCGCGAGCGTGAGCTTCGGGTCAGGCGTGGCTTTAAGGAACTCTTCGATCGACACCACGAAGGCGGCGACCGAGGTCTTCATGTCGCAGGCGCCGCGGCCGTAGAGCTTGCCGCCGCGATGGGTGGGCGTGAAGGGGTGGCTGGTCCATTGCTCGAGCGGGCCGGTGGGCACCACGTCGGTATGGCCGGCGAACACCAGCGTCTTCGTCGCCGCAGCGCCGGCGGGGCGGCGCACCGCCCACAGGTTGGTCACGCGAAAGTCGGCCGGGCCGCTCTCGATGGTTTCAAGCGTGAAGCCCAGAGGCGCCAGCCGTTCGCCGATGATCTGTTGGCAGCCCGCATCCTCGGGGGTGACGGAGGGGCGCGAGATGAGCTGTTCGGCGAGCTGGAGCGTACGGGACATCGGAAAAAAACCAGGGGGCTGGGTCGGTCAGAACTTCACGTCCAGCGTGATGTCGGTAAAGGTGGGTTCGTCGACCTGGTCCGTCAGGTGGCGGTCTTCGGTCTTCGGCTTGGGCGCGGCGCGGTTCTGCAGGCGCCACATCAGGTTGGTGGGCGAGTCGGACTGGGCCAGGCCTTCTTCGCGCGTTACGCGCTCTTCGGTAATGAGGCGGGCAATGTCTTCCTCGAAGGTTTGCGAGCCTTCGGCCATCGACTGTTCCATGGCCTCCTTGACGGCCGAGAAGTCGCCTTTTTCGATCAGCTCGGCCACCAGGGCCGTGTTGAGCATGACCTCCAGCGCCGGCACGCGGCCGCCGGTGGGCGTGCGCAGCAGCCGCTGCGACACGATGGCGCGCAGGGCCGAGCCCAGGTCGCCCAGCAGCGTGGGCCGCACCTCGACCGGGAAGAAGCTCAGGATGCGGTTGAGCGCACGGTAGCTGTTGTTGGCATGCAGCGTGGCCACGCACAGGTGGCCCGACTGCGCGTAGGCAATGGCCGCCGTCATGGTTTCGCGGTCGCGGATTTCGCCGATCTGGATCACGTCGGGTGCCTGGCGCAATGCGTTCTTGAGCGCCACCTGCAGCGACTCGGTGTCGCTGCCCACGTCGCGCTGGTTCACCAGCGACTTCTTGTTGGTGTAGGTGAACTCGATGGGTTCTTCCACCGTGAGGATGTGGCCCGTGGCGTGCTCGTTGCGGTAGTCGAGCATGGAGGCCAGCGTGGTGGTCTTGCCCGCGCCGGTGGCGCCGACCATCAGGATCAGCCCGCGCTTCTCCATGATCAGCGTCTTGAGAATGTCGGGCAGGTTCAGGTCGGCAAAGCTGGGAATGGTCGAGGCAATGTGCCGCACCACCACTGCATAGCTGCCGCGCTGGCGCATGGCGCTGATGCGGTAGTTGCCGGCGCCCTCGAGCATTACGGCCATGTTGAGCTCGCCGGTTCTTTCGAGCTCCTGGATGCGGGCTTCGGGCACCACTTCGGCCAGCAGCGCGAGCGGCGCGGTGGCGGGCAGCACCTGCGCATTGATCGGCACGCAGGTGCCGTTCATGCGAATCAGCACCGGGGAGTGGGCCGAGAGGTAGATGTCGGAGGCCTTGCGCTCGGCCATCAAACGAAGAATTCGCTCCATCATGTTCATCGGTCTTTCTCCTCGGGTGCTGTTGTTTTCTAGCGGGACAAAGGCGGGAGCCTGTCGATCAGTCGCGCAGCAGGTCGTTCAGGCTGGTCTTGGAGCGCGTTTGCGCATCGACCGTCTTGACGATGATTGCCGCGTAGGTGCTGTAGTCCTGGCCCGACTTGGTCTTCTTGGGCAGGTTGCCGCTGATGACCACGCTGCCGGACGGCACGCGGCCGAAGAAGGTTTCTCCGGTGTCGCGGTTGAAGATGGGGGTGCTCTGGCCGATGTACACGCCCATGCCGAGCACGGAGTTCTCTTCGATGACCACGCCTTCGACCACTTCGGAGCGGGCGCCGATGAAGCAGTTGTCTTCGATGATGGTCGGGCCGGCCTGCAGCGGCTCGAGCACGCCGCCGATGCCGACGCCGCCCGACAGGTGCACGTTGGCACCGATCTGCGCGCACGAGCCCACGGTGGCCCAGGTGTCGACCATGGTGCCTTCGCCCACGTAGGCGCCGATGTTCACGTAAGAAGGCATCAGGATCGCGCCCTTGGCGATGTAGCTGCCGCGGCGAGCGACAGCCGGCGGCACGATGCGAACGCCCGATTCCTTCAGCTCGCCGGCCGACAGGTGCGAGAACTTGGTCGGCACCTTGTCATAAAAGCCGAGCGAGCCGGCCTGCATCTGCTCGTTGTCCTTCAGGCGGAACGACAGCAGCACGGCCTTCTTGATCCACTGGTGCACCGTCCACTTGCCCACGCCTTCGCGCGTGGCAACGCGCAGCTTGCCGTTGTTGAGTTCGGAGATCACGTGCTCGACGGCGTCGCGCACTTCAGCGGAGGCGGCGGTGGGCGAGACATTGGCGCGGTCTTCCCACGCGGCGTCGATGATTTGTTGCAGTTGCTGGGTCATGAGAGAGTCTCAGGTAAAAAATGGGGACCGGGAAAGCAGCGGTTCAGCGCTGGCCTTGCGCCCCGGACTGGACGAAGCGGACGATGCGCTCGGCGGCTTCCACGCATTCGGCGGTTTCGGCGACCAGAGCCATGCGGATGCGGCCGCGGCCGGGGTTGGGGCCGTGCGCCGTGTCGCGCGCCAGATAGCTCCCCGGCAGAACCGTAACATTGTATTGAGCGTAGAGCGCGCGGGCGAAGGATTCGTCGTCGCCAGCCCACACTTCGGGCACCCCCGCCCAGAGGTAGAAGCTGGCATCGGGCAAGCGCACATCGAGCACCGGCTCGAGCAGGGGCGTGACGGCGGCAAACTTGGCGCGGTATTTGGCGCGGTTTTCGACCACGTGGGCTTCGTCGCCCCAGGCCGCAATGCTGGCCGCTGCCACGGTGCCGCTCATGGCGCTGCCGTGGTAGGTGCGGTAGAGCAAGAAGCTCTTGATGATGGCGGCATCGCCGGCCACAAAGCCGCTGCGAAGGCCCGGCACGTTGCTGCGCTTGGACAGCGAGGTCAGCGCAATCAGGTTTTTGAAGTCGCTCCGTCCGAGCTTGGCGGCGGCTTCAAGGCCACTGAGCGGGGGCTCGTCGCGAAAGTAGATTTCGCTGTAGCACTCGTCGGCGGCAATCACGAAACCGAAGCGATCGGAAAGCGCGAAAAGCTTCTTCCATTCGTCCAGCGGCATCACGGCGCCGGTGGGGTTGCCGGGCGAGCAGACGAACACCAACTGGGTGCGCTCCCAGATCGCCTCGGGAACGCTGTCCCAGTCGACCGCGAAATTGCGCAACGGCACGCTCGGAACGTAGTACGGCTCGGCGCCGGCGAGCAGGGCGGCGCCTTCATAGATTTGATAGAACGGATTAGGCGAAACCACCACTGGCGTGGGGGATTTGCCGGCGTCGACCACCGTTTGCGCCAGCGAAAACAGCGCCTCGCGCGAACCGTTCACCGGCAGCACCTGTGCGGCCGGGTCGAGTTGCAGGGCGTAGCGGCGCTTCAGCCAGTCGGTAAAAGCGGTGCGCAGCTTCAGGTTGCCGGCAGTGGCGGGATAGGCCGCCAGTGTCGACATGCTGGCGGCCAGCGCTTCCTTGATGAACTCGGGCGTGGCGTGCTTGGGCTCGCCGATGCCCAGACTCACAGGCGCGTAATCGGCGTTGGGCTTGACGCCCTCGAACAGCAGCCGCAGCCGCTCGAAGGGGTAGGGCTGGAGCTTGGAAAGCAGGGGATTCATGGAGAGCGATTATCGGCGACGGGTCGCCGGCCGCTCCGGCCCCCTCAGGTGCCGCTGCGCCGGTAGAACGCCAGCGAGCCGGCCAGCGCCAGCAGCATCGCGCCGCAGGTGCGATCGATCCAGCGGGCCGCTGCGGCCGTGAGCAGCCGCATCGCCCGCGCGCCCACGAACGCGTAGACCAGCATGACCGCGGCATCGAGCGAGGCGAACAGCACGGCGATGATGGCGTACTGCATGCCCTGCGCAGCCGCCGGGTCGATGAACTGCGGCATCAGCGCCGAGCAGAACAGGTAGCCCTTCGGGTTGGTGACTGCCACCAGGAACGACTTGAGAAAGACCTTGCGGCCTTCTTTGGGCACGCCCGTTGCCGACTCGCCCGCAGTGGCCCGAGGCGCGTCGAAGCTGCCACCCTTGGAGCGCAGCATGCGAATGCCCAGCCAGGCAAGGTACACGGCCCCCACCCACTTGAGCATGGAGAACCAGAACTCCGAGGCTGCCAGCAGCGCGCCCAGGCCCAGCGCCACGGCGCCGACCAGGACGAAGTCGGACAGCACGGCGCCCAGAATGCCCGGCAGCGCGCCGCGCACGCCGCGCCTGGAGCCATTGCTCAGCGCCAGCAGCACGGTCGGGCCGGGCGTGGCAATGGCGGCCAGCGCCACGATGGAGAACAGCAGGGCGGTGGCGAGCGTCATGGCGGCGGGCTTCCTTTATGGGTTCAGATTTTCTTGACCAGCACCTGGCTCTTGCGGTCCCAGTTGTACTTCCGCTTGCGGGCTTCGGGCAGCCAGTCGGGGTTGACCTGCTGGAAGCCGCGCTTCAAAAACCAGTGCATGGTGCGCGTGGTGAGCACGAAGATGCTTTCCAGGCCCATGGCCTTGGCGCGGTGCTCGATGCGCTTGAGGATGCGCTCGCCGTCGCCTTGCGATTGCGACTGGGGAGAAACGGTCAGCGCCGCCATCTCGGCCGTGCGCGCCTCGGGGTAGGGGTAAAGCGCCGCGCAGCCGAAGATCACGCCGTCGTGCTCGATGACGGTGTAGTGGCCCACGTCGCGCTCGATTTCGGTGCGGTCGCGCTTCACCAGGGTGCCGTCGCGCTCGAAGGGCTCGATCAGCTGCAGGATGCCGCCGATGTCGTCCACCGTGGCTTCGCGCAGGCTTTCGAGCTTCTCGTCGATGACCATGGTGCCGACGCCGTCGTGCACATACACCTCGAGCAGCAGCGAACCGTCGAGCGCAAACGGCAGGATGTGGTTGCGCTCCACGCCGGCCTTGCAGGCCTTCACGCAGTGCTGCAGGTAAAACGCGGTGTCGGTGGGTTTTTGCGGCGGCGGCAGCGACGCCAGCAGCTTCTCGGCCGCGGCGAGCGGCAGCTCGGTGTCGATGGGGTTGCCTTCGCTCTCGGGCAGTTCGCTGTCGATGCGGATGCCCGGAATTTCGGTCAGGAAGATCAGCTTGTCCGCCTGGATCGAAATGGCCACGCTGGTGGCGACTTCTTCCATCGTCAGGTTGAAGGCCTCGCCCGTGGGCGAGAAGCCGAAGGGCGACATCAGCACCATGGCGCCGAAATCGAGCGTGCGGCGGATGCCGACCGCATCGACCTTGCGCACCAGGCCCGAATGCTTGAAGTCCACGCCGTCGACCACGCCGATGGGCCGGGCGGTGATGAAGTTGCCTGAGATCACGCGCACCGTAGAGCCGGCCATCGGCGTGTTCGGCAGCCCCTGGCTGAATGCAGCTTCGATCTCGTAGCGCAACTGCCCGGCGGCTTCCTGCGCGGAATCGAGCGCCACCTCGTCGGTAATGCGGATGCCGTGCGAATAGCGCGCCTCGTGCCCCTTGGCGGCGAGCTGCTCGTTGACCTGCGGGCGAAAGCCGTGCACCAGCACGATCTTGACGCCCATGCTCTGGATCAGCGCCAGGTCTTGCGCAATGTTCTGCAGCTTGCCCGCCGCAATTGCCTCACCCGCCAGGGCGACCACGAAAGTCTTACCGCGGTGCGTGTGGATGTAGGGCGCGACCGAGCGGAACCAGGGCACGAAGGTGAAGTTGAAAACGGTGGACATGGAGCGTGATTGTGCATTCTTGAACGAAGGTTCGCGCAGCTCAGGCCAACGCGCGCAGCAGCCGGGCGGCACCGGGGCCGCCCGGCGCCTCGGCCGGCTCCGAGCCGGGCAGCTTGCGCGCCCTGAAGGTGGCCAGCAGCGCGGCATAGGCGTCGGTCGATTCGCCCGCGTCGGCGGGCAGGTCGAGCATTTCGGCCAGTTGCGACGGCGCCACGGAGCCTTCGCGCATCAGCGCATCGACCACGGCCATGAAGGCCGGCGTGTGCGCCTCGAGCAGTGCCAGCGCGCGTGCGTGCTCCTGCGCCAGCAGCGCTTCGATCTCCGGGTTGGTGGCCTTCAGGTCGGTGTTGAGGTTGTCCTCTGCGTCGTTGGCAACGTCGGTGCGGCTCAGCCGCGTGCCGAAGGCGTAGTGGCGCACGTACTGCGCGGCGAAAGCGGTGGCCTGGCGGAAGTCTTGCGACGCACCCGAGGTGCAGGCCTGTTCGCCGAACACCAGTTGCTCCGCGGCCCGGCCCGCCAGACCGACGCAGATGCGGTCGCGCAGGTTCTGCCGCGACCATGCCTTGCGGTCTTCGTAGCTGTTGTAGCCGCCCTCGAAAGACGCGACGTTGATTTTGATTTCCTGCGGCGCGCGGCCGAACAGCAGGCCGTAGGCCACGCCGTGGCCCGCTTCGTGCACGGCCAGCAGGGCTCGAAAGTCTTCGTTCGAGCGCTGCTTGAGCCGGTTGAGCTCGAGCGTGACCGCAAAGCTGCGGCGTGCCTCGCGCTTGCCTTCTCTATACCGCGCCACGATGCAGGCCTTGTCTCCCGTGGTTTCCAGCGACAGCCACACCGGCTCTGCACCGCCCGCGCCTTGCTCCAGCGCCCAAAGTGCCGCGTTGACCAGCGTCGCGCTCAGGATTGCGTGGATCGAGGAGAACAGCGGGCGCGTGCCCTGTGCCGGGAAAACGGCGTTGGCGTAAATCTGCTCGTACACGCTCGACTCGAGCATGAAGCGCACGCCCGAGCTTTCGCGGATCTCTTCCACATAGCGGTCGCAGATCGAAAGAATCAGCTGCACATAGGTGGCCCGGCTGAACGACGGATAGATGACGTGGTTGTTGCCCAGCCGTGCCACCTGCTCGGGCTTGAAGCGTTCGGACAGCGCCTTCTTCACGTCGATGAGAGAGAGCTTCCTGGTCAGCGCATGGAAGATGTCGGCGTCGGTGTCGCAGTCTTCCACGCGCCGCGCCGTTTCGGCATACATCTCGTCGAGGTTGCCCGAGACGAACACCAGCAGCTTGCTGTAGTCGGTTTCCCAGCTTTGCTGCGTGTCGCGGAAAGCGCGCAGCCGCGCATGCACCTCGGAAGGCGTCCAGGCCATGATCTGCAGCAGCGTTTCGGGGAGCTTCAGGCAGCGCTTGATCTCTTGCGCTTCCCAGGGCGCTAGGTGGAGCTTTCGCTTTTTCGCCTTCTTCTTGTCGGGCGGACCGTCGCGGTCTTGCTCATATTCGGCCTGGGCGAGCGAGGCCTCGATTTCGCCGAGCATCGAGAGCGCCGGCGGCAGCCGGCCGTCGGACAGCAGCGCCCACACGTCCTGGTAGCGCTCGACCTTGGCGTCGTTGCCGTTGCTCTCGAGCGTGCGAAAGCGCTGGAACTCATCCAGCACCAGGATGCCCGGCGTGCCTTCGTCGATGCCCGATTCGGCCAGCATGGCCGAAATCGAACCCCGGTTGCTGTAGCCCGAGCCATGGCTGAAGCCGTCCATCTGCACTTCGATGAAGCGGTCGTAAAAGCCCAGGTGCTGCGCGAGCCTGCGCACCAGCTGCGTCTTGCCGGTGCCCGTGAGGCCCCACAGGCACACGATGACCGGGCGGCTGATGAGTTGCGGAAACACGTACCACGCCCGCAGTGAATCGATCACGCGGTCGATGATGTCGTCGATGCCGAAGAGCTCGGTCTTGAGCGCCTGGGCAACTGCCTGCAGATGGCGCGTTCGCTCGTAGAGCACCGCATGCAGGTCTGGATGAATGTCGTTGGACATGGAATTCTTGAAAATAAAACGGAAATGAAGAAGCCGCCGCTCCCTCGCGGGCGAGGAGGCGGCAATGCAGACGCTGTGAAAGGGGTCGGTTGCTGCGCTTCGGCCGTGGAAGCGCGCAGGGCGTCCGGTACAACGGACGCGCGGGCTTCTTCTTCAGGCCGGACGCGGCAGCTCGACCCCGCCATGCACCGAGGCATGGCTTGCGCGGCGGCTGCGCAAAGTGGGGGGTACGAGGAAGGAGGTCATGGGCGCGATCGTAGCGGCGAGCCGCGATGGAGTAAAGACTATTTACTTTTGCATGTTGCGCAATGGCCGCGCATTGTGGAAGCCGTGCAACAGCGGCGGTGCGCGCCGATAATCGACGGTTTGCCCGGCGCGCCTCGCGAACAGCTTTTCCCTTGACGACCACGACACCTTCCGCTCCCTTGCGCATCGACTTTCCCGAATCGCTCCCGGTCTCCGGCCGGCGCGATGAAATCATGGCCGCCATCGAGGCGCACCAGGTGGTGATCGTCTGCGGCGAAACGGGCTCGGGCAAGACCACCCAGCTTCCGAAGATCGCGCTGGCGCTCGGCCGCGGCAAGCTCAATGCGCCGCCGGGCAAGGGCCGGCTCATCGGCCACACGCAGCCGCGCCGCATCGCAGCGAGCTCGGTGGCCAAGCGCATTGCCGAAGAGCTGAAAACGCCGCTGGGCGACGTGGTCGGTTTCAAGGTGCGCTTTCAGGACCGGCTGAGCCGCGACGCCTCGGTCAAGCTCATGACGGACGGCATCTTGCTGGCCGAGACGCAGACCGATCCGCTGCTGAAAGCCTACGACACGTTGATCATCGATGAGGCGCACGAGCGCTCGCTGAACATCGACTTTCTGCTTGGTTACTTGCGCGAGATTCTTCCGCGCCGGCCCGACCTGAAGGTGATCGTGACCTCGGCCACCATCGACGCCGATCGCTTTGCGCAGCACTTTGCGTCAGGCAAGGGACCTGCGCCGATCATCTACGTGTCGGGCCGTACTTTCCCAGTCGAGCAGCGTTATCGGCCGTTCGAGGAGTCGCGCGAGCATGACCTGAACGACGCCATTGCCGATGGCGTCGACGAGCTCTGGCGCGATCCGCACAACGCGGGCGACATCCTGGTCTTTCTGCCCGGCGAGCGTGAGATCCGGGAGGCGGCCGACCACCTGCGCCGGCACTTGAGCCACCAGCCGCTGCTGCGCAATGCCGAGGTGCTGCCGCTGTTCGCTCGGCTTTCGGGCCCCGAGCAGGACCGCATCTTCGACGGCCACACGGGGCGGCGCATTGTGCTCGCCACCAACGTGGCCGAAACCTCGCTTACCGTGCCTGGCATCCGCTACGTGATCGACACCGGCACGGCGCGCGTCAAGCGCTACAGCTTCCGCAGCAAGGTCGAGCAATTGCTGGTGGAGCCGATCAGCCAGGCCGCGGCCAACCAGCGCGCGGGTCGTTGTGGCCGCGTGGCGAACGGCATCTGCATCCGGCTGTACGACGAAAAAGATTTCGAAGGCCGGCCGCGCTTTACCGATCCCGAGATCCTGCGTTCTTCGCTCGCCGGCGTCATCTTGCGCATGAAGTCGCTGCGCCTGGGCGACGTGGCGCGTTTTCCGTTTCTCGAAGCACCTTCGCCGCGTGCGATTGCCGACGGCTATCAGCTGCTGAATGAACTGGGCGCGGTCGACGATGCCAACGAGCTCACGGCCACGGGCGCCGAGCTGGCCAAGCTGCCGCTCGATCCGCGCGTAGGACGGATGATCCTGGAGGCGCGCACGCGTGGCGCGTTAGAAGAGGTGCTGGTCATCGCATCGGCCCTCAGCGTGCAGGACGTGCGCGACCGCCCGATGGATGCGCAGCAGCAGGCCGACCAGGCGCATTCGAAATTCGACGACGAGAAGAGCGAGTTCAGCGGCTACCTGCGGTTGTGGAAATGGATCGCCGATGCGCGCGGCGGACATGGCGATACGCACAAGCTGAGCAACCGCCAGTACGAGCAGCTGCTGCGCCAGAACTTCATCAACATCCGCCGCGTGCGCGAATGGCGCGACATCCACTCGCAGCTGCTCACGGTGGTCACCGAGCACAAGTGGCGCATCAACGCGGAGCCCGCGGGCTACGAACCGCTGCACCTGTCGATGCTCGCGGGCCTGCTGGGCAACGTGGGCTGGAAGCTCGAGGACGACGAGGCATATCTTGGTGCCCGCGGCATCAAGTTCTACCGCCATCCGGGCGCGCACCTGAAGAAAAAGCCCGGCCGCTGGATCGTTGCGGCCGAACTGGTCGAGACCACCCGGCTCTTCGGCCGAGGCATTGCCAACATCGAGCCGCAGTGGCTCGAACAGGTGGCCGGCCATCTGCTGAAGAAGCAGCTGCTCGATCCGCACTGGGAGAAGAAGGGCGCACAGGTTTCGGCGCTCGAGCGCGCAACGCTCTATGGGTTGGTGGTCTACAGCGGGCGCCGCGTCGATTTCACCAAGGTTGACCCTGTGGCGGCGCGCGAGATCTTCATTCGCGAGGCGCTGGTCGGCGGGCAGTGGGAAAGCAAGTTTCCATTCCTGGCGGCCAACCGCAAGCTGGTTCGCGAGGTCGAGGGCCTCGAGCACAAGGCGCGCCGGCAAGACGTGCTGGTCGATGAAGAGCTGATCTTCGCCTTCTACGACGCGCAACTGCCCGCCGACGTGGCGAGCGGCATCACCTTCGAGAACTGGTACCGCCATGCCTCGAAGGAGCAGCCGCGCCTGCTGTACCTGACGCGCGAAGAGCTGATGCGCCACCAGGCGGCAGGCATCACCACGCAGTCGTTTCCCCCCACGCTGCGGCTCGGCGGCGTCGATTGCGCCGCCAGCTATCTGCACGAGCCGGGCGACGCGAAGGACGGCCTCACGGTGAGCGTGCCGCTTTTCGTGCTCAACCAGGTGAGCGAAGAGCGCTGCGAATGGCTGGTGACAGGCATGCTCAAGGACAAGATCCAGGCGCTGCTCAAGAGCCTGCCGCAGCGTCCGCGCTCCAGGTTGGTGCCGCTGCCCGATTCGGCGGCAAAGCTGGCGGAAGAACTTTCGGCGCCCGAAGTGTTCGGCCACGGCTCGCTGACCGACGTGCTGCTCAAGCGCGTGCGCGATGCCACGAGCATCGACGTGAAGCGCGCCGACTTCAAGCTCGACATGCTGCCGCCGCACCTGTTCATGAACCTGCGCATCGTGGATGAGCACGGGCGACAGCTTGGCATGGGACGCAACCTGGGCGCACTCAAGGCCGAACTGGGTGCGCAGGCTCGCGGCGCCTTCCAGGCGCTGGCGGGCCTCAACGTCAAGGCCTCCGCGGAGCGAAAGCCGGGGGACGGCAGCGATGGGCGCGCGCAAGCCAAGGGCAACGCCGCCGCGCCGGCACCGACCGCGCCGAGCTTGCCCGCGGGCCAGCGCTACACGAGCTGGAGCTTCGGCGAGTTGCCCGAACTGATGGAAGTGCGCCGCGGATCGCAGTCGCTCATCGGATTTCCGGCGCTGCGCGACGAGGGTGACGCCGTCACCATCGAAGTGTTCGACGAACCCGCCGTGGCCGCCGCAAAGCACCGCGCCGGCCTGCGCAGGCTGTTTGCGCTGCAGCTGAAAGACGCGCTCAAGTACCTCGAGAAGAACATCCCCGATCTGCAGAAGATGGCGGTGGCTTACATGCCGCTCGGCACATCGGAAGAGCTGCGCACGCAGATCATCGATGTGGCGATCGACCGCGCGTTTCTGCAGGAGCCGCTGCCCACCGACGAGTTTGCCTTCAAGCGGCGGCTCGAAGAGGGCCGGGGCCGGCTCACGCTGATTGCGAACGAGGTGGCGCGGCTGGCATCGACCATCCTGGTCGAATACGCGGCTGCCGCGCGCAAGATCAAGGACACCAAGATCCAACCGGAGGCCGTGCAGGACGCCGCGCAGCAGTTGCAGCGCCTGGTGGGCAAGCGGTTCATTGCCGATGCGCCGTGGACACAGCTGCAGCATTTCGCGCGGTACCTCAAGGCGATCGTGCTGCGGCTCGACAAGCTGCGTGCCGACCCGGCGCGCGATGCTGCCAAGCTGGCCGAACTGCGCCCGCAGGAGCAGCGCTACTGGCGGCTGGTGGCGGAGCGCAAGGGCGTGGTGGACGATCGCATGCTCGAATTCCGCTGGTTGCTCGAAGAGCTTCGAGTGAGCTTTTTCGCACAGGAACTGCGCACGCCGCAGCCAGTGAGCATCAAGCGGCTGGACAAGGCCTGGGCCCAGCTGCAGGCCTGAGCGGTAGGGCGGCAAAAAAGAAGCCCGCTTGCGCGGGCTTCTTTCAGGTGCGAGAAATACGCGGGAGCGCTATATGCGTCCCATGAGCACCAGGATGATCACGATCACCAGGACAAGGCCCAAGCCACCGCTTGGCCCGTAGCCCCAACTCCGGCTGTAACCCCAGCTCGGCAGCGCGCCGATCAGCAGCAAGATCAGAATGATCAGCAGAATGAACGAGAGGGACATGCTTTTCTCCTGGACGTTGTTGTTACGAGCATCGATGCTCGGTGTCCCGGGGCGCAACACACGCCGGAAAGCCGCTCCTTCGGCGGTCAGGACTGTCCTACCGTCGGCGTCGGCCTGGGAGCCGCCTCTGCGCACTCAAAGGCGGGCGAGACGGTCGAGCGCGGAGATCAGCGTCTCGTCCTTCTTGGCGAAGCAGAAACGGACCACGCGCTGGTCGAAGCCGTTACCGTAGAACGCCGACAGCGGAATGGCCGCCACGCCGATCTCGCCGGTGAGCCAAAGGCAGAAGTCGGCTTCGGACAGGTCGCTGACCGCCGAGATGTCGACGCACTGGAAATAGCTGCCTTCGCTGCGCAGCAGCTTGAAGCGGGTCTTCTCGGCGAGCCCAGCGGCAAAAAGGTCGCGCTTGTGCTGGTAGAAGGCCGGAAGCTCGAGGTAGGGCTTCGGGTCGGCCATGTACTGCGCGAGCGCATGCTGCATGGGTGTGTTCACCGTGAACACGTTGAACTGGTGCACCTTGCGGAATTCCGCCATGAGCGGCGCCGGCGCTGCCACGTAGCCGACCTTCCAGCCGGTGACGTGATAGGTCTTGCCGAAGCTGCTCACGATGAAGCTGCGCGCCGCAAGGCCCGGGAAGCGTGCCACGCTTTCGTGCTGCGCACCGTCGTAGATCATGTGCTCGTACACCTCGTCGGCAATCACGAACACGTCGGTCGGCGCGAGCAGCTCTTCGAGCTTGCGCATTTCGGCCGCGGTCCAGATGGTGGCGCTCGGGTTGTGCGGCGTGTTGACGATGATGGCGCGCGTGCGCGGCGAGAGCGCCGCGGCAATCTTGTCGAAGTCGGGCCGGAAGGTGCCTGGCGTGAGCGGAACGCGCACCACGCTGCCGCCTGCGAGTTCGATGTTGGGCACGTAGCTGTCGTAGCAGGGCTCCAGAACAACCACTTCGTCGCCCGCGCGCACCACGGCAAGAATGGCCGTGATGATCGCCTGCGTGGCGCCCGCGGTTACCGTGATCTCGGTGGCCGCGTTGTAGCTGTGGCCGTAGAGCGCGGCGATCTTGCCGGCAATGGCTTCGCGCAGCGCCGGAATGCCAGGCATCGGTGGGTACTGGTTGTGGCCTGCAGCCATGGCGGCCGTCACGTCTTCGAGCAGCTTCGGGTCGCAGTTGAAGTCGGGGAAGCCCTGGCCGAGGTTGACCGCGTTCTTCTCGGTTGCCAGCGCGGACATCACGGTGAAGATGGTGGTGCCGACGGCGGGCAGCTTGGTGGTGATCTCCGGCGTGCGTGGGGCGGAAAGAACAGTGCTCATGGTCGTGGTCGGAAGCTGGGGCTGCTGAATATCAAAGATCGTAGTCTTGCTGGTGGCCGCTCAGGGCCTTGGCAATCAGGTTGCGGTCGAGCCGGTCGGACAGCAGCTCGGCAAACTTGAAGACGAAGTTGCGAAGGTAGGCGCTGCGCTTGAACGCCACGCGGGCAATGTTCTGGCCAAACACATGGCCCATTGGGCGCACCACGAGGTCGGCGTTCGACTCGTCGCGCACCGCCATCTCGGCCACGATGCCAACGCCCAGGCCAAGCCGCACATAGGTCTTGATCACGTCGGAATCGATGGCTTCGAGCGCGATGCGCGGCGTGAGTTTCTTCTGCGCAAAGGCGTGGTCGATACGCGTGCGGCCGGTGAACGACGGGTGGTAGGTAATGATGGGCTCGTGCGCCAGGTCTTCGAGCGAGATGCGCTCCTTGGCGGCCAGCGGATGGTCTTTGGGGAGCACCAGCACGTGCTGCCATTCGTAGCAGGGCAGGGTTACGAGCTCGGTGTAGTCCGCGAGCGATTCGGTCGCAATGCCCACCTCGGCGATTTCGTCGATCACCATGCGCGCCACCTGGTCAGGCGAGCCCTGGTGCAGGCTCACGTTCACCTTGGGGTAAGCCTCGCGAAGCTTGGCTACCGGCACCGGCAGCACGTAGCGCGCCTGGGTGTGGGTGGTGGCAATGGAGAGGGTGCCGCTGTCTTGCGCGCTGAACTGCTCGCCGATGCGTTTGAGGTTGCCAACTTCCCGCATGATCAGTTCGATGCTGGCAATGACGTGCTGGCCGGGCTCGGTGACCCGCTTGAGGCGCTTGCCGTGACGGGCGAAGATTTCGACGCCGAGTTCTTCTTCTAGCTCGATGATGGCTTTCGACACCCCGGGCTGCGAGGTGTGGAGCGCCTTGGCCGCCTCCGTGAGGTTCAGGTTGCGCCGCACGGCCTCCTGAACAAACTTGAATTGGTGCAGATTCATATCAAATTCCGTCTTATTGCGGAATTCATTATGCCTTCGGAGTCTATCGAAATACCTGGGACTTCAAGATTTGGTTGCGATTCTGGCCAGCAGTTCGACCAGTTCGGGCTCTTCGCCCACGATGTTGGCGAGTTGGAACTCCACGTTGGGCCAGGTGCCGCGGAGAGCCTCGAGCTGCAGCGGCAGGTCTTCACGGGCGTGCTTGCCCATGCCCAGGAACAGCGGAACAACCCTGAGCGACCGCGCGCCGCTCGCAATCAGGGCTGCCGAAGCCGTACGCAGGTCGGGTGTGGCCAGCTCCATGTAGGCGCAAACCACCCGAGCTTGCGGGTCGAGCGCCGTGACGCGCGCGGCCACGGCCTCGATGGGCTCGCGCCAGCGCTCGTCGCGCGAGCCATGGGCCAAGAGAATGATGCCTCTCGCGTTCACCGTCGTCATGTCCCGCTTCTCCGCTTCTATCTTCGAAGAACCAGCCAACTGAATGCGGCAAGCGACATGACGGAATAAATGAGCCCCGGTGCCGCGGCGGTCAGCCATGGTGACCAGTTGCTCAGGTTGCCGAGATAGCCGAACACGTTGTTCAGCAGGAAAAAGCTGATGCCGATCATCACGCCGCCGAACACATAGGTGGTGATGCCGGTCTGGCGGAAATGCAGGTAAGCGAAAGGCAGGGCGAGCACCACCATCACCAGGCACGAGAGCGGATAGAAGACCTTGCGCCAGAACTGGATCTCGTAGCGCTGGGCGGTCTGCCCGTTGGCTTCGAGGTGGCTGATGTAGTCGAACAGGTCGATGGTGCTCATGCGGTCGGGCCGCAAAAGGGCGACCGACACCATTTCGGCCGTGAGGGTGGTCGGCCACTCGATCTCTGGCACCCGGCTGGTCAGGATGTGCGCCTTGTTGGCGTCGCTGCGCGTGTCGTAGTCCTGCAGCTCGACATCCGACAAGACCCAGCGGTCGTCGAGGATGCGCGCGGAAGTTGCGAGCAGCTGCTTGCGCACATAGCCCTTCTCGTCGAACTCGAAGATGCGCGCATTCCGAAGGGAGCCGTCGCGCGAAATGGAGAGCACGTTGACGGCGTACGACACGTTGTCGCGCTTTTCCTTGAGCCACGCGCCCGTGTTGCCGACCAGCGAGAAGGTGCCCTGGTAGCGCGACTTGAGCAGCTGGCCCGTGCGCTCGGACGCCGGCGCGATGTAGTCGCCGATGGCAAAGGTCAGAAAAACAAAACCCACGCCCAGCAGGAGCAGGGTGCGCAGCGCGCGCCAGGGGCCGAGGCCGCTGGTGCGAAGAATGGTGTATTCGGAGCTTTGTGCCAGCCGCGCCATCACGAAGATGCAGCCGATCAGTACCGTGATGGGGAGCAGCTCATAAAGGTGGCTCGGAATGAGCAAGGTCACGTAGACCAGTGCCTGCGCCGGGCCGTAGGCCAGGCTTTCGGGCTTGCCGATGGATTGCAGCTCATCGACGAAGTCGAAGAAGAAGAACAGGCTCAGGAAGCCGAGCGTCACGAAGGCCACGGCCTTCAGTGCCTCGACGTAGATCAGGCGTCGGATGGTTTTCACGTGGTCGGGTCGATCTTGTTGGGCTGGGACGACAGGCCGCCGGCAATGACGCGTTCCGTCCTGCGCCGTCTGCCCCAGTTGTTATTGCGCAAAACCAGCCATATCACGCCGATCAGCAGCACGCCGCCGTGAAGCAGCAGCATGAAGGAGCCCATGCCGTAGCGGCCGGAGCTGATCCAGCTCTGGCCGAGGTTGAGCATGTTGTAGTAGACGACGAAGGCGAACAGCGCAAACAGCAGGTTGCCGCTGCGCCCCACGCGCGGGTTCACGCTGGAGACGGTCAGCGCGAGCAGCACGAAGTTGATGGCGGCCAGCAGCATGCCGATGCGCCAGGCGAGTTCGCCTCGGTTGGTGTCGCCGGGCTCCCGCAGGAGCTGGAGCGTAGGCTTGGCGCGGGCCGGCGTGGAGTCGGTGGTAAACGAGTCGTTGCCGCCGGCGCGGGTGCCGTAGGTCTCGAATTCGCTGATCTTGAGGCCCGAGGTTGCCGTGGGCAGCAGCGGGCGTTCGACCCGTTGCCCGTTGCTCAGCATCAGGTAGCGGTGCTCGCCCACGTTCTCGATGCGGCCGCTGCGCGCCGATGTGGTGATCTGCAGCCCCCGTTCGATGGCCCAGATGAACACGTTGGTCGCCGTGGCGCCGTCGGGCGTGTCCTTGTCGATGAAGAAGACACGGATGCGCCCGGCCGATTCACGGAATTCGCCGGGCGTGACGCGCTCGATGTCGCTGCGCCTTTCGTACTGCGCGCGCATGCCGATGGTCTGCGAGTTGGCCCAGGGCCAGCCCAGCAGGGCCATGATGGCAATCAACGCGAGCACCGGCCAGGCAAAGCGAAACAGCGGCTGCACGAAGTCGACCAGGCCGCGCCCGCTGGAGAACCAGATCACCATTTCGCTGTCGCGGTACATGCGCGACAAGGTGCCGACAATGGCGATGAACAGGCTCAGGCTCAGGATGGTCGGCATGTAGCCGAGCACCGTGTAGGCCATCACGAGGAACACTTCGGACGGGTTCACGCTGCCCTTGGAGGCGAGCCCGAGCGTGCGGATGAGCATCATGGTCATCACGATGGTGACCAGGACCACGAGGGTCGCTCCGAAGCTGCGCGACAGCTCCTTGCGTAGGGAAGAATGGAATAACATCGTTCGAGGAAAAAAAGGATTATGGACTTTCAGCTCAAGACCCTCACCGTCGCCCGCGCCGCGGCCGAAAAATCCGACGTTCTGATCGTGCTCGTCGGCAGCACCCCCATCACCGCCAAGGACCCGCTTTCTGCCCTGATTGCCAGTGCGCGCAAGGCCGGCGACCTGCCCGACAAGGCCGGCAAGCTGCTCGCGCTCTACCATCCGGACGAGGTGGTGGCGTCGCGCGTGGTGCTCGCCGCCATTGGCGATGGCAAGCCCGCGTCGGTGCGCAGCGGCGTCATTGCGGCGGTCAATGCGGCCAAGGCCCATGCGCCCAAGCGGGTGGTGATCGTGTTTGCGCATGAAGCCGACGGCGCGGCGGTGGCCTGCACCGTTGCCGCGGCGGCCGACGCCAGCTACGTCTACACCACGAGCAAATCGAAGGCTTCGAACGGCGACGGCGGGCGCTCCATCCGCAACCTCACGGTGGGTGTGAGCGATGCCGCGGCTGTGAGCAAGGCCTTCGACGAAGCCCGGGCCACGGTGTCCGGCATCGAATTTGCCAAGGAATGGGGCAACCGCCCCGGCAACTATTGCACTCCTACCTTGCTGGCTGACGCGGCCCAAGGCCTGGCCAAGCTGCCCCGCATCAAATGCGAGGTGCTGGGCCCCAAGGAAGTGCAGAAGCTCGGCATGGGCTCGTTCGCGGCCGTGGCGCAAGGCTCGGCCGAGCCGCTGCGCTTCATCGTGCTGCGCTACCAGGGCGGCCCGAAGGACCAAGCGCCCGTGGTGCTGGTCGGCAAGGGCATCACCTTCGACACCGGCGGCGTCTCGCTCAAGCCGGCGGCCGAAATGGACGAGATGAAGTTCGACATGTGCGGTGCGGCCAGCGTGCTCGGCACCTTCCGCGCGCTGGGCGAAATCCAGCCTGCCATCAACGTGGTGGGCCTGGTGCCCTCGTGCGAGAACATGAACGACGGCCGGGCCATCAAGCCCGGCGACGTGGTCACCAGCATGAGCGGGCAGACCATCGAGGTGCTGAACACCGATGCGGAAGGGCGCCTTATCTTGTGCGACGCACTGACGTACGCCAAGCGCTTCGATCCGGCCGCCGTGATCGATATCGCCACCCTTACCGGGGCGTGCGTCGTGGCGCTGGGCGGCGTGCGCAGCGGCCTCTTCACGGCCGACGAAACCTTGGCCGCCGCGCTCCAGGCGGCAGGAGAAGAATCGCAAGACCGTTGCTGGCGCCTGCCGCTGGACGACGAATACGCCGACGGCCTCAAGAGCAACTTTGCCGATGTGGCCAATGTGGCGGGCCGTGCCGGCGGTGCCATCACGGCCGCCAAGTTCCTGCAGCGCTTCGCCGGCGATTTCGCCTGGGCGCACCTGGACATCGCGGGCACGGCCTGGAAGAGCGGGGCGGCCAAGGGATCGACCGGCCGCCCGGTGGGCCTGCTGGTGTCTTATCTGATGGAATGCGCGCGCAGCGGTGCGGGCAAGGCGCCCGCGCCGAAGGCCGCGCGCAAGAACGCCGGCCCCGCCGCGCGAAAGGCCCGGTCCGCACAGTGACGGAAATCGGCTTTCATTTCAATACGCCGGACAAGGTCAACTACGCCTGCCGGCTGGTTCGAAAGGCCGTGAGCGCGCGCGGGCTGCGCGTGGTGGTGGTGGGCGAGGCGCAGGTGCTGGAGGCCGTGGATGCCGCGCTCTGGCAACTCTCGCCGTCCGATTTCATCGCGCATTGCCGCGGCGATGCACAGGCGCACATGGTGGCCCGTTCGCCGGTCATTCTTTCGGCCGAAGGTGCGGATGTTGCCTCGCTTCCGCACCGCGAGATGCTCGTGAACCTGGGGCCTGAGGTTCCGGCGGGCTTCGAGCGCTTCGAGCGCCTGATCGACATCGTGAGCGACGAGGCCACAGACCGGCAGATCGGCAGATCGCGGTGGCGCCACTATGCCGACCGGGGCTACACCATCCAGCCGCACGATTTTGCGAGGAGCGCTTCCTGATGGCCAGCACGCTGCGTACACCGCCCCGGTTCGTTCCTACCTTGACCACCGTGCTCGATCTCCCGGCCGAGCCCGTGGCCGCCGAGACCGGCAAGCCGCCTTCTCCTGCCAGCACGCCGGCACCGCCGGTCGACCCGGCCGAGGCCGTGGCGCTGCCCCCGGCCGAGCAGCGGTCCGACGCCGAAATAGTGCGCCTCGAAGAGCAGCTTTTGCATCGGGTGCTGCAGCGCGTGGACCTGTCTTTGGAAGAGCGGTTGAGCGACACGGTGTCGGCCGCGGTTCAACAGCAACTCGATTCGATGCTGCCTCGGCTGCGTGAAGAAATCGAGGCCGTTTTGCGTGCTTTGGTCATCGAGGCAATGGCCGCCGAGCTCTCGGAAAACACAGGGTCTACGCCAGCTTCCGGAGCATAAAGCTTCAGCTAAACTGCGCCGCAGGTCGGTAGGCGTGAGGGTGCCGCTGGTCCGCGGCGCGAAACTTGCGAGGTCTGCGCGCCCGGATCACACGACCGGTTTTTAGTTTTTTATCAATGTTCTGGAGGTTCTCATGCAATTGAAATGGACTGCGGTCGCACTGGCTGCTCTCACGCTCGTGGCTTGCGGCAAGAAAGAAGAAGCCGCTGCACCCGCCGCACCGGCGCCCACGGCAGCGGCTCCGGCACCTGCAGCGCCTCCGGCAGACGCACTGATCGTCAAGATCGGCCACGTCGGCCCCACCAGCGGTGCCATTGCCCACCTTGGCAAGGACAACGAGTTCGGCGCCAAGATGGCCATCGAAGACCTCAATGCCAAGGGCCTCAAGATCGGCGACAAGGTTGCCAAGTTCGAACTGCTGGCAGAAGACGACGCCGGCGATCCGAAGCAAGGCACGGCAGTGGCCCAGAAGCTGGTCGACAGCAAGGTCAACGGTATCGTGGGCCACCTGAATTCGGGCACCACCATTCCCGCATCGAAGCTCTACAGCGACGCCGGCATTCCGCAGGTTTCGCCGTCGGCAACCAACCCCAAGTACACGCGCCAAGGCTTCAAGACCACGTTCCGCGTGGTGGCCGACGACACGCAACTCGGCGGCACGCTGGGCAAGTACGCTGTCGAAACGCTCAAGGGCAAGAACATTGCCGTGATCGACGACCGCACGGCCTACGGCCAAGGCGTTGCCGAAGAATTCGAAAAGGCCGCCAAGGCTGCCGGCGCGACCATCGTCGGCCACGAATTCACGACCGACAAGTCGACCGACTTCAACGCCATCCTGACCAAGCTCAAGGCTACCAAGCCCGACGTGCTGTTCTTCGGCGGCATGGACGCCGTGGGCGGCCCGATGCTCAAGCAGGTCAAGCAGCTCGGCCTGAACGTCAAGTTCATGGGCGGCGACGGCCTGTGCACCAGCGAACTGCCGAAGCTGGCTGGTGACGCCATCGGCGAAGAGATGGTGGTTTGCGCTGAAGCCGGCGGTGTCGACGGCGACTTCAAGCAGCCGCTGGAAGACTTCAAGGCCAAGTTCAAGACCAAGAACGGCGTGGACGTGCAGATCTATGCACCGTACGTGTACGACGCGGTCAACGTGCTGGCCGAAGCCATGGTCAAGGCCGGTTCCGCCGACCCTGAAAAGTACCTGCCGGAAGTCGGCAAGGTGCAATACAAGGGTGTGACCGGCCCGATCGCCTTCGACGAAAAGGGCGACATCAAGAACGGCGCGCTGACCCTCTTCACCTACAAGGGTGGCGTGCGTACGCAAATCGCCGTGGTGCGCTGATCGGCTTCACCGCATAGCGCAGCAATGCGCAAAAAAGAAAAAGGGCCTTCGGGCCCTTTTTTATTGCCTGCCCCTTCCGACGGTAATCAGGAGAGGGCGGCGTGGCCCGAGGGCCGGTCGGTGTTGCAGTATTCGATGAAGGCGTCGAGATCGCGTGATTTGTCGAAGACCGCATCGGCGCCCAAGGCCTCGCAGCGGGCGCGAATGTCGGCCGTGACGTAGTTGCTCAGCACCACCACGCGTTGGCCGGGTCCGCGGGTCTTGCAGCCCGAGAGCACGCCAAGGCCGGAGCCTTCCTTCAGGAACAGGTCGATGATGAGAAGCTGCCAGTCGTGGGGATGGGCGGCAAGCCAGGCGAGCGCGGCCGACTCGGTTTCAGCAAACCCGACGACCTGTCCATTGACAAGGTCCTCGAGGGCCGGAACCAGGTTGTCTCTGATGGTCTTGTTGTCCTCGACGAGGAACGTGATGAGGGCCATGCCGGGGTTTCGCTTTGAGAACCAATAGCGTAGCGTGCCGGATGAGTTCGCAGCGTAGGAGAAGGGATAAGGCGCAATCCATTCGGCCGGGGCGGGCCGAAAAGACGGTCAGTCCGCAGCGCCGGTCCGGATTCTTGCCTTGAGTTCCTCTGCCTGTGCCTGGCTTTCGTCGCGCTCGGCAGTGGCTTCGAGCCGCTTTTCGATTTCTTCGCTCAAGGCGGCGTTGACCTCGGCCAGCGTTTCCGCCGACTTGGCCAGCTTTTCCTCCAACTGGCTGGTGTGCTCGATCGCCTGGGCCACGTCGCCCACCTGTACCTCTTCGGGCAGCCCCTGCTCGAGAACCGTGTTCACGACCGCGAGGTTGTCCGATGCCCGCTGCACATCGGCGGCAACCGCTTCGGTCTTCTCCAATGTCTGTTCGAGTGACGTGTCGCCACGCGATGAGTTTTGTTGCTGTCCGGCCATCCGGGCTCCTTTGCAGGCGTGAAAAGTAAGACCTTTGGATGGTACCGCCAGACGACCTCGGTTGGCGGCGCCCGGCGCGTTGCTGGAGTACAACGGCGCCCACAAAAAAGCCCAAGGTGCCTTAGGGGCAACTCGGGCTTTCTTCTCTTGCTGCATGTTCGTGAACGGTTACGAACAATCAATCTCTGGCGGAGCAGGCGGGATTCGAACCCGCGGAGGGCTATTAACCCTCACACGCTTTCCAGGCGTGCGACTTAAACCGCTCATCCACCGCTCCTGAGCCCACGATTGTAGCAGTCGCTCAGGCCGGATTTTGCGGTTTGCCGGCCTGAACCATGCGCATGGCCGACGCGATGAGTGCTGCCGTTTCGCTCATGTTGCTCGGCACGATCAGCGTGGTCTTGGAATCCGCAGCTACCTTGCCGTAGGCATCGACGGCGCGCTCGGCCACCTTGAGCTGCACGGCCTGTTCGCCGCCCGGCTGGCGAATGGCTGCTGCCACGCGCTCGATGGCGTCGGCAGTGGCGGTGGCCACCGCCGTGATGGCGGCCGCCTCGCCCTGGGCGTTGTTGATCTGGGCCTGCTTTTCGCCCTCGGAGCGGGCAATGAAAGCCTCGCGTTCGCCCGTGGCGATGTTGATCTGCTCCTGACGGCGGCCTTCGGAAGCCGCGATGAGCGCGCGCTTGCCGCGCTCGGCGGTGATCTGCGCCTGCATGGCCAGCAGAATTTCCTTGGGCGGGGTCAGGTCCTTGATTTCGTAGCGCAGCACCTTCACGCCCCAGTTGAGCGCCGCCTCGTCGATGGCGGCAACCACTTGCGCATTGATGACGTCGCGCTCCTCGAAGGTCTTGTCCAGCTCGAGCTTGCCGATCACGCTGCGCAGCGACGTTTGTGCCAGCTGCGTCACGGCCACGATGTAGTTGGACGAGCCGTAGCTTGCGCGCATCGGGTCGGTCACCTGGAAGTACAGGATGCCGTCTACCTGCAGCTGGGTGTTGTCCCGCGTGATGCAGATCTGGCTGGGCACGTCGAGCGGAATTTCCTTCAGGCTGTGCTTGTAGGCGACCCGGTCGATGAACGGGATCAGGAAGTTGGGGCCAGGCGTCATGGTGCCGTGGTACTTGCCCAGGCGCTCGCGCACCCATGCGTTCTGCTGCGGCACGAACTTGACCGACTGGCTGATGAAGATGATCGCAATGACCAGGATGATGATGGGAACCGAAAATTCCATGATGTTTCTCCTCTTGAATTCTGTGTTTAGGTCTTTTCGACCACGAGGCGGCTGCCGATGACTTCGACCACGCGGTGCTCTCCGGCCGACGGGACGCGGCCCGCGCGCTGGACCACCGTCCACTGGGCGCCACGATAGCGCACGGTGGCCGTGCCCTCGGGGCTCCATGCCTCCACGTGGATGATTTCGCCGATGTCCATGTTGACGTCGCGATTCGCCTCGGTGGGCGGGGCCGCCGGCCGCCTGCGCTGCACGGCGTACCAGACCAGCACCGCACCCACGCCGACCACGGCCGCCACGACCAGCTGCGTGACCGTGCCCATGCCCAGGTGCGCGGCAATGGCTGCGGCTGCAAAGCCGGTGGCCAGCAGCAACAAGTAGACCGTACCCGAGAGCAATTCGAGCACGATCGCGGCCCCCGCTATCAGCCACCAGATGGTGGAATTCGCCATGTCTTCTCCTCTTTGATGGACGCTCGACATTCTGAGTCAAAAGCTCACGCAATCCTTCATCCGAATTCCGTACACTTCGCGCCTCATTGCCTGTCCGGAGCCCTGCTCATGAAATTTCGCTTCCCCATCGTCATCATCGACGAGGACTTCCGCTCCGAAAACACCTCGGGCCTCGGTATTCGCGCGCTTGCGCAGGCCTTCGAAAGCGAGGGCTTCGAGGTGCTGGGCGTCACGAGCTATGGTGACCTGAGCCAGTTCGCCCAGCAGCAAAGCCGTGCCAGCGCGTTCATCCTGTCGATCGACGACGAGGAATTCACCGTGGGTCCCGACCTGGACCCGGCCGTGCTCAGCCTGCGCAGCTTCATCGGCGAGGTGCGGCGCAAGAACGCCGATGTGCCGATCTATATTTACGGCGAAACCAAGACTTCGCGCCATATTCCGAACGACATCTTGCGCGAGCTGCACGGCTTCATCCACATGTTCGAGGACACGCCGGAGTTCGTGGCGCGCCACATCATCCGCGAGGCCAAGAGCTACCTTGAAGGCGTGCAGCCGCCGTTCTTCAAGGCGCTGATCGACTACGCGGAAGATGGCTCGTACTCGTGGCACTGCCCGGGCCACTCGGGCGGCGTGGCGTTCCTGAAGAGCCCGGTGGGGCAGATGTTCCACCAGTTCTTCGGCGAGAACATGCTGCGCGCCGACGTCTGCAACGCGGTGGAAGAACTCGGTCAGCTGCTCGACCATACCGGCCCGGTGGCGGCCAGCGAGCGCAATGCGGCGCGCATCTTCAACGCCGACCATTGCTTCTTCGTGACCAACGGCACCAGCACCAGCAACAAGATGGTGTGGCACCACACGGTGGCGCCGGACGACGTGGTGGTGGTCGACCGCAACTGCCACAAGTCGATCCTGCACGCGATCATCATGACCGGCGCGATTCCGGTGTTCATGAAGCCCACGCGCAACCACTTCGGCATCATCGGCCCCATTCCGAAGAGCGAGTTCGAGCAGAGCGCGATCAAGGCCAAGATCAAGGCCAACCCGCTGCTGGCCGACGTGGACCCGGACAAGGTCAAGCCGCGCGTGATGACGCTCACCCAGTCGACCTACGACGGCGTGATCTACAACACCGAGACCATCAAGGGCATGCTCGACGGCTACGTCGACACGCTGCACTTCGACGAGGCGTGGCTGCCGCATGCGGCTTTCCACCCGTTCTATGGCGCCTATCACGCCATGGGCAAGCGCCGCGTGCGTCCGAAGGAATCGCTGGTGTTTGCCACGCAGTCGACGCACAAGCTGCTGGCAGGTATCAGCCAGGCCAGCCATGTGCTGGTGCAAGACTCGCAGAACCGCGCGCTCGACCGCGACCTGTTCAACGAGGCTTACCTGATGCACTCGTCGACCAGCCCCCAATACGCAATCATCGCGAGCTGCGACGTGGCCGCCGCCATGATGGAGCCGCCCGGCGGCACCGCGCTGGTGGAAGAAAGCATTCTCGAGGCGCTCGATTTCCGCCGCGCCATGCGCAAGGTGGAGGAGGAGTTCGGCAAGGACGAATGGTGGTTCAAGGTCTGGGGCCCCGAAAAGCTCGTCGACGAAGGCATCGGCCGCGCCGAAGACTGGATCATGACGGGCGAGAAGAACAGCAAGCCGAGCAAGAGCAAGAAGTCGCCGCGCAACTGGCATGGCTTTGGCGAACTGGCCGACGGCTTCAACATGCTCGACCCGATCAAGTCGACCATCGTGACGCCCGGCCTGGACCTCGAGGGCAACTTTGCCGAGACGGGCATTCCCGCGAGCGTGGTGACCAAGTTCCTCGCCGAGCACGGCGTGATCGTGGAAAAGACCGGGCTCTACAGCTTCTTCATCATGTTCACCATCGGCATCACCAAGGGCCGCTGGAACACGCTGCTCACGGCGCTGCAGCAGTTCAAGGACGACTACGCGCGCAATCAGCCGATGTGGCGCATCCTGCCCGAGTTCTGCCAGCAGCATCCCGGCTACGAGCGCCTGGGCCTGCGCGACCTGTGCCAGCACATCCACCAGCTGTACGCGCGCTACGACGTGGCGCGCCTCACGACTGAGATGTACCTGAGCGACCTGACGCCGGCCATGAAGCCCAGCGACGCTTTTGCCCACATTGCGCACCGCAAGACCGAGCGCGTGGAAATCGACGAGCTCGAAGGCCGCATCACCACCAGCCTGATCACGCCGTACCCGCCGGGCATTCCGCTGCTCATCCCGGGCGAAGTGTTCAACAAGAAGATCGTTGACTACCTCAAGTTCTCACGCGAGTTCAACTTGCAGTGCCCGGGCTTCGAGACCGACATCCACGGCTTGGTGGCGCGCATCGACGAAACCGGCAAGAAGCGCTACTACGCGGACTGCGTGGCCGCGTCGAAGAAATAAGAAACGAAGGAAGCACGTGGCGCGCTCAGCGCGCTGCGTTCAAGAGGGCAGGTCGATTCGCACCCGCATGAAGCGGGCAAACCTCGGCAGGCCGCTGGCGTTCATGCCATTGAAGCGGTAGGTCACCCAGCTGCCGACCGCCGGCGGATTGTCGCGCTCGGCGTCGGTCAGGCCGGTGCCAAGCTTGAAGCGCTTGCCTTCGGGCGTTTCGACCAGCAGTGCACCCAGCCGCCCGCTGTGCCTGCCTTTGCCCGGCACGTGGCCCACCACGCGGGCATCGGCGTCTTCATGGGGCTTTACCTTGAGCAGGTCGTTGTTGCGTTCCGCGCGATAGAGCGATCCGCCCCGATGCAGCATGAGGCCTTCGCCGCCCATCTTCACCGTCTTGTCGAGCAGCGCTTGCAGGTCCGCATGCGTGGTGGCCCGCTCTTGCGGCACGGGCACGACCCAAGGGGCGTCGGTGATCGGCAGCAGCTTGCGCAGGGCCGCAAGCCGCGCCGTGAAATCACCTCCCTGGCTCGGCAGGTCGAACACCATGAAGCGCATGCTGTGCCAGGCGCTGTCGTTGGGCGTCTGGCTGCGCACCGTGGAAACGGCGTGCGCAAACTGACCCCGGCCGGCCCACAACTCGCCGTCGAGCGGCTGCTTGGGCAGTGGCGCGGTAAACCAGGCAGGCGCCACCACCGGCTCGCCGCCGCGCGTCCAGAGCCGCTTGCCGTCCCAGTAGCCGCGCACCCCGTCGTACTTTTCGCTGACCCAGTAGTCGGCCAGCGACATGCCGGGGCGATAGACCTCGGCCAGCATCAGCCCCGGAGCAGCGCCGCGCGCCGCGGCGGCACGGGCCGCCAGCGCGCCAAGCCCGGCGAGCAAGAGGGAACGTCGGGTTAGCAAGAAGTCGTTGCCAATCGATGGGGAAATGTTCTGTCGAAGCCGGGAGCCAGCCTTATTCGGCCATTCCCGCCACGACGTTGCTGAAGCCGCCATCCACGTAGGTGATTTCGGCCGTGACGCCGCTGGCCAGGTCGCTCAGCAGAAAGGCGGCCACGTTGCCGACTTCTTCGATCGTCACGTTGCGGCGGATGGGCGAGGCGTCTGCCACGGCCGACAGCATCTTGCCGAAGCCCTTGATGCCGCTGGCCGCCAGCGTCTTGATCGGGCCGGCGCTGATGCCGTTGACCCGCATGCCCTTGGGGCCGAGCGAGGCCGCGGTGTAGCGCACCGAAGCTTCGAGCGAGGCCTTGGCCAGGCCCATGGTGTTGTAGTTGGGCAGCGCGCGCTCGGCACCCAGGTAGGTCAGCGTCAGGAGCGCCGACTTGTCGTTCAGATAGGGCAGGGCTGCCTTGGCCATGGCCGGGAAGCTGTAGGCACTGATGTCGTGCGCAATCTTGAAGCCCTCGCGCGAGAGCCCTTCGAGAAAGTCGCCCGCGATGGCTTCGCGGGGGGCGAAGCCGATGCTGTGCACGAAACCATCGAACTTGGGCCAGGTCTGCGCCAGATCGGCAAAAAGCTTGTCGATCTGCGCGTCGTCGCCCACGTCGCAATCAAAAATCAGCTTGGAGTCGAAATCGGCGGCGAATTCGGTGATACGGTCCTTGAACCGTTCGCCGACATAGCTGAAGGCGAGCTCGGCGCCTTGTTCGTGGCAGGCCTTGGCGATGCCGTAGGCAATGGAGCGATTGCTCAACACGCCGGTGATCAACAGTTTTTTGCCGGAAAGAAAGCCCATGAAGTTGCCTCGTGAAAATCTTGGGCAGAATTCTCGCATGCGGTTTACCTGGGCTTGGTTATTGACGTTGTGCGCGGTTCCCGCATGGGGGGCGCACGGATATGCACTTTGGGACGACCTGAAATACGCGCCCGGCTTCCAGTCGTTTGACTACGTCAACCCCGATGCACCCAAGGGCGGCGAGCTCCGGCTCGTGAGCAACCAGCGCTATTCGACCTTCGACAAGTACAACCCCTTCACCATCAAGGGCGCGCCGCCGGCCTACCTGGACGGCCTGCTGTTCGATTCGCTGCTGACCGGATCGATGGACGAAACCGCCTCGGGCTACGGCCTGCTGGCCGAAGACGTCGCGGTTGCACCGGACCGCCTCAGCGTGACGTTCCGGCTGCGTCCGGAGGCCCGCTTCCACAACGGCATGCCCGTGGAAGCCGCCGATGTGAAGCACAGCTACGACACGCTGATCGGCCCCTTCACCTCGCCCGGATACAAGACCATGCTGCAGGAGGTGGAGGGCGCCGACGTGCTGGACGCTCGCACCATCCGTTTCCGTTTCAAGACGCCGAATCGCGAGCTGCCTTTGATCGTGGGCGGTTTGCCAGTCTTCAGCCGTGCCTGGGGCGTGGAGAACGGCAAGGCCAAGCCCTTCGACCAGGTGGTGATGGACATTCCGATCGGCAGTGGGGCCTACAAGATCGGACCCGTACGCTTTGGCAAGGACATCACCTATGTGCGCGACCCCAATTACTGGGGGCGCAATCTGGCGGTGAACCGCGGCGCGCAGAACTTCGACCGCATCACCATCAAGATCTACAAGGACAACACCGCCCGCCTGGAGGCTCTGAAGGCCGGGGAGTTCGACATGATGAGCTTCTACTCGGCGGGCGACTGGGCGCGCCGCGTCACGGGCAAGCGTTTCGACTCCGGTGAGCTCATCAAGCGGGAGTTTCCGCACAAGAAGCCTTCCGGGTTCCAGAGCTTCGTGCTGAACAGCCGCCGCGACAAGCTGAGCGATCCGCGTGTGCGGGAGGCGCTGGGCCTGGCGCTGGACTATGAGTGGATGAACCGCCAGATGTTCTACAACGGCTATCCACGCGTGAAGGACCTGTTCGGCAACACCGATTGCGAGGCCCAGGGCTTGCCCTCCGCAGAAGAGACGGCGCTGCTCGAGCCCTGGCGAGGCAAGATTCCCGAGGCGAGCTTCGGCCCGATGTATGCCCCGCCCACCACTGAAGGCGCCGGGCAGTCGCTGCGCAACAACCTTCGACGAGCCCGCGACCTGCTGAAAGCCGCCGGCTGGGAATACCGGGACGGCGCACTGCGCAATGCGAAGGGCGAGGCGATGACGCTGGAATACCTGGACAGCAAGGAGGGCGGCGTGCGCACGGTGTCGCCATGGATGCGCAACCTCGAAAAGCTCGGCATCTCGCTGAACTTCGCGCCGGTCGACTTCGCGCTCTACCAGGAGCGTCTCGACCGGTTCGAGTTCGACATCACCACCATCAACTTTCCGGGCACCAACAATCCGGGCCAGCAACTTCTCGAGATCTTCGGCAGCAAGGCCGCCAAGACGGAGAGCTCGGGCAACTACATGGGCGTGTCCACGCCCGCGGTCGACGCGCTGCTGAAGAAAATCGTGGGAGCAGACAGCAAGGTCGAACTGCTGCCCGCGTGCCGCGCACTGGACCGGGTGGTCATGCACAGCCATTACCTGATTCCCCAATGGACGCTGACATCGCACCGGGTCGCCTACGACGACCGGCGGCTGGCGTTCAAGGCGCCGATGCCGCCGTATGCCGGTGCCGAAGCCTGGGTCATGGGGACCTGGTGGGCCAAGCCGCAGAAACAATAGAAGAGAAGGAAACGAACCGTGCTCTCCTATGTGCTCAAACGGCTGCTGCTGTTCATTCCCACGCTGCTGGGCGTCTTGCTGGTCACTTTCCTCGTGATCCAGTTCGTGCCGGGTGGGCCGGTAGAGCAGTACCTGGCTGAGGCAAAAACCGCGGGTGCCGGTGGCGGTGGTGGCGGTTTCGAATCGGGCGGCGGTTCCTACCGGGGCAACCAGGGTGTCGATCCGAAGCGGCTCGAACAGATCAAGGCGCTCTACGGCTTCGAC
The DNA here is from genome assembly GCF_037204085.1 of Variovorax sp. CCNWLW235. Taxonomy (NCBI): domain Bacteria; kingdom Pseudomonadati; phylum Pseudomonadota; class Betaproteobacteria; order Burkholderiales; family Comamonadaceae; genus Variovorax; species Variovorax sp. CCNWLW235. The sequence goes on along the minus strand of NZ_JBBCBW010000009.1, from coordinate 94,824 downwards.
AAGCCGCCGCATGAACGCCTCTGGCAGATGCTCGGCCAGTTTGCGCGCTTCGATCTCGGCGGGAGCTTCTTCCAGAACAAGGATGTGTGGACGCTGATTCTCGAGAAGCTGCCGGTATCGATCAGCCTCGGCTTATGGACGTTTTTCATCAGCTACGGCGTCGCGGTGCCGCTGGGCGTCGCCAAGGCGGTCAGGGCGGGAACGCGCTTCGACCTGATCAGCACGCTCATCGTGCTCATCGGCTATGCCATTCCCGGCTTTGTGCTCGGGGTCGCGCTGCTGGTGGTCTTCGGCGGCCAGCTTCAGTGGTTTCCACTGCGAGGATTGACCTCGTCCAACTGGGATGAGCTGAGTTGGGGCGCCCGCATCGTCGACTACCTCTGGCACATCACGCTGCCCGTCACCGCCATGGTGCTCGGCAGCTTTGCGGTAACGGCCATGCTCACCAAGAACGCTTTTCTCGAAGAAATTCGCAAGCAGTACGTTCTCACCGCCCGCGCCAAGGGGCTGGGTGAGCGGCAGGTGCTGTGGAAGCATGTGTTCCGCAATGCCCTCATCCCGATCATCACGGGCCTGCCATCGGCCTTCATCGGCGCGTTCTTCGCGGGCTCGCTGCTCATTGAGACCCTGTTCTCTCTCGACGGGTTGGGCCTGCTCGGCTATGAGAGCGTGATACGGCGCGACTACCCGGTGGTGCTCGGCACCCTGTATCTTTTCACGCTGATCGGCCTGGTGACCAAGCTGATTTCCGATCTCTGTTATGTCTGGGTGGACCCGCGTGTCAAATTCGACTGAGAGCGCGATGTCCATCGCGGTGCCGGCTGGCCTGAACGCCAACGCCGTGCCGAATACCACCGCGCATGTTTCTCCCGGCCGCCGTGCGTGGATACGCTTCAAGCGCAACCGCCTCGGCTACTGGAGCCTGGTGATATTCACCGCGATGGTGGTGCTGAGCCTGTTTGCCGAAGTGCTGTCGACCGACAAGCCGTTGGTTCTGCGCTATGAGGGCCGCACCTATTTCCCGGTGCTGCGCGACTACTCCGAGAAAACATTCGGCGGCGATTTCGAGACGCCGGCCGACTACCTCGATCCCTTCATTCGCGAGCGCATCACGCAGGGTGGTAACTGGGCGATTTACGCGCCCAATCCTTACGGGCCGAAGACGCTGAACTACTTCGCTAAGGCGCCGAGCCCGGCGGCCCCGACGGGTGACAACTTTTTCGGCACGGACGACCGCGGGCGCGACCTGCTGGCGCAGCTGATCTACGGTTTTCGCGTGAGTGTGCTGTTCGGACTGGCGCTCACCGCCATAGGCACGGTGCTTGGCGTGATCGCGGGTGCCGTGCAGGGTTATTTCGCCGGAAAGGTCGATCTCGCATTCCAGCGTTTCATCGAGATATGGGGCTCGATGCCCGAGCTGTACCTGCTGATCATCTTCAGCGCGATCTTCGCGCCCAGCGTGGCGTTGCTGCTGATCTTGCTGAGCCTTTTCGGATGGATGGGCCTGGCCGACTACGTGCGTGCCGAGTTCCTGCGTAACCGCCAGATGGACTACGTGCGCGCCGCTCGCGCTCTTGGCGTGGGCAACCTGCAGATCATGTGGCGCCACATCCTGCCCAACAGCATGGTGCCGGTCGTCACCTTTCTGCCGTTTCGCATGAGCGCGGCAATCCTGGCGCTGACCTCGCTCGACTTTCTCGGCCTGGGCGTGCCGCCGGGCACGCCGTCGCTCGGCGAGCTGCTGAGCCAGGGCAAGGCCAACATCGATGCCTGGTGGATTTCGCTTTCTACCTTCGGCGTGCTGGTCGTCACGCTGATGCTGCTGACCTTCATGGGCGACGCGCTGCGCGACGCGCTCGATCCGCGGAAGGCCGACAAATGACCGAAATGAATCATCAGCCGCTGCTCGACGTAAAGGACCTGCGCGTCGCCTTTGGCGGCAAGAGCGTGGTCCACGGTGTCGACTTCCGCATTGCCGCCGGCGAAAAGCTCGCGCTTGTCGGTGAATCAGGCTCGGGCAAGACCGTCACGGCCCTGTCGCTGCTGCGGCTGGCTCAGAACGCCGAAGTGACCGGCTCCGCCAAGCTATCTGGCGCGCGGGGCGGTTCGAATGCCCGCGACCTGCTGTCGATTCCGGAGCGGGAGCTGCGCGGCATTCGCGGCAAGGAGATCGCGATGATCTTCCAGGAGCCCATGACGGCGCTCAATGCGCTCTACAGCGTGGGCGACCAGATTGCCGAGGTGCTCGAACTGCACGAAGGGCTTTCCGCGCGGGCGGCGCAGGCGGCTGCCGTCCAGTTGCTTGCCGACACCGGAATTCCCGAGCCCGAGCGGCGGGCGAGGGCGTTTCCGCACCAGCTTTCGGGCGGCCAGCGCCAACGCGCCATGATTGCGATGGCGCTCGCCTGCAAGCCGCGCCTGCTGCTGGCGGACGAGCCCACCACTGCGCTCGACGTGACGGTGCGCGCGCAAATTCTCGACCTGCTTGCCGATCTTCAGCGCAAGCACGGCATGGCCGTGCTGTTGATCACGCACGACCTCAATCTGGTGCGCCGGTTCGCCGACCGGGTTGCGGTGATGGAAAACGGCCACATGGTCGAGCATGGTGCTGTCGCCGCCGTGTTCGAAGCGCCGCAGCATGCCTACACGCGAAAGCTGATCGACAGCCATCCGGAGCGCGACGTTGCCGCGGTGGCCGTGGGCGCCGGTTCACAGCCGGTGCTCGAGGCCACCGGGCTGCGGGTGAGCTATCCGGTGTCCAGGCCCGGCATCGCGGGCTGGTTCCGCAAGGGTGAATTCATCGCGGTGGAGAACGCCGACTTCCGCATCGCCCCAGGCGAGACGCTGGGGGTGGTCGGCGAATCGGGCTCGGGCAAGTCGACGCTGGCGCTGGCGGCGCTCGGCCTGCTGAAGTACCGCGGCGCGTTGAAAGTGGGCGGCAAGGGGTGGGCGGTCGACCGCGCGTCCGACCTGGCCCTGCGCCGGGTCATGCAGGTGGTTTTCCAGGACCCGTTTTCTTCGCTCTCGCCCCGCATGACGGTCGAGCAGATCGTGGGGGAGGGGCTGCGCGTGCACGCACCCGAACTCGACACCGCCCAGCGCCGGGCGCGCGCGCTGGCAGCGCTGACCGACGTGGGTCTGGGCGAGGCGCAGTTTCCATCGCTGCTCGACCGCTATCCGCACGAGTTTTCTGGAGGGCAGCGCCAGCGGCTTGCAATTGCGCGCGCATTGATCGTCGATCCGCAATTGCTGGTGCTCGACGAGCCGACCAGCGCGCTCGACGTCACGATCCAGAAGCAGGTGCTGGGATTGCTCCAGCGCCTCCAGCGCGAGCGGGGCCTGAGTTATTTGCTGATCACGCACGACGTCGAGGTGATCCGCGCCATGGCGCACCAAGTCATCGTGATGAAGGACGGTGCCATCCTCGAAACCGGTCCGGTCGAGCGCGTGCTCGATGCGCCCGAGCACCCCTATACAAAAAAACTGGTGGCCGCGGCGCTGCTGGAATAAACAACGGAACTGAAGAAAATGTCGGGAGTCGGACAAAGCCGGCGCGGTGCCTGGCGCGCGGCGCTGGCCTGCATGGTCACTTTGGCGGTAGCGATGGGGCTGGGGCGCTTCGCCTTCACGCCCATGCTGCCGATCATGCTGCACGAGGGAAAGCTCCAGCTCGAGGCCGGCGGCGTGCTGGCTTCACTCAATTACCTGGGTTACTTTCTTGGCGCAGTCAGTTGCGCGGCCATCGGCTTCAAGGCCAAGACCATGGTGCGCGGCGGCTTGGTCGCTACGGCGGTGCTGTTGATCGGCATGGGCGTGCTCCACAGCTTTACCAGTTGGGGCATCCTGCGCACGGCCGCCGGCGTAATGAGCGCCTGGGTTTTCGTTTTCGCGTCGGGGTGGGGGCTGCGGCGATTGGCCGAAACCAATTCCCCGGCGCTGGCCGGCGTGATCTACACGGGGCCGGGCATCGGCATCGCCATGACCGGCCTGCTCGGCGGCGCATTGGGCCGCTGGGGTTCGGAAGCGGGATGGATCGGTCTGGGCGTGCTCGCGGTGGTGCTGGTGGCGCTGATCTGGCGGATTTTTGATGACGGCGACCTGCCTGCGGCCACCGGTTCCACGGCGCCATCTCCTGCCGCAGCGGGGCCGGCCGCTTCGGCGTCGGCGCGCAGCGACGCGATCTGGCTGGTTGCGCTGTACGGCCTGGCCGGCTTCGGCTACATCATTACCGCCACGTTCCTGCCGGTGATCGCCCGCCAGGCCCTGCCGGGCTCGTCCTGGCCCGACTTCTTCTGGCCGCTGTTCGGGCTGGCCATCATTCCGGGCGCCCTGATCGGTGCGCGCGCGCCCATTCACTGGGACAACCGGTTGCTGCTGGCCGTGGCCTATGCGCTGCAGGCGCTCGGCGTGGTGCTGTCGGTGGCATGGCCGACGATCACGGGCTTTGCGCTGGGGAGCCTGCTGCTCGGCATGCCCTTCACGGCCATCACGCTTTTTGCCATGCGAGATGCCCGCCGCTTGCGGGGCAATGCCGCGGCCGGGCTGATCGGCTACGCCACGGCTTCCTATGGGGTCGGGCAGATCATCGGGCCGCTGTTTGCGGCGCCTTTGGCCCAGCGAACCGGTTCTTTTCAGCTGCCGCTGCTGGTGGCGGCAGCTGCGCTGGCGCTTGGTTCGGTGCTGTTTGCGCTGGTCTGGTCCAGATCCCGGCGCCGACAGGCGTTTTGAGCCGCTCCAGCCACTTCATTTATCACAGGAATAGCATATAATTCGAGGCTCACGACCAAACGGGCGGGTACCAACCGCCCGTTTTTTTTGGTCTATGCATTTTCAATGCGTGGCATCCGTGGCGGGCGGGTGGCGCGTACAAGCATTTCGCACAGGCATTTTTACAAGGCACTTTCGAACACGTGGCATTGCAGCAGATTGTGGAACAAACCGTGGCCGGACTCGGCTACGACCTGGTCGAGATCGAACGCTCGGCCGGGGGATTGCTGCGCGTGACGATTGATTTGCCTTGGACGGCCCCCACATCGGAAGCTGTGGCTGCTGGTATTCCCGAGCCTTTCGTGACCGTCGAAGATTGCGAAAAGGTAACGCGGCAGCTGCAATTTGCGCTCGAGGTCGATGGTGTCGATTACAAGCGGCTCGAGGTTTCCTCGCCGGGTATTGACCGTCCGCTGCGCAATGAGCAGGATTTCGAGCGTTTCGTGGGCGAGGTGGTCGACATCACGCTCAAGGCGCCGATGGGTGCCGCGGCGGCGGGGCAGGTGTCTGCCACCCGCAAGAAGTTTCGCGGCACGCTGGAGCGCGTGGAAGGGGCCAGCGGAGCCCCGGGCTGGCAAATCGTCTGGAGCGATGCGCCCGAGCCCAAGCCGGGTCAAAAAGTGAGCAAGAAGCGCGCGCCTGCAACGTTGCATGCGCTCGGCTTCGTGCTGGACGAGCTGCGCGATGCGCGGCTTGCGCCAATTGTGGATTTCAAGGGCCGCAAGGCCAAAACCCAACCGGGTTTTTCGGATATTGACGACGGAACGAATGTTCCGGACTGACCAGAGGAGTGGTGGCATGAATCGCGAAATGTTGATGTTGGTGGATGCGATCTCGCGCGAGAAGAACGTCGAGCGCGACGTGGTTTTCGGCGCAGTCGAGTCCGCACTGGCGCAGGCCACCAAGAAGCTCCACCAGGGCGACGTGGACATCCGCGTCTCGGTCGATCGCGACAGCGGCGACTATGAAACCTTTCGCCGCTGGCACGTCGTTCCGGACGAGGCCGGCCTGCAGCTGCCCGACCAGGAAATCCTCCTGTTCGAAGCCCGGGAAGAAATGCCCGACATCGAGGTCGACGAATACATCGAGGAAGCGGTTGAATCCGTGCCCATCGGCCGTATCGGCGCCATGGCGGCCAAGCAGGTCATCCTGCAGAAGATCCGCGACGCCGAGCGCGAGATGCTGCTCAACGACTTCATGTCGCGCGGCGACAAGATCTTCGTGGGCACCGTGAAGCGCCTGGACAAGGGCGACATCATCGTGGAGGCCGGCCGCGTCGAAGGGCGCCTGCGCCGCAGCGAGATGATCTCCAAGGAAAACCTGCGCAACGGCGACCGCGTGCGAGCCATGATCATGGAAGTCGACCTGACGCTGCGCGGCGCGCCGATCATCCTGTCGCGCTCGGCGCCCGAGTTCATGATCGAGCTGTTCCGCCAGGAAGTGCCCGAAATCGAACAAGGCCTGCTCGAAATCAAGAGCTGTGCCCGCGACCCGGGTTCGCGCGCCAAGATCGCCGTGCTGTCGCATGACAAGCGTGTCGACCCCATCGGCACCTGCGTCGGCGTTCGCGGCACGCGTGTCAACGCCGTCACCAACGAGCTTGCCGGCGAGCGCGTCGACATCGTGCTGTGGAGCGAAGACCCGGCCCAGTTCGTGATTGGCGCCCTGGCACCGGCCAACGTGTCGTCGATCGTGGTCGACGAGGAAAAGCACGCCATGGACGTGGTGGTCGACGAGGAAAACCTCGCCATCGCCATCGGCCGCGGCGGCCAGAACGTGCGCCTGGCTTCCGACCTCACCGGCTGGAAGATCAACATCATGGACGCCAACGAGTCTGCGCAGAAGCAGGCCGTCGAAACCGATGCCAGCCGCAAGCTCTTCATGGAAAAGCTCGACGTCGACGAGGAAATCGCCGACATCCTGATCTCCGAGGGCTTCAACAGCCTCGAGGAAGTGGCCTATGTGCCGATCTCCGAAATGCTGGAGATCGAAGCTTTCGACGAAGACACCATCAACGAGCTGCGCACGCGCGCCAAGGATGCGCTGTTGACCATGGAAATCGCCAAGGAAGAGGGCGTCGAGACCGTCTCGCAGAATCTGCGCGACCTCGAAGGCCTCGACCCCGAGCTGATTCCCAAGCTGGCCGAGGCGGGTGTGCACACCCGCGACGACCTCGCCGACCTCGCGGTCGATGAACTCACCGAGATCACCGGCCACAGCGCCGATGACGCCAAAGCCCTCATCTTGAAAGCCCGCGAACATTGGTTCGCCGGCCAAGAGTGATGGTCATGGAGGCACGAAACCAATATGTCCAGTACCACTGTCGCCGAGTTCGCGAACGAGCTCAAGAAGACTCCCGAAACCTTGCTTGACCAGCTCAAGAGCGCAGGCGTGCCCAAAGCGGCACCCACCGATGCACTCACCGAGGCTGACAAGCAGCGCCTGCTCGGCTTTCTCAAAGCCAGCCACGGCACCGCCGAGCCCGAGCGCAAGAAGATCACGCTGACGAAGAAGTCGACCAGCGAGATCAAGCAGGCCGACGCTACCGGTCGCGCCCGCACCATCCAGGTCGAAGTGCGCAAGAAGCGCACCTTCATCCAGCGCGACGACGGCCACCCCGCCGTGCCCGAAGCGCAGCCCGTGGCTGAAGCGCCCGCCGCGGCACCCGCCGCACCCCGCATCGACGAGGCCGAACTGGCTCGCCGCGAGGAAGAGGCGCGCCGCCAGGCCGAACTGATCCGCCGCCAGGAAGAAGAGTTGGCCGAGAAGCGCCGCCTGCGCGAAGAAGCCGAAGCCCGCGAACGCGAGCAGGCCGAAAAGGCCGAGCGCGCCGAACAGGCCGAGCAGGAAGCCGCACGCGTCGCCGCCGAGAAAAAGGCTGCTGCCGAAGCCGCTGCCGCGCCCCCGAAGGAAGCGGCCAAGCCGGTGGCCGCACCTGCGGCCGCCGCAGCCGCTGCCGCTGAACAGCAAGCCGCAGACACCAAGCTGGCCGCCCAGACCGCCGCCACGCAAGCCAAGGAAGACGCGAAGGCCAAGGCCGCCGCTGAATCGAAGGCCCGTGCCGACGAGGAAGCCGCCCGCGCCAAGGACCTCGACGAGCGTCGCCGCAAGGCACTCGCCGAAGCCGAAGCCATTCGCGCCATGATGAACGCACCGGCCCGCGTGCTGGTGCCGCACAAGGCGCCCGAGAAGCCGCAGCCCGAAAAGGCCGCGGTCAAGGGCACGCTGCACAAGCCGGCCGCGCCCGCGGCCCGCCCCGGTGCGCCCGCCGCAGCCGGCGCTCCCGCAGCGCCTGGCGCCGCCGGCGCGGGCAAGGAAGTCAAGTCGGCCAAGCTCTCGTCGAGCTGGGCTGGCGATCCTGCCAAGAAGAAAGAGATCAAGACCCGCGGCGATGCCAGCGGTGGTGTCGGCCGCGGCAACTGGCGCGGAGGCCCGCGTGGCCGCCGCGGCAGCAATGACCGTGGAGGCCACGAAGAGCATGTGCAGGCCGCACCGGTCGAGGCGCGCATTCTCGAAGTGCACGTGCCCGAAACCATCACGGTGGCCGAGCTCGCGCACAAGATGGCCGTCAAGGCGCAGGAAGTCATCAAGCAGCTCATGAAGCTGGGCCAGATGGCGACCATCAACCAGTCGCTCGACCAGGACACCGCCATGATCCTTGTGGAGGAAATGGGCCACAACGCGGTTGTTGCCGCGCTGGACGACCCGGAAGCCTTCACCGACGAGGACGTTGGCGCGCAAACCGCCGAAGCCCTGCCGCGCGCACCGGTCGTGACCGTCATGGGCCACGTCGACCACGGCAAGACCTCGCTGCTGGACTACATCCGCCGTGCCAAGGTGGCCGCGGGCGAAGCCGGCGGCATTACCCAGCACATTGGTGCGTACCACGTGCAAACCGAGCGCGGCATGGTGTCGTTCCTCGACACCCCGGGTCACGAGGCTTTCACGGCCATGCGTGCCCGTGGTGCGCAGGCCACCGACATCGTCATCCTGGTAGTGGCGGCCGACGACGGCGTCATGCCGCAGACCAAGGAAGCCATCAAGCACGCGAAAGCCGCTGGTGTGCCGATCGTGGTTGCCATCAACAAGATCGACAAGCCCGACGCCAGCCCGGACCGCGTAAAGCAGGAACTGGTGGCCGAGGAGGTCGTGCCGGAAGAGTACGGCGGCGACGTGCCGTTCGTGCCGGTGTCCGCCAAGACGGGCCAGGGCATCGACGACCTGCTCGAACAGGTGCTGCTGCAAGCCGAAGTGCTGGAACTCAAGGCGCCGGTGGATGCCGCGGCCAAGGGCCTGGTCATCGAAGCGCAGCTCGACAAGGGCCGCGGCCCGGTTGCTACCGTGCTGGTTCAGTCCGGCACGCTCAAGACCGGTGACGTGGTGCTGGCCGGCTCGACCTATGGCCGCGTGCGCGCCATGCTCGACGAAGACGGTCGGACCATCAAGACCGCGGGTCCGTCGATTCCGGTCGAGATCCAGGGCCTGACCGAAGTGCCGCAAGCGGGCGACGAGTTCATGGTGATGAGCGACGAGCGCCGTGCGCGCGAAATCGCGACCTACCGTGCCGGCAAGTTCCGCAACACCAAGCTGGCGAAGGCCCAGGCTGCGAACCTGCAGAACATGTTCACCGACCTTTCGGCCGGCGAAGTGCAGACGCTGCGCATCATCATCAAGGCCGACGTTCAGGGTTCGCAGGAAGCACTGGCCCAATCGCTGCTCAAGCTGGCGAACGAAGAGGTCAAGGTGCAGATCGTGTACGCCGGCGTCGGCGGCATCAGCGAAAGCGACATCAACCTCGCCATCGCCTCCAAGGCCATCGTGATCGGCTTCAACGTGCGTGCCGATGCCGGTGCGCGCAAGCTGGCCGAAGGCAATGGCGTGCAGCTGAACTACTACAGCATCATTTACGACGCTGTGGACGAGATCAAGGTTGCGATGTCGGGCATGCTGGCACCGGAGCGCCGCGAGGAAATCATCGGCTCGGCCGAGATCCGCACGGTGTTCGTGGCCTCGAAGATCGGTACGGTCGCGGGTTCGTACATCACCTCGGGTTCGGTCAACCGCAGCGCGCATTTCCGCCTGCTGCGCGACAACGTGGTGATCTACACCGGCGAAGTCGACTCGATCAAGCGCATGAAGGACGACGTCCGCGAAGTGCGCGAAGGCTTCGAGTGCGGTATCAAGCTCAAGAACTACAACGACATCAAAGAGGGTGATCAGCTCGAGTTCTTTGAAATCAAGGAAATCGCCCGTACGCTGTAACAAGCGTTCGATGCGACCGAGTCCATGCCAAAAAGAAAAGCCGCCGCCCCCAACCGCGCGTTCAAGGTTGCCGATCAGATCCAGCGCGATCTGACGGAGCTGATCGCGCGCGAGTTGAAGGACCCGCGCGTGGGCATGGTCACGATCCAGGCGGTCGAGGTCACGCCCGACTATGCGCATGCGAAGGTGTTCTTCAGCGTGCTCACGGGCGACGTGGACGAGACCACCGAAGCGCTGAACCAGGCTGCGGGGTTCCTGCGCAACGGCCTGTTCAAGCGCTTGCACATCCACACCGTGCCGACGCTGCACTTCCTGTTCGATCGCACCACCGAGCGTGCGGCCGACATGAATGCGCTCATTGCGCAGGCTGTCGCTTCGCGTTCGAAAGACGACTAGCCATGAACGCGCCACGCACAAGGGTGCAGCGGCGCCCTGTGCATGGGGTGTTGTTGCTCGATAAACCGCTGGGACTCTCCAGCAACCAGGCCTTGCAAAAGGCCAAGTGGTTGCTGCGCGCCGAAAAAGCGGGCCACACCGGCACGCTCGATCCGCTCGCGACCGGCGTGCTGCCCCTGTGCTTTGGCGCAGCCACCAAGTTCAGCCAGTTGCACCTCGACGCAGACAAGACCTACGTGGCCACGGCCCGCCTGGGCGTGAAGACCGCCACCGCGGATGCCGAGGGCGAGGTCATTGCCGAGCGCCCGGTGCACGTTACGCCTGAAGACCTGGCCCGTGTCGAAGCGCAGTTCACCGGTCCGATCCGCCAGGTTCCGCCGATGCACAGCGCGCTCAAGAAAGATGGCAAGGCGCTGTACGAGTACGCGCGCGAAGGCATCGAAATAGAGCGTGCGCCACGCGACGTGGTCATTCACCGGCTGAGCATCACGCGAACGGACGAGACCGCCCTGCGGATCGTTGCCTCCGTGAGCAAGGGCACCTACATTCGCACCTTGGGCGAAGACATCGGCGAGGCCCTGGGTTGCGGCGCGCACCTGACCTCGCTGCGCCGCACGGCAACCGGCGGCTTCGGCGATGCGCAATGCGTCACGCTCGAGGCGCTCGAGGCCATGGGCGAGGAAGAGCGCCTGGCACAACTCCTGCCTGCCGAATCCCTGGTGGACGGCCACAGCCGCGTCATGCTCGGCAACGAAGATGCGGCACGCTTTCTCTCGGGCCTGCGCCGCCGTGGCAACTGGGACGATGCCGACGAGGTGGCGGTGTTCGGCATCGAACCGCCGGCCTTCCTGGGAACGGCCCACGTCACGGCCAACGAATTGATTCCGGGGCGCTTGCTGAACCCCATCGAAATCCAGCAAATTCTTTTGAACGCACAACAGACCGAAGCGACACCATGAGTACCAAGCAAATCCGCAATATCGCCATCATTGCCCACGTGGACCATGGCAAGACCACGATGGTCGACCAGCTGCTGCGCCAGTCGGGCACCTTTGCCGAGCACGAGAAAGTGGTCGACACGGTGATGGACAACAACGCCATCGAAAAAGAACGTGGCATCACGATCCTGGCCAAGAACTGCGCTGTGACCTGGGAAGGCACGCACATCAACATCGTCGACACCCCCGGCCACGCGGACTTCGGCGGTGAAGTGGAACGTGCGCTCAGCATGGTCGACGGCGTGGTGCTGCTCATCGATGCGCAAGAAGGCCCGATGCCCCAGACCCGCTTCGTGACCAAGAAGGCACTGGCCCTCGGCCTCAAGCCGATTCTGGTCGTGAACAAGGTCGACAAGCCGGGCGCGAACCCCGACAAGGTGGTCAACGCTGCCTTCGACCTGTTCGACAAGCTCGGCGCCACCGACGAACAGCTCGACTTCCCCGTGGTCTACGCCTCGGGCATCAACGGCTGGTCGTCGCTGGAAGAAGGCGCACCCGGTGAACAATGGGGCCCCGACATGTCGGCCCTGTTCAACACCATCTTGAAGCACGTTCCGTCGCAAAAGGGTGACCCGAACGCGCCGCTGCAGCTGCAGATTTCCGCGCTCGACTTCTCGACCTTCGTCGGCCGCATCGGCGTGGGCCGCATCAGCCAGGGCACGCTCCGGCCCATGACCGACGTGCTGGTCATGGAAGGTCCGGACGGCAAGTCCATCAAGGGCCGCGTCAACCAGGTGCTGACCTTCCAAGGCCTGGACCGCGTGCAATCGACTGAAGCCGGCCCCGGCGAAATCGTGCTGATCAACGGCATCACCGACATCGGCATCGGCGTCACCGTGACCGACAAGGACAAGCCCGCGCCGCTGCCCATGCTCAAGGTCGACGAGCCGACCCTGACCATGAACTTCTGCGTGAACACCAGCCCGCTGGCCGGACGCGAAGGCAAGTTCGTCACCAGCCGCCAGATCTGGGACCGCCTGCAGAAGGAACTGCAGCACAACGTTGCGCTGCGCGTGAACGAAACCGACGAAGAAGGTATTTTCGAAGTGATGGGCCGTGGTGAACTGCACCTGACCATCCTCTTGGAAAACATGCGCCGCGAAGGCTACGAAATGGCCGTGTCGAAGCCGCGCGTGGTGTTCCGCACCGTGAACGGCGAGAAGCACGAGCCCATCGAGCTGGTCACGGCCGACATCGAAGAGCAGCACCAAGGCGGCGTGATGCAGGCACTGGGCGAGCGAAAGGGCGAACTGGTCAACATGGAACCGGACGGCCGCGGCCGTGTTCGCCTCGAGTACCGCATTCCGGCGCGCGGCCTGATCGGCTTCACGAATGAGTTCCTGAACCTGACGCGCGGCTCGGGCCTCATCAGCAACATCTTCGACAGCTACGAACCGCACAAGGGCGACATCGGCAGCCGCAAGAACGGCGTGCTGATCTCGATGGACGACGGTGAAATCTTCACCTACGCCCTGGGCAAGCTGGACGACCGCGGCCGCATGTTCGTGAAGGCCAACGATCCGGTGTACGAAGGCATGATCGTCGGCATCCACAGCCGCGATAACGATCTCGTGGTGAACGCCACGCGTACGAAGCAGCTGACGAACTTCCGCGTGAGCGGCAAGGAAGATGCGATCAAGATCACGCCCCCGATCGACCTCACGCTCGAATACGGCGTCGAGTTCATCGAGGACGACGAACTGGTCGAAATCACGCCCAAGAGCGTTCGCCTGCGCAAGCGTTTCCTGAAGGAAAGCGACCGCAAGCGCGCCAGCCGCGAAACGGCGAGCTGATCGCCGGCACCAACACCGACCGATGCTGCGCCTGACGCACGGAGGGGCCGTGTGGATGATGGTCGCCGTGACCCTGATGTGGGCCACGGCGGGCGTTGTCACGCGGCACCTTGCGCAGGCGCACAGTTTCGAGATCACCTTCTGGCGCAGCCTCTTCACGCTGCTTGCGCTGCTGGTGATCTTGCCGCTTTGGCGGGGCCGGGCGGTGTTTTCGCAAATACGGCGCGGCGGCCGCGCGCTGTGGATTTCGGGCGTTTGCTGGACGGTGATGTTCACCGCCTTCATGGTGGCGCTCACGCTGGCTTCCACCGCCAGCGTGCTGGTGACCATGGCGCTCGGGCCGTTGTTCACGGCGCTGGCTGCGCGCATCTTCATCGGCCACCGGCTGCCGCTGCGAACCTGGCTTGCCATTGTGGTGGCCGGGCTCGGCATTGCCTGGATGTACGGCACGCAGCTGCTGCAGGGCGGTGCGGTGGGCGGATCTCTGCTCGGAACGCTGGTGGCGCTTTGCGTGCCATTGGCGGGTGCCACCAATTGGACGGTGGTTCAGCATGCGCATGCGAAGGGGCAGGACATCGACCTGGTTCCCGCGGTGCTGATCGGCGCGGCGCTCAGCGCACTCTTCACGCTGCCCTTTGCACTGCCTTTTCAGGCGAACGCGCACGACCTCGGCCTGCTTGCCTTCCTGGGCGTGTTCCAGTTGGCGATCCCGTGCGTGCTTTCAGTGCTTTGCGCACGGGTGCTGAAGGCGCCCGAAGTTGCCTTGCTTGCGTTGCTCGAGGTGATCTTCGGCATTGCATTGGCTTGGCTCGGTGCCGGCGAAACGCCTGCGCCCAGTGTGCTGACCGGTGGCGCGCTGGTCATCGGGGCGCTGGTGTTCAACGAGTTGCTTGCGCTGCGCGGACGGCGCACCACCACGGCGGCGGACAGCGTGCTGCCCAGCGCGCACTAGGGCAACCCCCGAAAAAAGAAAAAGGCCCCGACTTTCGCCGGGGCCTTTTGCATTCAGCAGACGGCCGGCCCTCAGGGGCGGGCAACCTTCCAGGCGCCGTTCAGGACGCCGTCACCGGTCTTGTCGCCCGGCTTGCTGTCCTTCGTCCAGTAGTAGAGCGGAGAACCCTTGTAGGCCCACTGCCTCTTGCCGTCTTCGCGCACGATGATGGTGTAGCCGCCCATGGGCTTGGCGGTTTCGGCCACGGGGAGCGGCGGCCAGTTGGCGGCGCACTGGGCATTGCAGGCGGAGGTGCCTGCGCCGGGCGTATCGCGGGCGAAGGTGTAGAGCGTCATGCCGTTCGGTCCGACGAGCACGCCATCGGCGGTGCGAGTGGGGGTGTCGGGTGCGCTGGCGGTCTTGTTGGACATGCCACCGCAACCGGCGAGCAATGCCGCCGCGAGGATCGAGGCGCTGAGCAATTTCATGCAGTTTCTCCTTCAGTTGAAAAATCGCGAACACAAGCCAGTTGGATGCGCGAGCCGGCAGTTTATGCCGGCCTCAAGGCAAATCGCGGTAGGCGGGCGTCGCGAGTTCAGCAAAACATCACGTGCAATCAGGGCTTGGCGGTTTTCCAGGCCCCGCCAACGCCGTCGCCGGTCTTGTCGCCCGGCTTCGTGTCCTTGGCCCAGTAATAGAGCGGCCAGCCCTTGGCCGCCCACTGCTTCTTGCCGTCGTCCCGCGTGACGATGGTGAAGTCGCCGGCCGGCTTGTCGGTGTCCGTGGCCATGAAGGGTGGCCAGTTGGCCGCGCACCCTCCATTGCATGCCGACTTGCCGCTGCCGGCCGTGTCCTTGTCGAAGGTGTAGAGGGTCATGCCGTTTGGGCCGACCAGCGCGCCGCCCGCGGCCTTGGGCTGGGCGAGAACGGGAAGCGCGAGCACGCTGCCGAGCAGCGCCGCGGCAAGGCCGGCGGAAGAAACGCGAAGAGGCGACATGGAAGACTCCTGGTTGGGTGCACCGACCATCCGGTGACACCGCATAAACACCCGCAGTGGCGTTTTATTCCATGCCGCGCAAAAAAGAAACTAGCGGCTGCGGCTCTTCATGGCGCGCTCGACTTCGCGCTTGCCTTCGCGGTCCTTGATGGTGTCCCGCTTGTCGTGCTCGGCCTTGCCCTTGGCGAGCGCAATTTCGCATTTGACCTTGCCCGCCTTCCAATGCAGGTTGAGCGGCACCAGGGTGTAGCCCTTTTGTTCGACCTTGCCGACCAGCCGGCGGATTTCTTCCTTGTGCAGCAGCAACTTCTTGGTGCGGATCGAGTCAGGGTTGACGTGGGTCGACGCACTCTTGAGCGGGTTGATCTGTAGGCCGACAACGAACAGTTCGCCGTCGCGGATCACCACGTAGCCGTCGGTCAGCTGCACCTTGCCTTCGCGCAGGGACTTGACTTCCCAGCCTTCGAGGACGATGCCGGCCTCGAAGCGTTCTTCGAAGAAATAGTTGTACGCGGCCTTCTTGTTGTCGGCAATGCGGGAGGAGGTATCTTGTTTCTTGGTGGCCATGGCTCGGAAAGATGGGGACGCATGGCTTCAATACAATCCGTCGCGCACGCTGTCCCGATTCTATGAAAACCGTCAACAAGTCCGTCCTCATCTGGTACAGCGCCGAAGAGATGTACGCGCTCGTCACCGATGTGGAGAAGTATCCGCAGTTCCTGCCCTGGTGCGACAAGGCCCGGGTCATCGAGGAAGACGAGGCCGGCATGACCGCCGAAGTCGGCCTGGCTTTTGCCGGCCTTCACCAGAGCTTTACCACCCGCAACAGCCACGTACCGGGGCGCGAAGTTCACCTCAAGCTGGTCGACGGGCCGTTCTCCAACCTTGACGGCATCTGGAAGTTCGCACCCGTGGGCGAGCCCGGCGACCGAGCCTGCCGTGTCGAGCTGCACATGAGCTACGGTTTCAGCAACTTTGCGCTGCAGGCTCTTGTGGGGCCGGTGTTCGACACCGTGGCCTCCAGCTTGGTCGAGGCCTTCGTGAAGCGCGCCGAGCAGGTCTACGGCAAGGAAGGATGATCGAAGTCACGCTGAGCTGCTCGCCCGCGCCGCGCGAGGTGTTCGAGCAAGTGCTGCGGCTGGCGCCCGAGGCCACCGTTGACGATGCCGTGAAAGCCAGCGACCTCGCGCAGCGCTTCCCGCAACTGGATTGGCGCCAATCGATGACGCCGGGAATATGGGGCAGGGAAGTCGAGTGGAACCAGCCGCTCAAGGACGGCGACCGCGTCGAACTCTGCCGGCCCTTGGCGGTGGACCCGAAGGTCGCGCGCCGCGAGCGCTTTCAACGGCAGGGCGCGCGGGGTACCGGCCTTTTTGCAAACCGCCGCAAGGGCGGCAAGGCCGGCTACTGAGTCTTCGAGACTACTTGCAGTCGCTTTGGATGATCGACTGAAGGCGCTTCTGCTCGGCGGCGCGCGCGGTGTCGTCCATGATCTCGCGCTCGCCCTTGGCGTTGACCTTGGCCACGCGGATGCCGCTGTCGAACGTGGCCTTGCCCTGGCGCGCGCGTTCGCAGTTCTCGGCCTTGATCTTGGCGTTTTTCTCCGCCTCGGCGGCCTGCTTGGCCTTTTCTTCCGCCTGCGCCTTCTTGGTCTTTTCCTCGAGTTCCTTGTCGACAGCCGGAGGCTTGGGCGCTGCGGCGGCTTCACGAGCCTTGGGTGCGGCTGCCTCGTCGGAGGTTGCGCTGTCGGCGGGAGCCGAGCCGAAGCCCGTGCGGGCCGGCGGCGGCGAGCCCGCGCGGCGCAGGATGTTCTTTTCGGGAATATCGGGCGGCGGTGCCTGGTCGCTGAAGACCTTCTTGCCGCTCTTGTCGATCCATTGCCATTGCGCGCTGGCCGACAGCGGCAGCAGGCAAACACATCCCAGTACGAGCCAATGCGCGAATTTCATCCAGCGAGTTTAGCTGTGCCTTACGTTTTGCAACACGAAAGGCCCACGCTTTCAACGCCGTCGAGTTGGAAATTGGCGACGTTTGACGCTCTTGCGGGCCACGCCGATATCGGCCGAAGCCCCTCAGGGGGCGGGTAAGTACCGGGCATCGTTACAATCCGTCTTTTGGAGCTTCACCCATGCGCCTTCTCGGCAAAGCGCTCACCTTCGACGACGTGTTGTTGGTGCCAGCGTTCTCCCAGGTCCTGCCCAAGGACACCTCCCTCGCCACCCGTTTCTCCCGCAACATCGCGCTCAATCTGCCGCTGGTTTCCGCCGCGATGGACACCGTGACCGAGGCACGCCTCGCGATCGCAATTGCGCAAGAAGGCGGCATCGGCATCGTGCACAAGAACTTCACCGCGGCCGAGCAGGCCGCGCAGGTTGCCAAGGTGAAGCGATACGAATCCGGCGTGTTGCGCGACCCGGTGGTGATCACACCCACGCACACGGTGCTGCAGGTCATGCAGCTGTCCGACGAGCTGGGCATTTCGGGCTTTCCGGTGCTCGACGGCGGCAAGGTGGTGGGCATCGTCACGGGGCGCGACCTGCGCTTCGAGAGCCGCCTGGACGTGCCGGTGAGCGAGATCATGACGCCGCGCGAAAAGCTCATCACCGTGCCCGACGGCACCACGCTCGCCGAAGCCAAGGCGCTGCTCAACAAGCACAAGCTCGAACGCCTGCTGGTCATCAACAGCGCATGGGAGCTCAAGGGCCTGATCACCGTCAAGGACATCACCAAGCAGACCAGCTTCCCCAATGCGGCGCGCGACCCGAGCGGCCGCCTGCGCGTGGGCGCGGCGGTCGGCGTGGGGGCGGGCACCGAAGAACGCGTCGAGGCACTGGTCAAGGCCGGTGTCGATGCCATCGTAGTCGACACCGCGCACGGCCATAGCGCCGGCGTGATCGAGCGCGTGCGCTGGGTCAAGAAGAACTATCCGCAGGTCGACGTGATCGGCGGCAACATCGCCACCGGCGACGCAGCCCGTGCGCTGGCCGACGCCGGCGCGGACGCGGTCAAGGTCGGCATCGGCCCCGGCTCGATCTGCACCACGCGCATCGTCGCCGGCGTGGGCGTTCCGCAGATCATGGCCGTGGATAACGTGGCCACCGCGCTGCAGGGCACAGGCATTCCGCTGATCGCCGACGGCGGCATCCGCTATTCGGGCGACATCGCCAAGGCCATTGCCGCGGGCGCAAGCACCGTGATGATGGGCGGCATGTTCGCGGGCACCGAAGAGGCGCCCGGCGAAATCGTGCTGTTCCAGGGCCGCAGCTACAAGAGCTACCGCGGCATGGGCTCCATCGGCGCCATGCAGCAGGGCAGTGCCGACCGCTACTTCCAGGAATCCACCACCGGCAACCCCAACGCCGACAAGCTGGTGCCCGAAGGCATCGAAGGCCGCGTGCCCTACAAGGGCTCGATGGTTTCCATCGTGTATCAGATGTCCGGCGGATTGCGCGCCAGCATGGGCTACTGCGGCTGCGCCACCATCGAAGAGATGAAGAACAAGGCCGAGTTCGTCGAGATCACCACGGCGGGCATTCGCGAGAGCCACGTGCACGACGTGCAGATCACCAAGGAAGCGCCGAACTACCGCGCCGAGTAAGCCTGATCTGGCCAGATCTTGAAAGTCAGGCCAGATCGGGATTAGAATTTGGGCCAGATTCCAACTTTCTGGCCCAAATGCAATCCATCGGCATCGCCGAAGCCAAGAACAACTTCTCTGCCCTGATCGACCTGGTCGAAAAGGGCGAGGAAGTTCGCATCACGCGCCACGGCAAGGAGGTGGTGCGCATGCTGCCGGTGCGGCGCAAGCCGGTCATCACCGACGAGCAGATCGAACGCGAGCTCGGCCAGATCGACGCGCTGCACGCCAGCATCAAGCCCGGCCGAACCGTGCGCGCATTGCTCGACGAAGGACGGCAATCGTGACAGCCTTCGTCATGGACGCTTCCGTTACCGCCGCCTGGCTGCTGCCCGACCAGGCCAGCGAACACACCCGCAAGCTCTACGGCGCCATTCGACGCGATGAGGTCGAGCCGCAGGCGCCCAATGCATGGCAGTGGGAGTGCGCCAACATCCTTGCCAACGGCGTTCGCAGCGGCCGCATTCCTCCTTCGGCCGTCGAAGGACTGTGGAGCGTGCTCGATGCCATCCGCCACCGCGTGGAACTGCATGAACTCGCACCGGCCCAGCACAAGGCCGTGCTCGCCGTGGCCATCGATGCCGGCGTCTCGCTCTATGACGCGGGCTACCTGTGGCTCGCCAGGTCGCTCAATCTTCCGCTCGCCACTTTCGACGAGCAACTCATCCAGGCTGCGCCGCAAGCGGGCGTCAGGCTATTCGACATTTCAACGCTCTGACCGAGTCTTCTCCATGCAACACGACAAGATCCTCATCCTCGATTTCGGCTCGCAAGTCACCCAGCTCATCGCACGCCGCGTGCGCGAAGCACACGTGCTCAGCGAAGTGCACCCTTGCGACGTGACCGACGAATGGGTGCGCGAGTACGCGGCCGACGGCCACCTGAAGGGCGTGATTCTTTCGGGCAGCCATGCGAGCGTGTACGAAGAAACCACCGACAAGGCGCCTCAAGCCGTGTTCGACCTGGGCGTGCCGGTGCTCGGCATCTGCTACGGCATGCAGACCATGGCCCACCAGCTCGGCGGCAAGGTCGAGGGCGGCCACAAGCGCGAGTTCGGCTTTGCTTCGGTGCGCGCCCATGGCCACACTGCGCTGCTGAAAGACATTGCCGACTTCACCATGCCCGAAGGCTTCGGCATGCTCAACGTGTGGATGAGCCACGGCGACAAGGTCACCGAACTGCCGCCCGGCTTCAAGCTCATGGCCAGCACCGAGAGCTGCCCCATCGCCGGCATGGCCGACGAGGCGCGCCGCTACTACGCGCTGCAGTTCCACCCTGAAGTAACGCACACGGTGCAAGGCAAGGCGATCATCGATCGCTTCGTGCTCGGCATCTGCGAAGCCAAGCCCGACTGGGTCATGCGCGACCACATCGCCGAAGCCGTGCAGAAGATCCGCGAGCAGGTGGGCGATGAAGAAGTCATCCTCGGCCTTTCGGGCGGCGTGGATTCGAGTGTGGCCGCCGCGCTCATCCACCGCGCCATCGGCGACCAGCTGACCTGCGTGTTCGTCGACCACGGCCTCTTGCGCCTGAACGAAGGCGACATGGTCATGGAGATGTTCGAAGGCAAGCTGCACGCAAAGGTCATTCGCGTCGATGCAAGCGAGCTGTTCCTCGGCAAGCTCGCCGGCGTGAGCGACCCTGAAGCCAAGCGCAAGATCATCGGCGGCGAGTTCGTTACCGTGTTCAAGCAGGAAGCCGCCAAGCTCAAGGCGGGCGATGGAGGCCACAAGGGTGCGACCTTCCTTGCGCAAGGCACCATCTACCCGGATGTCATCGAATCGGGCGGCGCCAAGAGCAAGAAGGCCGTCACCATCAAGAGCCACCACAACGTGGGCGGCTTGCCCGAGCAGCTCGGCCTCAAGCTGCTCGAGCCGCTGCGCGACCTGTTCAAGGACGAAGTGCGCGAACTGGGCGTGGCGCTCGGCCTTCCGCCCGAGATGGTGTACCGCCATCCGTTCCCCGGCCCGGGCCTGGGCGTGCGCATTCTTGGCGAAGTGAAAAAGGAATACGCCGACCTGCTGCGCCGCGCCGACGCGATCTTCATCGAGGAGCTGCGCAACTTCAAGGACGACGCCACCGGCAAGACCTGGTACGACCTCACGAGCCAGGCCTTCACCGTGTTCCTCCCCGTGAAGAGCGTGGGCGTGATGGGCGACGGCCGCACCTACGACTACGTGGTCGCGCTGCGTGCGGTGCAGACCAGCGACTTCATGACCGCCGACTGGGCCGAGCTGCCGTATGCGCTGCTCAAGAAGGTGTCTGGGCGCATCATCAATGAGGTGCGCGGCATCAACCGCGTCACGTACGACGTGTCGAGCAAGCCGCCGGCAACGATCGAGTGGGAATAAGCGCCAGAGGCGCAAGCAATCGCTAGCGCCGAGCGGGCTCAGGCGGCAACCACGATAGGGAAGCGCGCCCGCAGCCCGTCCGCCCCACGCTCGAAAGGCACGGTAATGGCGTCCCTCGCAGCTTGGGAAAGGTTGCGCCAGAGATAGTCGCGCGCGTTGCCAGGGTCGCCGGCCACGTAGAGCTGCGTGGTCAGCAGTTCGCGCGTGCCCAGCTTCACTTTCACGTGAATGTGCGGCGTGCGGCCGCTGTAGGGCACGGGCCGGATGGTGCGGAAGCGGTAGCTGCCGTCCTCGCCCACCGCGACGCGGCCGAAGCCCTGAAAGGCCGCATCTGCGCGGTCACCGTCGCCGGGGTGGTGGTAATGGCCGTTTTCGTCGCATTGCCAGATTTCGACCTGCGCGCCGCGCAGCGGCTTGCCGTCCAGGTCGGTCACCGAGCCGTCGACCCATGCGGGCTGGCCGCCGCGGTAGTTCAGCGTGCCGTTGCGCAACAGGTCGTTGTCGGAGTCGCTCGGCAGGCGGACGGGATAAAACGGCCCTTCCGTCTGCGACGGCGTGGCCATCCGCACTGGCGCTGGTTGAGCGCGGGCGCCCAGCCAGAGCGCCGGAAAGGCGACCATCGCCGCGGCAACGGCGCGCCGTGGAAGGCCGGCCGCAGGGCCAGTCCGTTCGGATTGTGCTCGATCCGGTGCGGATTCGACCCGGTCAGATCCTGGTTCTGGCGTGGCGTGCATGGCCTGTCAGAGCCGCGGCGCACGCGCGAGTTCCGCACCTTCGTCAACCGGCGCTCGGGCGCACCCGGCCGGCCGCGGCCACGCCCAGCGCCAGAACCGCTACGCCCATCAGCAGCAGCGCCAGCAGGTGCTCGAGCGGCACTTCCGCCGGTTGCGCTGGCAGGCTGAAGTGCGGCTGGGAGGCAAAGTCCTGCTGGCCGAAGCGCAGGTCGTTGAACAGGTAGGGGTAGTAGAAGGCGCGCAAGCGGGCATGAAATTCGGCGATGCGATCCTGATAGGCCAGTTGCGCCTGCAAATCGGTATCGGCCTGTCGATGCAATGCGGCCTGCACGCCGACGCCCGGCAGCAGCCAGCCCAGCCGCGAGGTCCAGCGCTGGCGCGCGATAAGGCCGTCGCGGTAAGCCGCTACCTGCGGTGCCGCGCTTTCGTCGCCGAGCTGCTGAAACGCGTAGTACCACTTCCAGTGAAAGCCCGAGGGCAGCGGCGCGGTGTGCCGCCATTCGGGGTGCGTGCGGAAGAACTTCTCCATCGTCGCCTCCGGTGGCAGGTCCCACGCGCCGTGCACGGCCTGGCGCTGCGCCAGCATCAACTCCACACCCTGGTGCACAGGCACGGCGCGCACGAGCACAGCGTTGGCAAGGGTCGGCAGGATGAGCGTCAGCACGGCCCAGCAGCCCATGAGTGCCATCGCGTTGGCGGCGGAGCTTCCGCGCCGCGTCGCAATGATCAGCGCCAGCCCGCTCCACACCGCAAGGTAGCCGGCCGTGACCAGCAGCACGATGCCCACGGCTTCGATAGCAGTGCCGCTGCCCAGTGCTCCCGCCAGCACAGGCAGCACCAGGCAACTGAAGACCAGCGCCGTGCGCAAGCCCGCGCGGCGCAGCCACAGTCCGCGGCCGGCGCCGGGCATGGCCAGCAGCGTGCCCAGGCGGCCCGATCGGCGCTCGCCCGATACCAGGTCGTGCAACAGCGCGACGAGAAACAGCGGCGCCAGATACACCAGCACGAAAGCGAAGTCGAAGCGGCCGGCCAGCGCCAATTCGGGATTGAAGTTCTCGCCTTCGTGCAGTTGAGCCTGCAGCGCCAGCGCGCGCACGCGCAGCACATAGGGCGTGGCATCGCGCAGGCCGAGCGCAAGGAAGGCCGTGGAAGACGGTGCATCCCAGGTGCCGTGGAAGGTGTAATACGCAGCGGAGCCGGCATCGCCGCCGTGGGTGTATTTGCGTGCCTGCGCAGCGAGGTCTTGCTGCTGCAGCCCGGCCAGCCGCGCGATGGTCTGCTGCTGGCGCGCCACCTCGCGCGTGCCCGAAAGCACGGCCAGGGTCGACAGCACCAACAGCAATGCCAACGCAGCCAGCGCCAGTTTCGAGCGCACCAGCAGGCGCAATTCGTGGGCGAGCCAGCTCATCGCGTCACCCTCCCCAGGCGGCGCGTGGCCAGCCCCAGCAAGCCCGCGAGCATCGCCAGCCAGAGCAGCAGCACACCGGCGGCGGGCGCCACGCGGCGCAGCGCCTCCACAGGCGGCGCGGCTTCGTAGCGAAAGTCGGCAACGCCGTGCCAATGCGCGTGGCTGATGCGGCTGTCGCGGCTGGAGCGGTCGCCGGCGAAGCTGAGTTTTTCGGCCTGCAGGCGGTTGAGCTCCTGCACCAGGCGATAGCGATGGCGCTCGGCCTGCTCGACGAATCGGCGGTAGTTCTCCAGGTCGGTACCCGCTGCTGCCATCGAGAGGCGGCGCAGCGCGACCACGGGGCTCAGCAGCGCAAAGCCGTCGACGCGGCGCAACTGCGCGGCCTGGCGCTCGAAGCCAGCATCGGCGTAGCGCTGGAAAAGGGCGCTGGTCAGCCGCTCGCCCTCCATGCCCAGCAGGCCCTTGTAGTTGACGGGAAGATCTTCCACGCGAGAAACGCCGTACTGCGCGAGCACCTTTTTCTTGAAGCCGGCGAAGTAGGGATCATCCGGGTCGTGGCTGTCGCCCAGCGCAGCCAGGTCGCGGGCCACCGCGATGTCGGTCTCGAAGCGCGTGGGCAGCGCAAGCGCCGAGGCCGCGATCTCTGGCGCCAGGCGCGGCACGAGCACCACGCTCACGGCCCAGAGCGCGAGCAATGCCACCAGGGCGTCGCGTCCGCGCCCGAACCACGCAGAAACGCCGACGATTCCCGCGGCCCAGATCAACAGCCACACGCCGTAGCCAGCCGCCATTGCAACAGGCAGGCTGGCGGGAGCGGGCGTTGCCGCGCCGATCCACAACAGCGCCAGCAATGCGGGCAGCAACGCCGCGGCCGCCACGCCGCACAGCGCCAGCAACTTGCCCGCCACGATCTGCCGCGGCCGGACCCCTTGCGCGAGCAGCACCCGCAACGTGCCCGATTCGCGCTCCCGCGCCAGCGCCGCATGGCCGACAAAGATGAGCAGCAGCGGTGCCAGCACCTGCAGCACGAAGGCAGGGGTGAGCTGGCCGAAGCGCAGCAGCAGCGAAGACTGCCGTACGTCGCCGAAATTGGCGCTGTTCTGCCGGTGCCCTTCAAGGAAGAGCGTGTGGCCCGTGTAGGCGTCGATTCCAGGGTCGAAAGCCGCCAGCGGGTTCAGTGGCCGGAAAACGAAGTGCCCGTAGTGCACCATGCGGTGCGGGTGCCGGTCGGGCTGGGTTTCGAATTCATGGTCGACCTGCGCCTGGTGGCGCGCGCGTTCCGCATCGGTGGTGCGGCGCTGTTCCCAGGCCGTGAATGTGGCCACCGCCGTCAACAGCAGCAGCAACGCAAGCCCGAGCACGGCGACGCGGTCGCGCCGCAGCAGGCGCCATTCCTCGCGTGCAATGTGCAGTGCGGCGCTCATTGCGTTGCCTCCTGGCCTGCGTAGCGGCGGTGCAAGGCGCGCACGTCGAAGCGCTCGGTACCCGAGGCGGCGACTTCCTCGATCAGCCGGCCGCGCTCGATGAAGCCGATGCGATCGGCCACGTCCGCGGCGCCGAGCAAGTCGTGCGTCACCATGAGCACGGCCACGCCTTGCGCGCGCAGCAGCCCGAGGATGCGGCTGAACTCGGTGGTGGCCTGCGGGTCCAGCCCGGAGGTGGGCTCGTCGAGCAGCAGCGCCGGCACCTTGCGCGCGAGCGCCAGCGCAATCGCCACCTTCTGGCGCATGCCTTTCGAGAACCCCGACACGCGTCGCCCGTGCGCGGCGGCGTCCAGCCCGGCGCTGGCCAATGCCTCGTCGATGGCCTGTGCGGATGCGGGCTGCGCGGCAAGGTGAAGCAGGTAGGCCACGTTCTCGCGCGCGCTCAGGTGCTCGTAGAGCGCCACGTTCTCGGGTATGTAGGCAAGCTGGCGCCGTGCGCCTGTCGGGTCTGCCACCGGGTCGGTGCCGTTCACGCGCAGGCGGCCGCTGGCGGGCTGCACGAAGCCCAGGAAAAGGCTCAGCGTCGTAGTCTTGCCGGCGCCGTTGGCACCCAGCAGCGCGTAGATTTCACCGGCTTTCACCGTGAGGTCCAGCCCGTGCAGGATGGTGTGCGCGCCATAGCCGGCGACCACGCCTTGGGCCTCCAGCGCGGGGTGGGCCGCGGCGTGCGGCGGTGAAAAGTCGTTCATGGCCATGATCTGTATTTCCTCGCGTCAGAACCGGGCCTGCAGGCCGAGCGTGATGGTGCGTGCCGTTCCCGGCGTCACCCACACGCGGCTGTAGGAGCTCGCGTAGTAGGTCTTGTCGAAAAGGTTGTCGACATCCAGCGTCAACCGCAGCGTGGGGTTGAGGCGCCAGTAGGCGACCAGCTTGGCCGTGGTGTAGCTCGGCAGGTCGAATGCGGGCGTGCCGGCATTGGCCTCGGCCTGCGTGCGGGCCTGGCCCAGCCGCTTGCCCATGTAAGTGACCCCGCCGCCAATGCCGTAGCGCTGCCCGTTGGCAAAGGCGTCCTCGTACACGGCAAGCACGCTGCCGTTGACCTTCGGCACGTTGAGCAGGCGGCCGCCCACTTCCAGGCTGTTGTCTTTCGCAATTTCCACGTCGTTGAACACCAGGCTCGCATTGACCCGCCAGTTCTTCGTCACCTGGCCCGCAAAGTCGAGCTCGAGGCCGCGGCTGCGGATTTCTCCCGCGGAAACCGAGTAGCCGGTGTTCACCGGGTCGGAGGTCAGCACGTTGCGCTTGCGAATGTCGAACAGCGCGGCGGTAGCGCCGATGCGCTGGTCAGCACTCTCCCATTTGGTGCCAAGCTCCAGCGCGCGACCGGTTTCCGGCGCGAAGCTGTTGGCCGCAAAGTCCGAGCCGACGTTCGGGCGGAACGAGCGGCCCGCGTTCGCATAGAAGGTCCACTGCGGCGTCGGCAGCCAACTCAGGCCAATGCGCGGCGATGTGGCCGATGGGTCCTGGTCGGCTGTGGTGTTCGTGCGGCGGTTCAGCAGCGACTGGCGGTAGTTGTCCACCCGCACGCCGGCCACCAGCCGCCATTCGGGTGCGAGCTTGATCGCGTCCTGCACATAGAACGCGGTGCCGCGCTGATGTTCCAGCGTATCGGTGTTCGCACCCGGCGTGGGCTGGGCCTGGCCGTACACCGGGTTGTAGATGTCGATGGCATACGGCCGCGCGGCGCTCGGGTTCACCCGCAGCATCACCGAATCCATTCTGAAGCGGAAGCTCTCCACGCCGAACAGCAGTTCGTGCTCGAGGCCGCCCGTCTGCACCTTGCCCTGCAGCTCGGCCTGCAAGGCGGTGTCGTGGGATTCGAAGTCGCGAAAGCGCCGCTGACGCGTGAGGTTGCCGTTGGCCTGCAGCGCGCTTGCCTCCGTTGCAAAGCCGTTGATCGAGGTTTCGCGATAAGAAAGGCCCACACGGCTTCGCCAGTTGGTGTTCCATTCATGCAAAAGAACGAACTGGTGCGTCTGGTTGTCGACGGTCACGTCGCCGTCGGCGGGTTCACCCAGGAAACGGCTGCGCGGAATCGCCCCCAGCTGGTTGTTGACGGCCACCACGCCGCGGTCCAGCGGCGTCTTGTGCCGCAGCACCTCGCCCGCATACTCCAACACCGTGTCGCGGCCCAGCTTCCAGGTGAAGGCCGGCGCAATCACCTGGCGCCTGGCGCTCACATGGTCGCGAAAGCTGTCTCGGTCTTCCGCCGCAACGTTGAGCCGGTAGGCGAGGTTCTCCCCGAGGGGCCCGGTACTGTCGAACGAGCCGCGCTTCAAACCATGGCTGCCGGCATATCCCTCGACCGAATGCGCGGCCTTCCAGAGCGGCCGCTTCGACACGATGTTGAGCGTGCCGCCCGGCTCGCTGCTGCCGTAGAGCGCGGCGGCCGTGCCCTTGAGAAATTCGATGCGCTCGACGCCTGCAAGGTCTCGCGGGGCATTGAAGCCGCGATTGGACGAGAAGCCGTTCAGCAGCGTGGCCATGCCGGTGTTCTCGTTGCCTGGGAGGCCGCGGATCGCTATGTTGTCCCACAGGCCGCCGAAGTTGTTCTGGCGCGAAACGCCGCCCACGTAGTCGAGCACGTCGTCCAGCCTGGTGGCGCCCAGGTCGTCGATTGCCTGGCGCGTGACGATGCGCACCGACTGCGGCAGCTCGCGCAGCGGCAGTTCGGTCTTGGCGCCGGCGGCTTCTTCGGAGTGGTAGGCGCCGGACTCGGTGCGGCCGATGACTTCGATGGTCGACAGCTCGGCTGTCGCCGGGGTCTCGGTCGTCGATTGGGCGAAGGCCGGGCCGGCGAAAAGGCTCGCCACTGCAAGGGCGAGGGGAAGCAGGCGGCAACCGGGAATCCGGCGCTCCGCGAAAGGGATGGAGGTGAGGTTGGAAATCATGAACGGCACTCGACGAGAGACGGCCCGGCTGCACGACGAAGGCGCGGCAAGGCAGAAATCGGGAAGGAACTGGTACGCATGCCGCCGGATGCGTGTGAGGCACCGGGCAACGGGGCGAGCAGGCAACAGTCCGCCTAGCGGCGGATGTCAGGCGAGTGCAGGGGGATCGCGCGAGGCGAAGGGCCAGCGTTCAGGATCGGGAACGAATGCGGCTGCGGGCCGCGTGGCCTGGAGCGAAGCCGGTTCGGTCCGGCTGGCCAGGTAGATCGGCGGCGCAGCGAGGGCGCAGGCCTGCTGCGCGAACGCCACGCACCACGAGCACAGCGCCTGGGCTTCCGTGTCGTGGCCGTCGGTGTCGCCAGCATCCAGCGAGCGCCACTCCTGCGCAACTTCCGGCCCCGCCTGCTGCAGATGCTCCGCTTCGTGCAAGGGCATGCCGACGGCCGTGTTGAAGAACACGGCGAGCAGCAGGAGTCGGAGAAGAATGCGGCGCATGATGACAGCGAAGGCCGGAATCATACTGTCGCGCACCGGCCGCCGGTTCAGCCTGGTGCGGCGTGCGGCCTCTTGAACGCGCTTCGCGCGTGTTGCACCTTCGACCGGATCACGCAGCCTTGCGCATGGTCGTTGATGAGGCCCATGGCCTGCATGAAGGCGTACACGGTCGTCGGTCCGACGAACTTCCAGCCGAGCTTCTTCAGTGCCTTGGACAGCGCGATTGAAGCTTCGGACGTCGAAGCACTCTGCGGTTCCGTGAGCGCGCCGGCATCGGGCTCATGGCTCCAGAAAAAGGCCGCCAGCGAGCCGTGGCTTGCAACCAGTTCTTGCGCCCGCGCGGCGTTGTGGATCACCGCCTCGATCTTGCCCCGATGCCGGACGATGCCCGCATCTTGCAGCAGGCGCTCGACGTCTTTCGCGGTGAAGCGGGCCACCTTGTTGAAGTCGAAGCCGTGGAAGGCCGCGCGAAAGTTCCCCCGCTTGGCAAGGATGGTGCGCCAGCTCAACCCGGACTGGAAGCCTTCCAGGCAGAGCTTTTCGAACAGGCGGCGGTCGTCTGTCACCGGAAAGCCCCATTCGGTGTCGTGATAGGCAAGAAATTCCGGCGCGCTTGCGCACCAGCGGCAGCGTGGGTGGCCGTCCGGGCCATCGATCAATGTGGTCATCAGGTGGATGCGGGTATAGGGATAGTCAGCCCAGCAGAAAGCCGAGCCGCTCGTCGGCGCGGGCCGGCGCAATTTCCATGATCTCGGCGCTCACGACGTTCTCGGCAACGAACGGATCGGCGTCGACGCGCGCCTGCAGCTCGGCCATGGTCGTGCGGTGCGCGAGCACGGTACCACCCTGGTTGGGCTTGAGGCTGCCGGCGAGCATGAACACGCCGTCGTCGAAACCGCGCTGGAGCCACGCCTTGTGGCCTTCCATCCACTGGGCTGCATTGGCCTTGTTGCTGGAGAACTTGAGAAGCACGATGAACATGGTTTTTCTGTTTGTGGAGGGTGATGGATCTGGAGGTCAGCGGTTGCTGGTGGCTGGCTTGGGCGCGCAGGACTCGAGCCATTCGCACAGCTGCCGCACTTCCTGCTGCACGAAGGACTTGTCGCGAAAGGCATTGGCCAGCACGGCCACGCCCTGGCTCCGGGCGAGCAGGTGCATGGCGAGCGCATCTGCGTCGGCCTTGCGGCCCAGCAGCGCGAACTGCTTTCGCAGCCAGACGCGGAACAGGGTGAACAGGCCGTTGGCCTGCTTCAGCGAGGGATGGTCCAGCTTGGCGAGTTCGGTAGACAGCGTGCCCACCGGACAGCCGTGCCGCATGATGAGAGGCTGGTTGGCAACCAGGATGTGAATGAAGCTCCGGATGCGGCGTGTGGGATCAGGGCCGCATGCTTCCCATTGCGCCAGCATGCCGCGCGTCTGGCCAAGGCGCGCGGCAATCACCGCATCCAAAATTTCGTCCTTGGTCTTGAAGTGATGATAGAAATTGCCGCGCGAAATGTTCACCACCTTCGCAATGTCGGCGAACGAAGTGGCCTCGAAACCTCGCGTGTAGAACAGCTGGTCCGCAGCATCCACGATCTGCTCGCGGGTGGTCTTGTCGGCCATGGCGGTCATCTGCAATCCGGTATCTCCTGCAACTAGGACGGCTGTCCTAAACGGCGCGGAGAATAGGGCAGCCGCTCTGATTCGTCAAGAACGCAAATCGCCAGGCCGATGCGGGTGCTTTCGGTAAGCTATGGGCCCAGCAGCAGTCCGAATCTCCGGGGGAAGACGCTCTTATTTTTGCCATGCCCGAACAGCTTCTTCTCCCAGGTATCGATCCTCCGCCGCCGCCCCTGCGCCGCGTTCGCGGCACAGTTCCCCGCAAGGAGCGTCTGCCGCGCTCGCTTTTCCTGGCGATCTTTCCGCACGCTGAAGACGCCGCTTCGATTGCCGCGCTGGGCGCGCGCCTCAAGGACCGGCATGCACTGAAGGGAAAGCTGACCGAGGCGCATCGCCTGCATGTCACGCTGCATCACCTCGGCAGCTATCCGGCGGCGGTGCCGCGCAAGCAGGTGCAGGCCGCCATCGACGCGGCAGCGAGCGTGGCGCCTCCGTCTTTCGATGTGGTGTTCGACGAGGTCATGCGGTTCGACAAGAGCAAGGCGTTCGTTTTGTGCGGCGCTGAAAGCGGGACATCAGCGCTTGCGGCCTTCAGGCAGCGTCTTGGCGAAGCACTGGCCGATGCGGGCTTCAAGCCCGATCACGGCTTCACGCCTCACATGACCCTGGCCTACACGCCCACAAAGGTCGAGCGGCATCCGATCGAGCCGGTCCGGTGGAGGGCCGATTCGTTCGCCCTCATCGAAAGCCACGTGGGCGAAAGCATCCATGAGGTGCTCGGTCAGTGGCCCGTGGTCCGGCCCGCCTGAAGCTCTTCGCCGCCGCGCTCTAGTCGCTGTCCGCAAAATTGTCGAACAGCAATCCGCGCAGCCATTGGTTGCCCGGGTCGCGATGCACCTTCGCGTGCCAGAACAGGTTGATTGCAATCTGCGGCAGCGGCACCGGGTGAGGGCGCCACACCAGCCCGAAAGGCTCGGCGATGCTCTGCGCCAGGCGTTCCGGCACGGTGGCAATCATTTCGCTCGAGCGAAGAATGTGGCCAATGGCCACGAAGTGCGGCACCCTGAGCCGAATGCGCCTTTGAATGCCTTGCGCAGCCATCACGTCGTCGGCCTTGCCATGACCCGTGCCGGCGGCCTGCACCAGAACATGGTCGGCCGCGCTGAAGTCCTTGAGCGACACGCTGCGCTTGCGCGCCAGCGGATGGGTGCCTGAAAAAAGGCACACATAGCGCTGCAGAAACAGCCGGCGCTGGAACACGCCGGCCTTGAGCTGCGGCAGCAGGCCGATTGCAATGTCGACGTGACCGGCTTCGAGTTCATCGCGCAGGCTGGCCGCGGCGTTGTTGCGCACCGTGCTGATCGTCACGCCCGGCGCCGTGCCGGACAGCGTTTCCATGAGCCGGGGCGTGAAGTAGATCTCGCCGATGTCGGTCATGGCAAGCGTGAAGCTGCGCGTGCTGCTGGCGGGGTCGAACACCACCTGCTGGTTCAGCGCCGAGTGCAGCGCGCCCATTGCGTAGGCCACCGGTTCGGCCAGCTGCAGCGCAAAAGGCGTGGGCTCCATGCCGCGAGCCGTGCGCAAGAAGAGCTCGTCGCCCAGCAGCTTGCGCAAGCGCGCCAAAGCATTGCTGATGGCCGGCTGCGAAAGCCCGAGCGATTCGGCCACGGCCGAGACGCGCT
The DNA here is from genome assembly GCF_037204085.1 of Variovorax sp. CCNWLW235. Lineage (NCBI taxonomy): Bacteria > Pseudomonadati > Pseudomonadota > Betaproteobacteria > Burkholderiales > Comamonadaceae > Variovorax > Variovorax sp. CCNWLW235. The sequence goes on along the minus strand of NZ_JBBCBW010000009.1, from coordinate 63,396 downwards.
TTTCGGCCAGCATGCGGTCAAACACCAGCAGCAGGTTGAGGTCGATGTCCTTGAGTTGCATACGGACCTTTATTCATGGCGGTGATGTAGCCGATTCACCGGATTCTATTGGTCAATCTGTCTTCGCCGCGCATCATCCGCTCCAGAGACAGGCCGGCCTCTTGAGCCGGCGCAAAGAAAAGCCCCCCGATGGACCTGCACATTCACCCCATTGCCCGCACGCTCGAAGTCCGCCCCGGCGCGAACCTTCTCGAAGTGCTGCGCGAGCACCATGTGCCAGTGTCTTACAGCTGCATGTCGGGGCGCTGCGGCACCTGCCGCTGCAAGGTGGTGGCCGGCCAGGTGCTCGACGCCGGGCAAGACGCGATCCGCCCTGATGGGCAGGGCGAGCGCTACGTGCTCGCCTGCCAGAGCACGCTGACCGAAAGTTGCACCATCGAGATTCCGGAGCCCGACGAAGTGGTGGTGCATCCGGCGCGCATTCTCAAGGCGACCGTGACCGGCATCGACGTGCTCACGCACGACATCCGCCGCCTGCGGCTCAAGCCGAACAAGCCGCTCGAGTTTTCACCGGGCCAATACGCGCAGCTGCAGTTCGCGCCGGACCTGGCGCGGCCCTATTCGATGGCCGGCTTGAGCCGCGATGCAGAGCTTGAATTTCATATCCGCAAGGTGCCGGGCGGGCGCGTCACCACGCACATCTTCGAGCAGTTGCGCATGGGCGATGCGGTGCGCGTGAGCGGTCCACTCGGAACGGCCTACTTGCGCACGAAGCACCGCGGGCCGATGCTCTGCGCCGCCGGCGGAACCGGCCTCGCGCCCATTCTTTCGATCGTTCGCGGCGCGATCGCGGCCGATCTGATGCAGCCGATTCACCTTTACCTTGGCGTGCGCTCCGACGCCGACGTGTACGGGCTGGCCGAACTCGCAGAACTGCAAGCGCAGCATCCGGGGCTGAAGATGCATGTGGTGGTCGTCACCGGCGCTGCGCGCGAAAACCAGCGCCAGGGCCTCATCACCGATGCCATCCGCGCCGACTGGCCCGGCGACCTGGACGGCTGGCGTGCCTACCTCTGCGGCTCGCCGCCCATGGTCGAGGCCGTGTCGCAGCTGGTGCATGCGCGCGGCCTCGCACCCGAGCAGACCCATGCCGACGCCTTCTACCTGCAAGGCACCTGAAGAACAGAGACAGACCCAAAAGAAAAGGAGACCCGCGATGAGCACGCAAGACGTATTTCCCATCGAGCTGCGGTGGGAAAGCGAAAAGACCAGCCGCATTCCCTTCATGGCCTACACCGACGAGGCGCTGCACAAGAAGGAGCTGCAGCGCTTCTTCTACGAAAAGCACTGGTGCTACGTGGGCCTGGAAGCCGAGATTCCGAATCCGGGCGACTTCAAGCGCACCGCCATCGGCGAGCGCTCCGTCGTCATGTCGCGCGACGAAGCGGGCGCCATCCACGTGTTCGAGAACGTTTGCGCGCACCGCGGCATGCAGTTCTGCCGCGAGCGCCACGGCAACAGGAAGGAGTTCGTCTGCCCATACCACCAGTGGAACTACACGCTCAAGGGCGACCTGCAAGGCGTGCCGTTCCGCCGCGGCGTGAAGCAGGACGGCAAGGTCAACGGCGGCATGCCGGCAGACTTCAAGACCGAGGAGCACGGCCTCAACAAGCTCAGGGTGGCCTCGCGCGGCGGCGTGGTGTTCGCATCGTTCGACCACGATGTGGAGCCGTTCGAGGAGTTTCTGGGGCCCGACATCCTCGGCTACTTCGACCGCCTGTTTGACGGCCGCAAGCTCACCATCCTCGGCTACAACCGCCAGCGCATTCCCGGCAACTGGAAGCTGATGCAGGAGAACATCAAGGACCCATACCACCCGGGCCTCTTGCACACATGGTTCGTCACCTTCGGGCTCTGGCGTGCGGACAACAAGTCGGAGCTCAAGATGGATTCGCGTGGCCGCCACGCCGCGATGATTTCCACCCGCGGCAGCGCCGGCAAGGCAGCACAGGTCACGCAGGTGTCGAGCTTCAAGGAGAGCATGCAGCTCAAGGACCCGCGCTTTCTGGACATCGTGCCCGAGCCATGGTGGAACGGGCCGACCGCGGTGATGATGACGCTGTTCCCGAGCCTCATCCTGCAGCAGCAGGTCAACAGCGTGTCGACGCGCCACATCCAGCCCGTGGGGCACGACGCCTTCGATTTCGTCTGGACGCATTTCGGCTTCGAGGACGACACCGAAGAGATGACCGAGCGGCGCCTGCGCCAGGCCAACCTGTTCGGGCCGGCCGGTTTCGTTTCGGCCGACGACGGCGAGGTGATCGAGTTCTCGCAAGAGGGCTTCGAGCAGAAGCCCTACCACCGCACCCTGGCCGAGCTGGGCGGGCGCGAGGTCGAGAACACCGATCACATGGTCACCGAAACATTGATCCGCGGCATGTACCGCTACTGGCGTGAAGTGATGGAGGCGGCATGAACCTCGACGCCAACGCCTACCTTGAACTGTCGCGCCTCTACGCGGCCTATGCGCATGCCGTCGATTCGGGCCAGTGGGACTTGTGGCCCGCATTCTTCATCGACGAGTGCAGCTACCGGCTGCAGCCGCGCGAGAACCACGAGCGCGGGCTGCCGCTTGCCACGCTGTCTTTCGAGAGCCGGGGCATGCTCGAAGACCGGGTCTACGGCATCAAGGAAACGCTGTTCCACGACCCGTACTACCAGCGCCATGTGGTGGGCCTGCCGCTGGTGCACAAGGTCGATGTCGACGGCATGATCCACAGCGAGGCCAACTACGCGGTGTTCCGCACCAAGCTCGACCAGGCATCGACCGTGTTCAACGTCGGCCGCTACATCGACACGGTGGTGTCGACCCCCGAAGGACTGAAGTTCGCGACGCGCCTTTGCGTGTTCGACAGCGAGATGATCCCCAACTCGATCATCTATCCCATCTGAGCCCCCCAAGTTTCGAAGGCATTCAGCTATGACCACAGTGACATGGATCGACGCGGCGTCGGTCGACGAGGTTCCCGCCGACGACGTGGTGGGCATCGAGGTGCAGGGCAGGGACATTGCCCTCTACGGCACCGAAGACGGCATTCATGCGACCGACAACATCTGCACCCATGGCCACGCGCGCCTTTGCGACGGCTTTCTGGAAGGCCACGAGATCGAATGCCCGCTGCACCAGGGCCGCTTCGACGTGCGCACCGGCAAGGCCATGTGCGCGCCGCTCACCGAGGACCTGCGCAGCTATCCGGTGAAAATCGAGGGCGGGCGGGTGTACCTTGCCATCGAGCAGTAGGCGCTCCGCCAAGCCGTCTGTTGCGCATCGGGCCGGCGCGATCTGTATCTGTTGCGGCACGCGCGGATGGCGACAATGAAGCCATCGTTTGATGGAACATGGAACCCGTATGACTGCGCAGACCCGAGACCAGATTGCCGACCGCATTGCCGCCGAACTGGGCCACAGCTTCGAAGGCGAGCTTGTCGCCGGCGGCAACTACATACCTGTGGTGCGCGACGGAAACACCCTCTACACCAGTTGCCAGGTGCCGCGCGTGGGAACCACCGTTGTCGTTACCGGCCGCGTGGGCGACCAGGTGCCTCTTGCCAAGGCCCGTGAAGCCGCGCAGATCTGCGTCTTGCGCTGCCTGACGCTGCTGCGGCGCGAACTCGGCTCGCTGGACGAAATTGCCAAGGTGCTGCGCGTGGGTGTGTTCGTGCAGTGCACCGCCGACTTCACGCAGCAGAGCGAAGTGGCCGATGCCGCTTCGGAGCTGCTGCACCGCGTGTTCGGCGACGCCGGCGTGCATGTGCGCACGGCGGTCGGTGTGTATGCGTTGCCCAAGAACGCGAGCGTCGAGCTGGAGATGACCGTAGCCGTCAAGCCCGCCGCCAGTTGATGCGCTAGCGCTTCGGCAAGTTGACGATGTCGCGCGCCAGCGAGGCAATCGTGAGCGGCGCGCACCCTTCGGCGTTGTTGCTCACGGTGACGTAGGCGTTCTGCCCTGCGCGCGTGGTGCCTGCAATCACCTTGGCCAAAGCCTCGCGCGTTTCCGGATCGGGGTCGACGATCCTGTCGAACGGCCCATAGAGTTTTTCCGCATCTTCATAGCCGAAGCGGCCATGCCGGCGATGCAGGTTCCAGCGGCACACCAGCGGCCCCGGCCACAGTGCGCGCAGCATCGGCAACTGGTCTTCGATGGGCGGCATCTTGGCGTGCAGGCCCATGCAGAAGGTGGCGCCCGTGCTGCGCAGCATGTCGGCGAAGGCGGGGCACAGCAACTGCGGGTCGCGCACTTCAACGGCAATGACGGCGTCGGGCGCTGCCGGCTGCAGGCCGGGCAGGGCCTCCAGCATGTCGCCGATGCGGGTGAGCAGTGCGGGCTGGTCGGCCAGCAGTTGCGAAGGAATCGGGCTCAGCTGGAACACCAGCGCACCGATGCGGTGGCCGAGGCCCTCGAGCGCGGGCTGCACGAATTCCTGGATGGCGATCTCGCTGTTCAGGAACACCGGGTTCACTTGCGTGCCGCGGCCGCTTTCGTCGCGCACGGTGGCATCGGTCACCAGGCTCGGCGCCTTCACCACAAAGCGAAAGTCGTCCGGCACCATGGCCGCATAGCGCGCATATTGGCTTGCCGTAAGCGCGCGGTAGAAGTTGCGGTCCAGGCTCACTGTGCGAAAGAGCGGGTGTTGCGCCAGCGCGGCGAGCCCGTTTTTCGAGAGCACCGATTCGGCGTATTCGCCGTCCCACACCAGGTTGGCCCAGCCCGGATAGCTCCATGAAGAAGTGCCAAGCCGAAGCCCGGGTGGGAGCGCCGCGGCCAGTTCGATGAGTGCGGGGTCGGCTGCCGCTGCCGCCACGGTGCCGCCGCGTGGTTTCTTCTTCGGCGGCGGCTCGGCCTCGGGCTCTTGCAGCACCGCTGGAGGCGCCTCGGGCGGGCGCGGAAGATCGGGGAAAAGGGAGTCCTGCACTTCAGCCATGTCTGGGGCCGCATTCTCGGCCAACATCGGCCGGCCTTGCCGCGGCGGGCACAATCCGCGCCATGAAACAGTGGTTGCGTACGCAGGTGGGCTGGTGGCTGGCATGGCTGGTGTTCACGGCCGTGGGCGCGGTGTGGCTCGCGCGCGCAGAGCTGGCCCAGCTGCAGCAGGCGTTCGAAGCCGACGTGCGCATTGCGCACCGCCTCATGAGCCAGCAGATGGTGCAATACGACGCGGTGCTGGCTACGCTGGCGCTGCTTGAAACCGGCAGCGGTGCAGACCGACCGGAGCAGCGGCTCTCTTCGGTCTATCCGTCGATCTTGCGCGTGCAGAGGCGTGCGGGGGACGAATCCTGGCCCGATGAGAAGCACGCGGCTGCCCTGGCCGCAGCGGAAGCGAGTTCGCGCACCCAACGCCGAGCCGAAGTGGCTGCGGTCGATCTTGCGCAGGGCCGATACCAGCTCGTGATCGGTGCCACGCCCGTCAGCTATTCGCTCGAAATCGACCTGGCCGGCTCGGTGCCGTGGCGCGACTGGCCGATGAACCCCCAGCAAAGCCCGGTGCGCGTAAGTCTGCAGCGGGGCGGGCAGCAGTTTGTCCTGCAGCAGGGGCATGCAGCCCCGGCGGATACGGGCGGCTGGCGCTTCGGCCTCACCAAACCCCTCGCGTCTCCGAGCCAGCCTTTCGACCTTGTGGCTGAGCGCCGCGTGGGCTGGGCCGAACTGCCATGGCGCGGCATTGCGGGCTGGGCCGTGGCTGTGGCGTTGCTGCTCGCCGGCTTGTGGACCGCCCAGCGCCAGCGCATTGCGCGCCGCCGTGCCGAAGAGCTGCTGCGCCTCGGCCAGGTGGCGCGGCTCAATGCGCTGGGCGAGCTCTCGGCGGGCTTGGCGCACGAACTGAACCAGCCGCTCACGGCCGTGCTGGCCAATGCGCAGGCCGCGCGGCGGCTGCTGGACGACGATCCGCCCGAGCTGGCCTCGGCGCGCGATGCCATGGGCCAGGCCGTGGAGCAGGCGCGCCGCGCGGCCGGCGTGGTCGGCCGGCTGCGCCGCGTGATCGAGCGCCCTGAAGCCGGCGGCGATGTGAAGCCGCTGGTGCTGCAGGAGGTGGTGCGCAGCGCCATGCACCTCCTGTCGCCGGAGTTCGCACAACGCGGCGTTGCCGCGCAGTTCGACGCCACGGCCCAGGCGCCGGTGCGCGTGCAGGCCGAAGCCGTGGCGCTCGAGCAGATCGTGCACAACCTGCTGATGAACGCTTTGCAGGCGCTCGACCTAGTGCCCGTGTCCGAGCGGCGTCTTGCTGTTTCGGTCGGGCGCAACGGCCAGGAAGGCGTGCTGACCGTGACCGACAACGGGCGCGGCATTTCGCCCGAGGCCATGCCGCGCCTTTTCGAGCCCTTCTTCAGCACGCGTGAAGGCGGCTTGGGCCTTGGCCTGAGCCTCAGCGAAACGCTGGCGAGCGGCATGGGCGGCAGCTTGAGCGCGGCCAATGCGGCGCCGCGCGGTGCGCGCTTCACGCTGCTGTTGCCGCTGGTGGCGGCATCGAGCAAGGAGCGCACGGCATGAACAGCACGGTCCCACATTCGCCGTTGTCGCCGCTCGTCCATCTCATCGACGACGACCAGGCGGTGCGCGACAGCCTCTCGCTCTTGATCGGCACGGTCGGCCTGCGGGTGCAGGGCTGGGCCGATCCGCAGGCCTTCATCGACAACTTCGACCGCGCGAGCATCGGCGCCATCGTGCTCGACGTGCGCATGCCCGGCATCAGCGGGCTCACCGTGCTCGACCGGCTGGTGGCGCAGGGCGTCGACCAGCCCGTGATCATGCTCACCGGCCACGGCACCGTCGAGATGTGCCGCCGCGCCTTCAAGGCCGGCGCGGCCGAGTTTCTCGAGAAGCCGGTAGACGACGAGCAGCTGCTCGAAGCCCTGCAGCACGCCGTGCGCCAGCATGTGCGCTCGCGCGAACGCGCGCAGGCCGACAACGCCGCGCGCGAGCGGGTGGCGCAGCTGTCCGAGCGCGAGCGCGAGGTGCTTGCCTTCATCGTGCAGGGGCTGACCAACAAGGAGATCGCGCGCATGCTGGCGCTGTCGCCCCGCACGGTCGAGACGCACCGCGCCAACCTGTTTGCCAAGCTCGATTGCGACTCGCTTGCGCAGCTGATCCGGCGCTACGCCGCGCTGGTGGCCGGAGAAGCCTGAACCCGCCACTCCGTAGTTCTACGGAGCGCCGGGCGTAGCCGTACGAATGGCCTCGGCGGCCGGTGTTTTCTACAGTGGCGCAGCCGTCGGCAATGCGCCGGCGCAACCCCGCATCCACTGGAGAAATCGAAAAATGCGTTCCAACCTTCGCCTTGGCGGCCTCGCCATTCTGCTTGCCGCTTCTGCCGCACAGGCCCAGACCACCGCACCCGCGGTGCGCTCCGAAAAGAACATCTCGCTAGCCCTGGCCAACCAGATCGCGGCCGAAGCCGTGGCCGCCTGCGCAGCCAACGGCTACAACGTGGCCGCCACCGTGGTCGACCGCGCCGGCACCGTGCGTGCCGTGCTGCGCGCCGACAACGCAGGCCCGCACACGCTGGCATCGAGCGAACGCAAGGCCTGGACTTCGGCATCGGCCAAGAACGCGACCCAGGCCATGATGGAAGGCTCGCAGAAGAACCCGGCGGGTGCCAACCTGGTCTACCTGCCGGGCGTGCTGTTGCTCGGCGGTGGCGTGCCGGTGAAGTCGGGCAACGAAGTGATCGGCGCCGTGGGCGTGGGCGGTGCGCCCGGCGGCCATCTGGACGAGCAGTGCGCCAATGCCGCGCTGGACAAGGTCAAGGGCCTGCTGGGTTGATCATGATGAAGCGCGGCATCTGGTCCCTGGCGCTGGCGGTCGCGCTCGGCATGGGCGCGGCGTTTGGCGCGCAGGCCCAGGTGCCGCCGCAAGCGGCCGAGGTGCTGGCCTATGAAGGGCTGCACCGGGCCGCCTGGCATGGCGACCTGCCAAAGCTCAAAAGCCTGATTGCCACCGGCGCCAACCTGGACGCACGGGATGCGCGGGGCCGCACGCCTTTGCACGTGGCCACCCACGCGCGGCAGCGCGAAGCAGTGAAGCTGCTTGCCAAGGCGGGCGCGAAGCTCGACGCGCTCGAAGACGATCGCTACGACGCGGTCACCATCGCATCGGTGGCCGACGACGTTCCGACACTCGCGCTGCTGCTGTCGCTCGGCGCCAGCGCAAAACAGGTGACGAGCCGCTACGACGGCACCGCGCTCATCGCCGCGGCGCACCTGGGCCATGACGAAGTGGTGCGCCAACTGATTGCAGCCGGCGCGCCGCTCGACCATGTCAACAACCTGCACTGGACGGCGGCCATCGAAGCCGTCGTGCTCGGCGACGGCGGTCCGCGCCACCAGCACACGCTCTCGGCGCTGATCGATGCCGGTGCCAACCTGCAATTGGCCGACCGTCAGGGCAACACGCCGCTGCAGCTCGCCAAGGCCCGCGGCTACACCGCGATGGTGAAGCTGCTGGAGGCGCCGCGCGCAAGATAAGCGCGGCTCGGGGGACAATCGGGCCTCTCCACGAGGAAACCGCCCGATGTACATGCCCCCGCAGTTCAACGCCAAGGACCCGGCCATTGCGCTGGAGCTGATGCGCGCACACCCGTTCGCCAGCCTCATATCCAACGACGATGAAGGGCTGCCGTTTGTCACGCACCTGCCCATCGTGGCCGAGCAGCGCGAAGGCGACGAACTCCTGCTGCTGGGTCATTGCGCCAAGCCGAACCCGCACTGGCGCTACCTGCAGGCGCGGCCGCAAGCGGTCGTCACATTCATGGGACCGCATTCGTACCTGTCGCCCTCGGTCTACCCCGACCTGGCACGGGTGCCCACCTGGAACTACCTGGCGGTGCACTGCACCGTCGAGGCCCGGCTGATCGAAGAACCCGGCGCGAAGGATGCGCTGCTCAAGAAGCTCATCGGCGATCACGAGCCCGGGTATGCGCAGCAGTGGCGCGACCTGGGCGAGGAGTTCCAGCTCAAGATGCTGGCCGGCATCGTCGGCTTCGAAATGCACGTGACCGCGCTGCAGTGCAAGCTCAAGCTCAACCAGCACCGCCGCGAATCGCATGCCGCCATGCGCGCTGTCTACAGCGCCGGCACGCCGGACGAGAAGGCGCTGGCGCTGTGGATGGAGCGCCTTGGCATGACCGGCGAAGCCCCTGTGGCGCAAGGAGCCTGAGATGCGCATGTTCGGATTGCTCGGCCTGGTGCTCGCGCTGGTGATCGTCGGGCTGCTTGCGAAGAAGCAGCTGGCCACCACCGCGGCCCCGGCGTTGCCGGTGGTGCCCGGCGCTGCCTCGCCCGCGCCAGGCGAGGCGCCGGCCAATGCGCGCACGCAGGTGCAGCAGGTGCAGACCCAGGTCAACCAATCGCTCGACGCCGCTGCCCAAGCGCGCAAGATGCCGGATGACAACTGAGCCCCTACAGCCTTTGCAGACAGGCGACGCGCACTGGATGGCGCTGGCGCTGGCCGAGGCGCGCCGGGCTGCCGACGCCGGCGAGGTGCCCGTGGGTGCGGTGCTGGTGAAGAACGGGCAGGTCATCGCCACGGGCCGCAACACGCCGGTGGCGCAGCACGATCCGAGCGCGCATGCCGAGATCAACGCGTTGCGTGCCGCGGCGGCTGCACTCGGCAACTACCGGCTCGACGGCTGCGAGCTCTTCGTCACCCTCGAGCCGTGTGCCATGTGCGCGGGCGCCATGCTGCATGCGCGGCTCGCGCGCGTGGTGTTCGGCGCGGCCGATCCCAAGACAGGCGCGGCGGGTTCCGTAGTCGATCTTTTCGCGGAGCCCCGCCTGAACCATCGCACCCAGGTGCAGGGCGGTGTGCTGGCCGCTGAATGCAGCGCCGTGCTCCAGCAGTTCTTCAAGGAGCGGCGCGATGCGGCGCGCGAGCAGGCCGAGCCCTTGCGCGACGACGCACTGCGCACGCCGCCCGAGCGCTTCGATGCGCTGGAGGGCTACGCTTTCGAGCCGCGCTACATCCACGACCTGCCCAGCCTGCGAGGCTGGCGCATGCACTACATAGACGAAGGGGAAGGCGAGGGCCCTGGCGGCGCGCAGACGGCCTGTTGCCTGTGCCTCCATGGCCCCGGCGAATGGGGCTACTTCTTTCGCCATCTCGTGGATGTGCCGGGGCTGCGCACGCTGGTGCCAGACCTCATTGGCTTCGGCAAAAGCGACAAGCCCAAGCGCGAAGCGGTGCACACGCCAGAATGGCACTGCCAAGTGCTGAGCGAATGGCTCGACCGCATGCCGGCCGAGCCGATGGTGCTGGTGCACAGTGCCGCGGGCGCCGGGTTCGCGATGTTGCTGCAGGCTGCAAGGCCCGAGCGGTTCACGGCCGTGCTTCTTGCACCCGATGCTGGCGAGCTGGTTGGCAATGCATGGCGTGCGCCATTCCCGGACCGCGGCTACCAGGCTGCGCTGCGCGCGCTTGGGCCCTTGGCGTCGACATCGGGCCCGAACGGGCAGCAGGCCGCGTCGCTCGCACAGAAGGCTCGCAACGCAATGGGATACTCGGCGGCGTGACCAAACACATCTACATCTATTCCCCCTCCAGCGCGATTCGCGACAAGGCCGCCTTCCGCCGCGGCGTCGCAAGGCTCAAGGCCCTTGGCTATGACGTCGAAGTCGACGAGGCCGCGCTTGCAGTGCACCAGCGTTTTGCGGGCGACGACGCGACACGGCTCGCCTCGATCAGCCGGGCCGCCGCAAGCGGGGCCGACATTGCCTTGATTGCACGCGGCGGCTACGGCCTTACGCGCATCCTCGATGCCATTCCCTACAAGGCAGTGGCCAAGGCGATCCAGCGCGGAACCGAATTTGTCGGCCTGAGCGATTTCACGGCTTTGCAGAATGCGCTGCTCGTCAAGACCGGCGCCGTCACCTGGGCCGGCCCTGCGGTGGGCGAAGACTTCGGTGCTGAGGGCGGCGCCGACGACATCATGGAAGCCTGCTTCGACGACCTGGCGAGCGGGCAGGGCGAAGGCACCGGCTGGCGCATGCCGGTGCGCGACGCCGGGCTGAAGCTCAAGCCCGTACACGACGCAACCTTGTGGGGCGGCAACCTCTGCGTGCTTGTCAGCCTGCTCGGAACGCCTTATTTCCCCCGGGTGGAAAAAGGCGTGCTCTTCATCGAGGACACCAACGAGCACCCGTACCGCATCGAGCGCATGCTCGACCAGCTGCGCATGGCCGGCGTGCTGGCAAAGCAGCGCGCCATCGTGTTCGGCCAGTTCACCGGCATGCGCAAGGTGCCGGGCTATGACCGCGGCTTCGGTTTCGATTCAGTGGTCGACCGGCTGCGCGCGACCCTCAAGGTGCCGGTGCTCACGGGCCTGCCTTTCGGGCATGTGCAGACCAAGGTGCTGCTGCCCGTGGGGGCCAAGGTGGAGGTGGCCGCCGAGGGACGCGATGTTTTTATGGTGTGGGGCCACCGGCATGCGCATGACCACGACGCGCATCACACGCACGACCACGCGCATTGAGCACCGCGAGCGGCTGCGAACGAAAAACAGGAGGCGGAAGGAACGGCAGCCGCCGGGCTGCCGTGAAGGCCTGTATGCCGGCGCCGTTACTGGTGCTGCGTAAAGCGCTGGTGCACGCGCGGGCCCATCGAGCCCGGGAGGCCGCCCTCGAACATGCTGTTGATGGCCTTCATCTGGCGGCGGGCGGCGGCTTCGCCGTCGATGGCGCTCAGCGCCACCATCACGTCCTGGCGCAGGTACCAGAGCGATTCCACGTCGGCCGCAAACCGCACGCGCTGCGCAACGCGCTGCACCGAATGGCCGCCGTGCGCCTGCAGCACCGAAAGCATGGCCGAGCGGATTCTTCCCAACTGGTTTTCTCCCATCCGGGGAGACCCGAGACCGGGAATTCCGAAGAAGCGAAAAAAGCGACGAAAAGTCAGCATGAGGACTAAAAGCGTATTGCCGGAAGCAAGGACGGTTGCTACCTTAAGCCTCAGTCAGGCGATTAACAAGTTCTGAAACAGTGTTTCTTGTTTGTAAACAACAAACTTTACGCTTCAGTTGAAGTGGTCGTTGGCGTTTGACTACGAAAGTTGTAAAAATTAATGTCATCTCCCGAACGGCCTCACAAGTTCAAAACGAAGAAATGGGGTTAACAGGTTCGTCCCAAGCGTCGATCCGCCAACTGGCCGTTAATGTGTGGGCATCAGCAACTGTTGCCTTCGAGTTCCCTCAACAGCATGGATGCCAATTCCACAGTCGTTTTCGCAGACCTGACCGGGAGCTCCCGGGTCTTTGAAGCCATGGGAAACGCGCGCGCCACCGAAACGGTGACGCGGCTCACCCAATGGATCGGCAGCATCTGCCAGGCGCACGGGGGCAGGGTGGTCAAGTCGCTGGGCGACGGCGTTTTTGCCATCTTCTCGCACGCCGCCGCGGCCACGCATGCGGTCATCGAGCTGCAGCGCTACCACCAGAAGCGCCTGGTGGCCTGGCCGGCGCCGCTGCGCATGGCCCTGCAGATCGGCGTTGCAAGCGGCGAGGTGCTCGAGGTCGAGGGCGACTGCTTTGGCGATGCGGTCAACCTGGCCTCGCGGCTGAGCGACCTGGCGGGGCCCGGGCAGATCTGGGCCACCGACGCGGTAATTTTGCAGCTGCGCGAGGTCGGCGTGCGGCACCGCGACCTGGGCCTCATCACCATTCGCGGGCGCAGCGAAATGTCGGCGGTGCACCGCATCGACTGGCAAGAGGAGGTGACCTCGTTCCTGACCGTGCCGGCCGCGCTCATGCCCATGCGCCTGCCCGACTCCTCGTTTGGCCAGATCGAGCTCGCGTGGCTCGACGTGCGCTCCATGTTTCGCACTGAAGAGCTGCCGATTCACCTGGGCCGCGTGAACGACGCGCAATTCGTGGTCACCGATCCGCGCGTTTCGCGGCTGCACGCGCGCATCGAGCTGCGGCAGGGCAGTTGCGTGCTGACCGATCTCAGCACCTACGGCACCTGGGTGCGGTTTCACGGCAACGGCGGGCCGAGCAACGAGATCGCCCTGCGGCGCGAAGAGTGCGTGCTGCATGGCAGCGGAGAGATCGGCCTTGGCGCATCGCTGAGCGATTTCACCGCGCCGACCATCGCCTTCAAGACGGCCGGTACGGAAATGCTGCTGTCGCCCCGCGCCGCCTAGCGCCGAAAGCTCATTGCGGCGCGGTCAGAATCGCGGCGAGCTGGCCGAAGTCGATCGGCTTTTGGAGATGGTGGTCGAACAAGTCCCGCGCCGACGCGCCGGCCGCGTCTTCCACCGAGAAGCCTGAAATGGCCACCAGCAGCCGCGGGCCGCCTTCCGCGGATTCCGTGCGCAACCGCCGGGCCACCTCGGTGCCCGGAAAGTCGGGCAGCGTAAGGTCGATGAGCGCCGCATCGAAGTGCTCGGCCTTGGCCGCGTCCATTGCCTGCTGCGCGGTGTAGGTGCAGCGGGCGGTATGGTCCTGCAGAGTCAGCAGTTCCTGCAGCAGGTCTGCCGCGGCCTGGTTGTCGTCGACGATCAGCACATTCACGGTGGCACGCTTTCAATCAGCTTGGGCGAACCTCGCAGTATCCCGGTCAATCGCAAGGCATGCAGTAGGAGGGCGCCTACGCCTCCGTTTCGGCCGCGGTCCTGGCAACGGCCTCCAGCGGCAGTTCGACTCGGAAAAGGGCCCCTTCGCCCGGCGTGCTCTCCACGTCGATGCGGCCGTTGTGCAGGCACACGATCTTGCGCGTAATGTAGAGGCCAAGGCCCAGGCCCGACGCATGCTTGCGGCTGTCGTCCGTGCGTTCGAACTGCTCGAAGATGCGTTCCTGGTCTTCCGGCGCAATGCCGATGCCCTGGTCGCGCACCGTGATGCGCGCGGTGCCGTCAACCTGCGCGAGCACCATTTCGACGGGCTTGCCGCGGCCGTAGCGCAGTGCGTTGGTCAGCAGGTTGGTCAGCACCTGTTCGATGCGGAACTCGTCCCACACGCCCCGCAGTTCGCGCGGCGCTTCCAGCGCAATCACCGAGCCCGCGGCCTCCGCCTGCTGCCGCAGGCCTTCCACCACGGCCCGTGCAAGGGCGGCCAGGTCCACCGGCTTGGGCTGAATCGAGAGCGCGTCGCGCCGCATGCGCGTCACGTCGAGCATGTCGTCGATGAGCCGCACCATGTTTCGTATCTGCCGCTGGTCGCGTTCGATCATCGCGGGCAGCCGGTCCGCGGCAAAGGACTCCAGGTTGCCCTTGGCCACATGCAGCTGCCGCAGCTGGGTTTCGAGGTAAAGCGTGTTGAGCGGCGTGCGCAGCTCGTGCGAAACCATCGACATGAAGTCGTCGCGCATTTGCACCGCGCGTTCGAGCTCGCGCTGCGTATGCCGCAGCTGCTGCACCAGTTCTTCCTGCTTGTGGTTGGCGGCAGCCAGCTTTTCCATCTCCTGGCCCAGCGCCTTGCGGTGGCGGTGCAGGTCGACGAACACGTTGACCTTGCTCGTGACCGCATGCGGATCGAGCGGCTTGTGCAGGAAGTCGACCGCGCCGCTTTCGTAGCCTTGAAAGGCGTAGTTGAGTTCACGGCCCGCCGCGCTCACGAAGATGATGGGTATGTGCCGCGTGCGCTCGGTGCCGCGCATCAGCTCGGCCAGTTCGAAGCCGTTCATGCCCGGCATCTGCACGTCGAGAATGGCCAGCGCAAACTCGTGGTCGAGCAGCAGCGCAAGCGCTTCCTCGGCCGAAGTCGCGCGGAACACCGCGCGCCCGGGGCCGCGAATCAGGGCCTCGAGCGCAAGAAGATTTTCTGGCAGGTCATCGACGATCAGCAGCTTGCTTTGGACGTCAATGGGCATGGGCGGACTCCAGTTGCAAGAGCAATGCGCGAAGCTCGCGCAGGGGCAGCACGTGATCGGGGAAATGCAAGGCAATGGCCGCTTGGGGCATGATGGAAATCTGAGCTTCGTGGGGGTCCTGAACGGCGGTAATGCCGCCGGCCTGGTGAATACGCTGGAGGCCCTCGGCGCCGTCTTCGTTCGCGCCGGTCAGCAGCATGCCGGCGAGCGCGGGGCCGTAGGCATCGGCGGCGGAGGCCATCAGCACGTCGATGGAGGGCCGCGAAAAATGCACCGGCGGCTCGCAGCTGAGCGAAAAGCGCCGGTCGCGCTCGATCGACAGGTGATAACCCGGCGGTGCGAAATACACATTACCGGCCGCGAGCGGCATCTTGTCCGCCGCCTCGTGCACGGGCAGGTGCAGGCGGTCGGCAAAGATCTGCGCCAGGTGGCTTTCATGGTTTTCGGGCACGTGCAGCACGATCACGACGGGCAGCTTCCATGATGGCGGGAGCCCATTCAGCAGCGTGAACAACGCCTCGATGCCGCCGGCGGATGCGCCGAGCACCACGGCCTCGACACGCCGGCCCGGGGTTGGGGGTGCGGTCAGCTTCATGTGGCCTTGCGGTAGATGCGTTCCGGTTTCGAATGCGCATCGAAGCGCTGCGAATAGCTCGAAAAGTCGATGCTCTCCTTGGAGCCCAGTCCCAGAAACCCGCGGTGGCAGAGCGACTCATGAAAGAGGCCCAGCGCGCGGTCTTGCAGTTCGCGGTTGAAATAGATGAGCACATTGCGGCAAGACACCAGCTGCGTTTCGGCAAACACGCTGTCGGTTGCCAGGCTGTGATCGGCAAAGATGACGTCGGAGCACAGCGATGGGTCGAACCGGGCGGCCTCGTAAGCGGCCGTGTAGTAGTCGGAGAAAGAACTCCGGCCTCCGGCGCGCTGGTAGTTGGCCGTGTACCCGCGAACCGCCTCGATCGGAAAGATGCCCTGCCGCGCCTTTTCGAGCGAAGCCGGGTTGATGTCGGTCGCGTAGATCTGCGTGCGCGAGAGCAGGCCTTCCTCACGCAGCAGGATGGCGAGCGAAAACACCTCTTCGCCCGTGCTGCAGCCCGCCACCCACACCTTCACCGAGGGGTAGGTGTGCAGGATGGGCACCACATGCTGGCGCAGCGCCAGAAAGTAGGCCGGGTCGCGGAACATCTCGCTCACCGGAATCGTCAGGTACTGCAGCAGCCGGCCGAACAGCGCCGGGTCGCGCAGCACTTTTTCCTGCAGCGCCGAAATGCTCGGGAGCCCGAGCTGCGCCAGCGCATGCAGCACGCGGCGCTTCTGCGACGCCACGGTGTAGTTGCGAAAGTCGTAGCTGTACCTGAGGTAGATGGCCTCCATCAGCAGCCGCAGCTCGATCTCCGTGTTGCTCAACGGGGAGGGCAGGGAAGACGGCGGCGGCAAAGGCGGGACGGAGGAGGTCACAGCCGCTCCATTTTCGGCAACCACACACGCAAGAGCGAGAACAGGCGCTCCAAATCCACAGGCTTGGCCAGGTAGTCGCTGGCGCCGGCGGCCAGGCATTGCTCGCGGTCGTCCTTCATGGCCTTGGCGGTAATCGCAATCACGGGCAGCTTGTCGAAGCGCGGGTCGGCGCGAAGGCGGCGCGTGGCTTCCAGGCCGTCCATCTCCGGCATCATCACGTCCATCAGCACCAGGTCGATCTCGCGCACCTGGGCGAGCTTTTCGAGCGCCTCGCGGCCGTTGCGGCCGATCTCGACCGCGGCGCCGCGCTGCTCCAGCGCGCTCGTCAGCGCGAAGATGTTGCGCACGTCGTCGTCCACCAGCAGGATGGTGCGGCCCTCGAAGATGCGATCGCGCCCGCGCACGGCCTTGAGCATGCCCTGGCGCTCGCTGGAAAGCTCGGCCTCCACCTTGTGCAGGAACAGCGTGACCTCGTCGAGCAGCCGCTCCGGCGACCGGGCGCCCTTGATGATGATGGAGCGCGAATAGCGCTGCAGCTCGGCCTCTTCGTCGCGCGTGAGGTTGCGTCCGGTGTAGACGATCACGGGCGGGAACGAAACGATTTCTTCCGCCGCCATCTGCTTGAGCAACTCGCTGCCCTGCATGTCGGGCAGGTGCAGGTCGGTGATCATGCAGTCGAACACGCGCTTGCGCAGAAGCTCGAGCGCCTCTCCGCCCGAGCCCACGGCAATGATCTCGATGTCTTCGTCGCCGATGAGCCGGATCACGCTCTCGCGCTGCAGCGCGTCGTCTTCGACCAGCAGCACGGTCTTGACCTTCTGCGTGAGCTTTTCCTCCAGCCGGGCGAACACCTGCATCAGTTCGGCGCGGGTGGCCGGCTTCTGTGCGTAGCCGATGGCACCCATGTGCAGCGCGGCAGCCTGCGCGTTGTCGGCGGCCGACACCACGTGAATCGGAATGTGGCGCGTCTTCGGCGAATCCTTCAGGCGCTGCAGCACGTCCAGCCCGGTGCTGTCGGGCAGGCGCATGTCGAGCAGGATCGCGTCGGGCACAAACTGCTGCGCCAGCTCGAAGCCGTCCGCGGCACCGTGCGCCACCAGGCAGCGGTAGCCAAGCTCGTGCGCCAGGTCGTAGAGGATGTGTGCGAACTGCGGCTCGTCCTCGATCACGAGCACCCGGCGAACCTGGTCGCGCGGCAGCTCGCGGTCGTCGGCAAAAAGCGGTGGCGGCACCGCGCCCGCGGGTGCGGGCGGGGCGGGCAACGCATGTCCTGTGAAGGACATGGGAGAAGAGGGGGCCTGCACGGCTGCCGATTTGGCGAAAGCCGGGGCGGGCTCTTGCAAGCCTTGCGGCGCCACGGCCGGCAACTGCAGCGTGAAGGTGCTGCCCTGGCCGGGCTGGCTTTGTACCGCAAGCGTGCCGCCCAGCAGCCGTGTGAGGTCGCGCGAGATCGAAAGGCCCAGGCCCGTGCCGCCATAGCGGCGGCTGGTGGTGCCATCGGCCTGGTGAAAGGCTTCGAAAATCAGCGCTTGCTGGTCGGGTGCAATGCCGATGCCCGAATCGGAAACCGCAAAGACCGCGCCGCCGTCCGGCGCGGCGGAAACCACCAGCGCCACCTCGCCGCTGTCGGTGAACTTGATTGCATTGGAGAGCAGGTTCTTCAAAATCTGCTCGACCCGGTGCCGGTCGGTCTCCAGCAGGGCCGGCGTGCCCGGGCGCATCTCCAGCCGGAAAGCCAGCCGCTTTTCGCCGGCCAGCGGCTTGAAGGTGCTCTCCAGGCTTTGCGCGAGTTTGTCGAGCGCCACGTTCTCGACCACGATCTCCAGCTTGCCCGCCTCGACTTTCGAGATGTCGAGGATGTCGTTGATGAGCGTCAGCAGGTCGTTGCCCGACGAATAGATCGACTCGGCGAACTTCACCTGCTCGGGGCTCAGGTTGCCTTGCGGGTTGTCGCCAAGCAGCTTGGCCAGGATGAGCGCACTGTTGAGCGGCGTGCGCAGCTCGTGCGACATGTTCGCCAGAAACTCCGACTTGTAGCGGCTTGCCCGCTGCAGCTCGTCGGCACGGTCTTCCAGGTCGCGCTGCACGCGGCGCAGGGCGGCGTTGCGCTGGTCCAGTGCCTCGGTGCGCTCCGAAAGCTGGCTGTTGGTCTGCTCCAGCTCGGCTTGCTGGTTCTCCAGCATGGCCTGCGATGCCCGCAGCGCGCGCGACTGTTCTTCGAGTTCCTCGTTGGCGGTGCGCAGTTCTTCCTGCTGCACCTGCAGCTCTTCGTTGAGTTGCTGCGTTTCGGCCAGCGCGTCCTGCAGCTGCTCGCGGTAGCGGGCCGCGGCCAGTGAATCGCCGATGTCTTCGCCCACCAGGTCGAGCAGTTCGTTGGTGCGCGAATCGGGCGCGGCCGGAAGGCCGAGCTCGACCACGCCGTTGACCACGCCGTTGCTCGACACCGGCATCAGCAGCACGGCCGAAGGCGCCATTTCGCCCAGGCCCGAATTGACCTTCAGGTAATCGGCCTGTATCGGCTCGACGAGCATGCGGCGCCTTTCTGCCGCGGCTTGGCCGAGCAGGCTCTGGGTGGGCGAAAACACTTGCGGTGAAGCCTCCGCCTCCATCGAGAAGCCGTAGCTCGCTGCCCGGCGCAGCGTGCCGTCCCGCTCGCGAACGTACAGTGCGCCCACCGCGCTGCCCAGGTGCCGCGAGCAAAAGGCCAGGACCTTGCGGCCCAGATCGTTCGCGCTCAGCTCGCCGACCAGTTCGCCCACCAACTCGGTTTGCGCACTTCGCAGCCATGCCTGCTGCGCCAGCCGCTCGGCATGCGCAGCTTGCTCCTGCAGCACCACGTCGTAGCTGTTCGAAAGCCGCACCAGCTGCCGCCGGCCGAAGTACGCCACCAGGCCCGTGAACAGCAGCGTGAACAGCAGGAATGTGCCCACCACCAGCCAGCTCGTGCGATTGGCTTGCTCGCTGCGCTGAAAACGCAGGCCCTGTTCGGTCTCGATGAAGCCGGCGAACTCCGCCCGCATGGCATCGTTCAGTTGCTTGCCGCGGCCTTGCCGCACCGCCTGCTGGTAGTCGGAGCCGCCCTTGCGCACCGCAATGAGGCCGCGGGCAAATTCATTCCATTCCTGCTGGAGCGAGGCAATGCGCTCCAGCCGCTCCTGCTGCTGCCGGTTGTCCGAAACCAGCTTGCCGAGCGCGTCGATGTCGCCCTTGATTCTGGGCAGGGCGGTTTGGTAGGGCTCCAGAAAGCTCTCGTCCCCGGTAATGAGAAAACCGCGCAGGCCGGTTTCCATGTCGATGCTGCGCCGCTGCAGCTCGCTGGCGCTGCGCGTGACGCGGTCGGAGTGCTCGACCGCACCAATGGTCGACAGCAAGAAGACGATCAGGCCGACGAACACCAGTGCGCCGATCAGCCCGCCGAGCAGCGGCAGTTTCAGGTTGCGGCTCAGCAGGCGGTCGAAATCATCGGGGTCGATCGCGGTCGGAGTTTTCATTCGGGCAAGATTTGTAAGCAAAACTTTTCTAGTTTTGCCCAAGTCCGAGGTCCTTTGTGTCGGAGAAGGCCCCGAGACGCTCCTCTGCAGCCATGCGGTGCGCCGGTAAACGCCCGCCGTTATACTGTTGTTTCATACAGCGCACCCAAGTGACCGCGAATCCTTCGACCAAGCTGCAGAACGGGGTGATCGATCCGCCCGGGGAGCGCACGGTGTCCGTCAAGGCCCTGTGTGCCTTCGCGGCCAAGGAGGGCGACCTCGACCTGCGTTTTGTGCCCGCGCCGAGCGCGCTCGAGGGCATGGCCGGCCACGCGCTGGTGCAGGGTAGGCGCGGCGACAGCTACCAGAGCGAGGTGGCGCTGGTCTCGCACTGGGGCGCACTCAAGGTGCGCGGCCGTGCCGACGGGCATGACCCGCGCGAACGCCGTGTCGAAGAAATCAAGACCTTCCGCGGCGACTTCGATGCCATCCGCGGCAACCACCGGGCGCTGCATTGGGCGCAGGCACGCACCTACGGCTGGATGCTGTGCGAACTGCACGGCTACGAGCGCATCACCGTGGCGCTGGTGTACCTCGACCTCGCCACCGGAGACGAAACCGTGCTGGAAGAGCAGCACGAACGGGCTGCGCTGCAGGCGCATTTCGAGCGCCTGTGCGCGTGCTACAGCGCGTGGGCCGAGGCCGAGGCGGCGCACCATGCCGGGCTCACGGGCGCGCTTGGCCGGCTCGAATTTCCGCACGGTGCGTTCCGCGCGGGCCAGCGGGAACTGGCCGAGGCCGTGTACCGCGCCGGCGTGAACGGCCGCTGCCTGATGGCGCAGGCGCCCACCGGCATCGGCAAGACGCTGGCCACCATCTTTCCGCTGCTCAAGGCACGGGCCGCGCAAAAGATCGACAAGATCTTCTTTCTTACCGCCAAGACCTCCGGCCGCGCCGTGGCGCTGGACGCGCTGCGTTTGCTCGGCAAAGACGGCGCGCAGGTGCGCGTGCTCGAACTCACCGCGCGCGAGAAGGTGTGCGAATACCCGGACCGGGCCTGCAACGGCGATTCATGCCCGCTCGCCAAGGGCTTTTACGACCGCCTGCCCGCCGCACGGGAAGAGGCGGCGCGCACCGCCCGGCTCGACCGGCAGGCGCTGCGGCACATTGCGCTGGCGCACACCGTGTGCCCCTATTTCCTCGCGCAGGAAATGGCGCACTGGTGCGACGTGATCGTGGGCGACTACAACTACTACTTCGACGGCAGCGCCTTTCTCTTTGCCACCATGAAAGACGCCGAGTGGCGCGCGGCCGTGCTGGTCGACGAGGCGCACAACCTGCTGGAGCGCGCACGCGGCATGTACACCGCCCAGCTCGACGGCCCCGCGCTCGAGGAAGCCCACCGCGCAGCGCCCGCCGCGGTGCGCGGGCCGCTGGCCCGGCTCTACCGCGAGTGGGACACGGTGCAGCAATCGCAGTCTGAGCCCTATGACGTTGTCGACGAGGTGCCCGAGCGCTTTGCGCGCGCCCTGCAGGCGGCCAACATGGCCATGGGCGAGTATTTCGCGGCCACGCCTGAAGCCCTGCAGGGCCCGCTGCAGCGCTTCTTCTTCGACGCGCTGCAGTTCGCCCGGCTGGCTGAATCGTTCGACGACCATTCGGTTTTCGAGCGAACGCTCGGGCCCGCGCAAGACCAGCAGCAGCGCAGCCTGGCCATTCGCAACCTGGTGCCGGCGCCGTTCCTCGAACCGCGGTTTGCCGATGCTGCGTCGGTCACCTGCTTCTCCGGCACCTTGTCGCCTTTCGAGTTCTACCGCGACGCGCTCGGGCTGCCGGCGGACACGACCTTGCTCGACGTGGCTTCGCCTTTTTGCAGCCGGCAACTGCGCGTGGAAGTGGCCATGAACGTGTCGACCCGGTTCCGTGACCGTGCCGGCTCGCTGCGCAGCGTGGCCGAAATCATCGGCGCGCAGTTCGAGCGCCTGCCGGGCAACTACCTCGCATTCTTCAGCAGCTTCGACTACCTTGAAAAAGCCTGCGCGGCTTTCCTGGCCAGGCACCCCGGCGTGCCGGTGTGGGCGCAGACCCGCGGCATGGCCGAGGCCGAGCGGCGCGACTTTGTGGCTCGCTTCGAAGAAGGCGGGCAGGGCATCGGCTTTGCCGTGCTCGGCGGCGCGTTCGGCGAAGGCATCGACCTGCCCGGAAGCAGGCTCATCGGCGCCTTTGTCGCGAGCCTGGGGCTGCCGCAATACAACGCCCTGAACGAGATCACGCGCGAGCGCATGCAGGCGCGCTTCGGCAAAGGGTACGAGTACACCTATCTGTATCCGGGCCTGCAAAAAGTAGTGCAAGCGGCTGGCCGGGTCATTCGCACCGAACAGGACCGCGGCGTGCTGCATCTGCTGGACGACCGGTTTGCACGCGCCGAAATCCGGCAGTTGCTGCCGCCCTGGTGGGAACTGCAACTGGGCGGCCCGGCGCGTGCCAGAGACGAATGGGGAGGCTTCGATGCGGTCCGGTAGGCGCATTCAGCTGGCCGACGAGCCAGACCTGTTCGGCGAGGTGCCGGCGGCCGCGATCGAAGGGCTGCGGTACCAGCACGAATTTCTCACGCGCGCCGAGGAAGAGGAACTGCTGCGCATCGTGCAGGGCTTCGAGCTGCGGGAGATGCGCTACAAGGAATACACCGCGCGCCGCCGCGGCATCAGCTTTGGCGGCAGCTACGACTTTGCCAACCATCGCCTGAAGCCTGGCGCCGCAATGCCGGAGGTGTTCCACCCGCTGAGGGCCAGGGTGGCCGAATGGATGGGCATGGCCCCCGAGGATTTCGCCCACATGCTGGTGGCCGAATACCGCCCCGGAACGCCGCTCGGCTGGCACCGCGACGTGCCCGACTTTGAAGACATCGTCGGCGTTTCGCTGCTCGGCGACGCCGTGATGCAGCTGCGGCCCTACCCACCGGCCAGCGCTACGGCGCCCGCCAGCCTCGAGCTGTTGATGGAACCGCGCTCCATCTACACGCTGCGCGGCGAAGCGCGGTGGGCATGGCAGCACGCCATTGCGCCGACAGAGACGCTGCGCTATTCGATCACCATGCGCACGCGGCGGCGCGCATGAGATCGCGCGCAGGCGGGGTCAGGCAGCGGCCGTCGTTCGGGTCCTGCGCGGGGCACGCACCGGCCGGGTCGCGAGGGCTGCACGCTTGGCAGCCTTTGTCGCCGCTGTTTTCTTCATCAGTTCCGAGGCGACCCGCAGGTCCTTGAGCCAGGCTTCCCACGCGGCCTCTCGTTGCTCGGGGTCGCCGCGCAGCAGGGCGGAAGGGTGCAGCGTCACCAGCACGCGGTGGCCGGCGGCATCTTCATGCCATTGGCCCCGCTCCTTCATCACGGCCACGGGCCGGCCCAGCAGCGAGCGCGCGGCCGTGCCGCCCAGGGCAATGAAGGCGCGCGGCTGCACGAGTTCTATTTCGCTTTCGAGCCAATGCCTGCAGGCTTCGGCCTCGCGCTGGCCCGGCGTCTTGTGGATGCGGCGCTTGCCGCGAAGCTCGTACTTGAAATGCTTCACCGCATTGGTCACGTAGAGCTTCTCGCGCGACCAGCCGAGCTCGGCCACGGCGCGGTCGAACAGCTTGCCGGCAGGGCCCACGAAGGGGCGGCCCACCAGGTCTTCCTTGTCGCCGGGCTGCTCGCCCACCACCATCAGCACGGCCCCGACCGGCCCCTCGCCAAAGACCGACTGCGTTGCGGGCTCTCCCAGCGGGCACTCGCGGCAGGCGTCGGTGGCGATGCTCAGCGCCTTCAGGGCGGCAGTGGCTTCGTTGCGGTGAGACATGGCCGAGGCGGCGTGTGGTTCGTGGTGTTCAGCCGGCCGCCATCAATGCGTGCCGCCGCCTCGCCGCGACTGGGTCTGGTTGCTGCTGCCGACGTGGCTTTCGCGGTCGTGGCGGCTTTCAGCGGTGCGGCGTGGCTCGTTGCGGGGTGTCGGGCTCTGGTTGCCCGCCTTGTTGTGATCGGGCGGGAGCGAGCCGCGTTCATCGGGGGTGTTGGGGTTCGTCTTCGACATGAATTGCTCCTTCAAAAGAATGCGTGGACATGCATTTCTCCGCGCGGCGCGGAGCCGCCGGTGTGGGAATAGACCCACGACGGGCGTCGTCCAAGCCGGGCGCCCGCGGCGGCGCCGGGCCAATAGCTTTTGATCCATGGCATTTCCTGTTTGCAACCGTTGGAAGGAGCACGCATGACGCATATCGTCCTGGGCGCGACCGGGCGTGTCGGCTCGGCGCTGGTTTCTGCGCTGCTTGCGCAAGGCGAGAAGGTGACTGCGGTCACGCGTGACGCCGGGCATGCCGAAGCGCTGCGCAGGCAAGGCGCCAACATTGCCGAGGCCGACGTTTTCGACGTGTCTTCACTGCGGCAGGTGGTTGCCGGCGGCAAGCGCCTGTTCCTGCTCAACCCACCTGCGCCGCCTTCCACCGACACCGCTGCCGAAGAGCAACGGAGCCTGGATTGCATTCTCGAAGCGATCGAAGGCCTGCCGCTGGAGAAGATCGTTGCCGAGTCCACTTACGGTGCGCAGCCTGGCGACCGCATCGGCGACCTCGATGTGCTCTACCGGATGGAGCAGGCGCTTGCCGCCCGGCCGGTGCCCGTGAGCGCGATTCGCGCGGCCTACTACATGAGCAACTGGGACGCCTCGCTGGACACAGCGCGCAGCGAAGGCAAGCTGCACAGCATGTACCCACCCGACTTCACGCTGCCGATGGTGGCGCCGCGCGACCTTGGCGAGTTCGGGGCGCGGCTCATGCGCGGCGAGGCCCGGTCTTCCGGTCCGCACTATGTCGAGGGACCCGAGCGCTACTCGCCGGGCGATGTCGCGCGAGCTTTTGCGGAGGCGCTTGGGCGGCCGGTGGAGGTGATCGTGACGCCGCCGGACCAGTGGGAGCAGGCGTTCCGTTCGATGGGGTTTTCGGAGGCCGGCGCAAGGTCTTACGCGGCCATGACGCGCCTTACCCTCGATACGAAGGAAGAGCCGGAAAGCTCCGAACGCGGGGCAACTTCACTGCGCGAATACATCTCTGCGCTGGTGAAGAAGGGCTGAAAACGCCAAGCTGCCGGGCCCAATTTTTCTGATTTTCAAAATCGGCCATCGGCCTGTCCGATAACAAGAAAACACCACCGTGCACCGGCGGACCCTCGATATTCCGCAACTATCTTTATCGCCTGCAAGACAACTTGCGTCCGGCCCTTCGCACGTTCTGCGCACGCGAAGCCGCCGTGTTGCACGAGCTTGATTCGAACCATCACCTACGTCGGTCAACGCCGCTCAAACCGGCAGCATCTCGCATCGGAGCCGGCGGTTTGCCGAGGCGAATCGGCGCCGATACGATCCCGCGCCTTGCTCCTAAAGGATTACGCGGATGCCGCCAACGATTGCTCCTCACCCGACGCCCGCGCCGTCAAGAAACGCGAGCTGGCAACAGCGCAGCCGGCGCCACGTGTGGCATCCGTGCACGCAGAGCATCCGGCTGGAGGCGGTGCCGCCGCTGCCGATGGCGCGCGGCGAGGGCGTCTGGCTCTACGACCACGACGGTCGCCGCTATCTCGACGCGACGAGTTCGTGGTGGGTCAATCTCTTCGGCCACGCGCACCCGGCCATCAACGCCGCGCTGAAAGACCAGCTCGACACGCTCTCGCACGTGATGCTCGCGGGCTGCACGCATGCGCCAGCGGTGGAGCTGGCCGAGCGGCTCGCCGCGCTGACCGGCCATGCGCTCGGCCATTGCTTCTACGCCTCCGACGGCGCATCGGCGGTGGAGATCGCGTTGAAGATGAGCTTTCATGCGTGGCGCAACGCGGGCCGCAGCGGCAAGCGCAACTTTGTCGCGCTGCGCAACGGCTACCACGGCGAAACGCTGGGCGCGCTGCATGTGACCGATGTGCCTGTGTTTCGCGACGCGTATGCGCCGTTGCTCGCGAATGCGCACCTCGTTGCGTCGCCTGACGCACGGGCAGTGCTGCCTGGCGAAGACGCAGCCGCCGTGGCACGGCGCGCCGCGGCTGAGCTGGAGGCGCTGCTGGCCGAAAGCCATGCGTCGATTGCGGCCGTGATCGTCGAGCCGCTGGTGCAATGCGCCACCGGCATGGCCATGCACGACCCCGAATACCTGCGCCTGGTGCGCGCGCTGTGCGACCGCTACGGCGTGCACCTCATCGCCGACGAGATCGCAGTGGGTTGCGGGCGCACCGGCAGCTTTTTCGCGTGCGAGCAGGCCGGTATCTGGCCCGACTTTCTTTGCCTCTCCAAGGGCATCAGCGGCGGCTACCTGCCGCTGGCGCTGGTGATGACGCGCGATTCAATCTACGAAGGCTTTGTCGACGACGACGTGGCGCGCAGCTTTCTGCATTCCCATTCGTACACCGGCAATGCGCTGGCTTGCCGCGCTGCTATTGCAACGCTCGATTTGTTCGAGCAAGAGGATGCGCTGCGCCGCAACCGCACGCGCGCCGAACGGCTCGTCGGCCGCTTGCGCGAAGGCCTGCGCGGCATGCCCGTCGATCACCTGCGCCAGCGCGGAATGATCACGGCCTTCGACGTGCGCGAGCCCGGCGCCCGGTTTGCCGAACGCTTTCACTTGGCCGCACGGGCGAACGGATTGTTGATGCGGCCGATTGGCGCCACGGTGTACCTGATGCCGCCGTATGCGATTGGCGACGGCGAGATCGACCTGCTGGTCGATGCCACGCTGGCCACGCTGCGGGCGGTTGATGTGCCGGGCCACGCGGAACAGGGAGGCCGCGATGTCGCGCTTGCTTGAACGCCTGGAGGGCGAGATTGCGGCACTCGACGCGCAGTCGCTGCGTCGCAGCCGGCAGATAGCCGAGACGGCCTGCGCGCCCGAGCAGATGCTGACGCTTGCCGGCGCGCAAACGCCACGCGCCATGCTCTGCTTCAGCAGCAACGACTACCTGGGGCTGGCAGCGCACCCGGCGCTGGCCGCTGCACTGGCCGAAGGAGCGGCGCGGTATGGCACGGGCAGCGGCGGGTCGCACCTGGTGCTTGGCCATTCGCGCGCGCATGCGGAGCTGGAAGAGCGGCTCGGCGACTGGATGGCGCCCTTCATTCCCGAGGCGCGCAGCCTGTTCTTCTGCACGGGCTATATGGCCAACCTTGCGGTGCTGTCGGCGCTCGGCGGCGCCGAAGCGGTGATTTTTTCGGAGTCGCTCAACCATGCCTCGCTGATCGACGGTGCGCGGCTGGCCAAGGCGCGGGTCGAGCGCTATCCGCATTGCGACCTGGCCGCGCTGGATGCGCAGCTCGGCGCCTGCGATGCGCCCGTCAAGCTCATCGTGAGCGATGCAGTCTTCAGCATGGACGGCAACATCGCGCCGGTAGCCGGGCTGCTCGCGCTGGCCGAGCGCCACGACGCCTGGCTGGTGCTGGACGACGCGCACGGCTTCGGTGTGCTGGGCGCCACGGGGCGCGGCGTGCTGCAGGCGGAAGGCCTGCGCTCGGAGCGACTGGTGCTCATTGGCACGCTCGGCAAGGCGGCCGGGGTTTCGGGCGCGTTCGTGGCGGCGCACCCCACCGTGGTCGACTACCTGGTGCAGCGGGCGCGGCCGTACATCTTCACCACGGCTGCGCCGCCGGCCATTGCGCATGCGCTGCTTGCGAGCCTCGCGCTGATCGAAGGCGAAGAGGGCGATGCGCGACGGGGCCGCCTGAAGGCGCGCATCGCCCAGTTGCGCCGGGGCCTCGAAGGGATCTTGCCGCCCGACGACAGCGCTTGGCTGCCGGATTCGCCCACCGCGATCCAGCCGCTGATCGTCGGCGGCAACGCGCGCGCGATGGCAACCATGGCACAGCTCGACGCCCGCGGCCTGCGCGTCGGCGCCATTCGCCCGCCCACCGTGCCCGCCGGCACCGCGCGCCTGCGGATCACGCTCTCGGCCAGCCACAGCGAATCCGATGTGGCTCGGCTGGTCGATGCATTGGGCAATGCATTGGCGCAGCAGCTCGAGGTGCACGAATGACGCCCCGCCGCTGGTTCGTTACCGGCACCGACACGGGCGTCGGCAAGACGCTGGTCAGCAGCGCGATGCTGAGCTTGCTGGCCGACTCGGGCCTGCGCGCGGTCGGCATGAAGCCGGTGGCGGCGGGCCTGGACCTGGTCGATGGTGCGTGGCGCAACGACGACGTCGAGCAGCTGCACGCCGCAGGCAACGTCGATGCGCCGCTGGCCCTGCGTTGCCCGTACCTGCTGCGCGCGCCGATGTCGCCGCACCTGGCGGCGCGGGAGGAGGGCGTGCGCATCGAGTTGCCGCCGCTGCTCTCGGCCTTTGCGGCGTTGTCGGCGCGTGCCGACGCGGTGGTGGTCGAAGGCGTGGGCGGGTTCTGCGTGCCGTTCTGCGATGACCTCGACAGCGCCGACTTGGCCGTGGCGCTGGGCCTGCCAGTGGTGCTGGTGGTCGGGCTGCGCCTGGGTTGCCTGAACCACGCGCTGCTCACGGCCGAAGCCATCCGCGCACGCGGCCTCATGCTGGCGGGCTGGGTCGCGAGCATCGTCGAACCGGAGATGCTCGCGCCCGAGGCCAACCTGCAGACCTTGCGCGGCCGGCTCGGGGCGCCGTTGCTCGGCGTGGTGCCGCACCTGGTGGAGGCGTCCGCGGCAAGCGCCGCGCGGCATCTCGATCTGCGGGCATTGCGCGCCACCGGCGCCTACCCGGCGCGGCGTGCTCCCGCGCTCGCCTGATCCGGCCAGGCGCTCAGCCGCGCTGGCCTGATTCCGCCAGGCGCTTCGCCCGCGCGCCACCCTGGCGTTCGAGCATCCAGCCCGGATACTCGGACGGCAGCGCGCTCACCTTGTCGAGCGTCGCAAGCTCATCGGCGGAGAGCCGGATGCCCGTTGCGGCAATGTTGTCGTCCAGCTGCTCGACGCGCTTGGCGCCCACGATCACGCTGGTGACCACCTGCTGGTGCAGCAGCCATGCCAGCGCGATCTGCGCCACCGACACCTTGCGCGCCTCGGCCAGTTCGCGCATCGCGTCGATGCAGTCGTAGGCCCGCTCCACATTCACCGGTGGAAAGTCGAAGGTGGTGCGGCGGCTGCCTTTCTCGGCTTCGGTATTGCGCC
Organism: Variovorax sp. CCNWLW235; assembly: GCF_037204085.1. NCBI lineage: Bacteria > Pseudomonadati > Pseudomonadota > Betaproteobacteria > Burkholderiales > Comamonadaceae > Variovorax > Variovorax sp. CCNWLW235. The sequence continues at coordinate 34,484 of NZ_JBBCBW010000009.1, read as the reverse complement.
CGTACTTGCCGCTGAGCAGGCCGCCCGCCAGCGGGCTCCAGACCATCAGGCCGACGTTTTCGCTACGCAGCATGGGCGCCAGCTCGCGCTCCAGGTCACGGCCCGCAATGGTGTAGTAGGCCTGCAGCGATTCGAAGCGGGCGAGGCCCTGGCGCTCGGCAATGCCCAGCGCCTTCATGATCTGCCAGGCGGCCCAGTTCGAAACGCCCACATAGCGCACATGGCCTTGCTGCACCAGGTTGTCCAGCGCGCGCACCGTTTCTTCCACCGGCGTGACCGGGTCGAAGCCGTGGATCTGGTACAGGTCGATGTGGTCCAGCTGCAGGCGCTTCAGGCTGGCCTTCACGCCGTCCATGATGTGATAGCGCGAGGCGCCGGCCGCATTGGGGCTTTTGCCGGCTTCGCCGAAAACCTTGGTGGCGACCACGACGTTGTCGCGCGGCACCTTGAGGTTCTTCAGCGCCTGGCCGGTCATGGTTTCCGAGAGGCCTTCGGAATACACGTCGGCGGTGTCGATGAAATTGATGCCGGCGTCCAGCGCCCGGCCGACCAGGCTTTCCGCCTCGGCCTGCTGCAGGTTGCCGATGTGGCCCCAGATGCCGCTGGCGCCGCCGAAAGTCATGGTGCCGAGGCACAGCTCGGAAACGAACAGGCCGGTGCGGCCGAACTTGCGATATTGCATGGAGAGAGTCCTTTGCGTTGGAGAGGCGTCGGCAAAAAGTATCCGCCCGCGGCCCCCGGGCCGACGAGCGCGTTTCTGCAAAGTCTTTGCCTATTTCTCCAGACCTATGTCCGGGTCCGTGCAGATTCATGAGTGCGGCGCTAAGCTTTGAACCACCCGATCCTCCACGCTGCCCGCAGACTCGGCGCAGACTTTGTTGATCCAACCCGCGACAAGGCCCGAACATGTCCGACGAAACACCCGAAACCACTGCCGCCATCGCCCAGCCGATGCCCCTGGAGCCCGAACTCGACGAAGCCAGGAAGGAACTGGTGGCGCTGATCAACCGCATCACCGGCGGGCGCGACGGCACGGTGGAAACACCGGTGGCCGGCCTGCAGGTGTTCTGCATCAGCAAGCCCGACGGTCCCAAGCACGCCTTTGCCAGCCCGGCGCTCGGGCTGATTGCCCAGGGCTCCAAGCGGATCATCGTGGGCGACGACATCTATGTGTACGACCCGATGCACTACCTGGTGACCTCGGTCGACCTGCCCGTGTGCGGCCAGGTGCGCCTGACGAGCGACAACGAACCCTATCTCGGCGTGCGGCTGGAGCTGGCAATGGACGACATCGGCGAGCTCATCGGCGACGAGAAGCTGCCCGCCAAGGCCAACGCGCCCGCCTCGCGCGGCATGTACGTCAACCGCATTGCCATGCCGGTGCTGGAGCCGGTGCTTCGGCTGCTGCGGCTGGTCGAATCACCCGAGGACGTGCCGATCATGGCGCCGATCATCAAGCGCGAGATCATGTACCGCCTGCTGGTGAACGGCGAGGGCGCGCGGCTGCGGCAGATTGCATTGCAAGACAGCCACACCCAGCGCATTGCCAAGGCCATCAGCGCGCTGCGCGTCAACTATGCGCAGTCGCTGCGCATCGAAGACATGGCGCGCGCGGTGCACATGAGCGTGTCGTCGTTCCACCATCATTTCAAGGCCGTCACGGCCATGAGCCCGCTGCAATACCAGAAGCAGCTGCGCCTGCAGGAGGCGCGCCGCCAGATGCTGATGGCCGGTGCCGACGTGGCGAGCGCCGCGCACAGCGTGGGCTACGAAAGCCCGTCGCAGTTTGCCCGCGAGTACGGCCGCATGTTCGGCGCGCCGCCGCTGCGCGACAAGCGGCGCTGGCTCAGCGACGCCGAGAACGACGCGCAGCTGGGCGGCGCGACCATGGCAGCGGCCTGAGCACGGGGCGCTGGCGCGCTGTTCAGCGTGCCCAGCGCCAGTTCTCGATCTCGGGCATGTCCTTGCCGTGGCGGGTGACATAGGCGCGGTGCTCCAGCAGCTTGTCGCGCAGATGTTGCTGCACATGGCCCGCGCTGTTGCGAAACCGCTCCACCCGGCCAATGGCGTCGGCCGCCAAATGAAAGCGGTCCAGCCGGTTGAGCACGGTCATGTCGAACGGCGTGGTGGTGGTGCCTTCTTCCAGGTAGCCGTGCACATGGAAGTTGCCGTGGTTCGTGCGCTTGTAGGTGAGCCGGTGGATCAGCGACGGGTAGCCGTGGAATGCGAAGACCACCGGGCAACCAGTGGTGAAGATCGAGTCGAAGTCCGCATCGGGCAGCCCGTGCGGGTGCGCATCGGGTGACTGCAGCGCCATCAGGTCGACCACGTTCACTACGCGCACCTTCAGGTCCGGCAGCATCGTGCGCAGCAGGTCGACCGCGGCCATCGTTTCGAGCGTGGGCACGTCTCCGGCGCAAGCCATGACCACGTCGGGCGTGGCGCCTTCGTCGTTGCTGGCCCAGGTCCAGACGCCCAGACCCACCGTGCAGTGGCGCACCGCGGCATCGATGTCCAGCCACTGCGGGCCGGGCTGCTTGCCAGCCACGATCACGTTCACATAGTTGCGGCTTCGCAGGCAATGGTCGACCACCGAGAGCAGGGTGTTGGCGTCGGGCGGCAGGTACACGCGCACCACCTCGGCCTTCTTGTTGACCACATGGTCGAGAAAGCCCGGGTCCTGGTGGCTGAAACCGTTGTGGTCCTGCCGCCAGACGTGGCTGGTGAGCAGGTAGTTGAGCGAGGCGATCGGCCGCCGCCAGCCGATGCCGCGTGTCACCTTGAGCCACTTGGCGTGCTGGTTGAACATCGAGTCGACGATGTGGATGAACGCCTCGTAGCACGAGAAGAAGCCGTGGCGCCCGGTGAGCAGGTAGCCCTCGAGCCAGCCTTGGCACAGGTGCTCGCTGAGCACTTCCATCACGCGTCCGTCGGGCGACACGTGTTCGTCGCCGGGCAGGATCTCGGCGGTCGAGGTCCGCGCCGTCACGTCGAACAGGTCTCCGAGCCGGTTCGAGGCAGTTTCGTCCGGCCCCATCACGCGGAAGTTGCCTGACGCTGCGTTCAGGCGCATCACCTCGCGCAGGAAGCGGCCCGCCATGCGCGTGGCCTCCGCATCCGTCGCCCCGGGGGCGTCGACCGCGACGGCGGGCTCGCGGAAGGGCGGCATCGCCAGGTCGGTGAGCAGCAGGCCGCCGTTGGCGTGCGGGCTGGCGCTCATGCGCTTGGCCCCCTTGGGTGCCAGGGCGGCAATGTCGGCTCGCAACGCGCCGTCGGCGTCGAACAGCTCCTCGGGCCGGTAGCTGCGCATCCAGTCTTCGAGCAGGGCCACATGGCCCGGCTTGCCGGAAAAGCCCGTCAACGGCACCTGGTGCGAACGGAACGTGCCCTCGACCGGCACGCCGTCCACCTGGCGAGGCCCGGTCCAGCCCTTGGGCGAGCGCAGCACGATCATCGGCCAGCGCGGCCGTTCGCTGAATCCGTTTTTCCGCGCGCGGGTTTGAATGGCTTGGATGCCATCAAGTGCCTTGTCGAGCGCCGCCGCCATCAGGCGGTGCATCTGCGCGGGGTCGTCGCCGGCCACGAAGTACGGCTCGTGCCCGTAGCCTCTCATCAGTTGCGCCAGTTCTTCGTCGCCGATGCGTGCGAGCACGGTGGGGCCGGCAATCTTGTAGCCGTTGAGATGCAGGATGGGCAGCACCGCACCATCGGTTGCGGGGTTCAGGAACTTGTTCGAATGCCAGCTTGCCGCCAGCGCGCCGGTTTCCGCTTCGCCGTCGCCCACCACGCAGCAGGCGAGCAGGCCGGGGTTGTCAAACACGGCGCCATAGGCATGCAGCAGCGAATAGCCGAGCTCTCCGCCTTCGTGGATGGAGCCCGGGGTTTCGGGCGCCACGTGGCTCGGAATGCCGCCCGGAAACGAGAACTGCGTAAAGAGTTGCTTCAGGCCCTCGGCGTCCTGCCCGACATGGGGGTACACCTCGCTGTAGGTGCCTTCGAGGTAGGTGTTGGCGACCACGCCCGGGCCGCCGTGTCCCGGCCCGGCAATGAAGATGGCATCGAGCTCGCGCGCGTTGATGAGCCGGTTCATGTGCGCGTACACGAAGTTGAGGCCCGGCGTGGTGCCCCAGTGGCCCAGGAGGCGCGGCTTGATGTGGGCAAGCTCGAGCTTCTCGCGGAGCAAGGGGTTGTCCATCAGGTAGATCTGGCCCACGGACAGGTAGTTGGCCGCACGCCACCAGGCGTCGAGAAGCGAAAAGTCCTGCTCAGCCGCAGGCGGGGAGGTAAGAGGCATGGGCTGCTTTCTTCGGGTTGCCGGCACCCGAAGTGTCAAGGCTTGGGCGGTGAAGCGGCTTGATGCGCATCAACAGTGGTCAGCTGGTTCACGATGGTGCCGATGCCTTCGGCGCGACGCACGGCGCGCTCCACGGCGGTCTTCAGGCCTTCGCTGGCAAGCTTGCCCTGCAACGTGACCACACCGCCTTCCACGCACACGTCGACATCGCATCCCACCACCGCCGGGTCCCAGTTGAGCTGGGCGAAGACCTCGTGCCTGAGTTCAAGATCGGGGTTCATTCCAAACCTTTCGAAAAAGAGATTGTTCGAACAGGGCCGTTCTTCTTCTTTTTCGTCGCGCTCGGCTCACAGGATGCCGCGATCGAGCCGGAGGTGCAAATGCAACCCCTGGCTTTTCTCGGGCGTTTTTTGGGCAGGCGCCGGCCAGCTGGACGGCGCGGCCGCGTGGCAGGCCGTCAGGGCGTGAAGGAGACGCGCTTCGCGATGAGCACGCCGTTTTCCACTGCGTCGCCGACCACGGTCACGCGGCGGCCGTTGGCCAGCTGGACGATGGTTCCGCCTTCGAACGTGGTTCCGGGGCGGCCGGCGTCCACCTGGCGGCCTTGCACCCGGAAGTTGGAGGGCGACTGGTAGCCGCCGATGGCACCGATCAGCGTGAAATCGACCGGTCCGCCGACGCCGGGGACGTTGCGTATGCGAAGCTTCTTCACCACCAGCACGCCGTTGGTCATGAAGCCGTCGAGTTCGACCTTGACGCCGTTGCCGATCGACGACGCCAAGCCGCCTGTGATCAAGGCATTGGACGCATTGACCGCCGTGCCGAGAACCTTGAAGTCGCTGAGCCCGTTGTAGTTGGCGACGATGCCCGCGAGCTGCACCGCCGCGGTGTTCTGGGTTGGTATGGCATACCAGCCTTGCACCTTGGTGGCGTTGAAGATGCCCGCAAACGGCGCCGCGATACCGCGCACGCGGACGATGGCGCCCTCGGCGAGGGTGGACTCATCGATGCCTCCGGAGAACAGGGCGCCGCTGTACCTCACCGTGATCTGTCCGAGCATGAAGCTCCTGCCGAGGCGGTCGAGGTTCTGCACGAATCCGGTGACCAGCGGCTCGGCCGAGGCGGGCTTCAGCTCCACGCGGGTGGCGCGCAAGGTGCCCGGCACGGAGGGCAGGCCCCACACCTGAACCTGGCTCGCGGCAATCAGGTCCGACAGGCTGTTTCCGCCGCTCCACACGGTGGCGTTGTCGGTGGTGACTGTGGTGCCCATCACCACAAAGCTGCCGCCTGCAAGGTCGATGGAAGAAACCGCACCGCGCAACTCGGCCGCCGAAACCACCTGCTGCGCCGTGGCCGCGGTGAACTGGTTGTCGATCTTGCCGGCAATGCGCACGCTCATGCCGATCTGCAGCTCGCTGGTGTCTTCGAGGCTGAAGGTGGCGGCGTCCGTGTTGTAGCGCACGCCGTTCAGGATGATGCTGCCAATGCCGCCCACGGAGCCTACGCCCGTGGCATCGGCGGTGCTCACGCCGGTGCCGCCAGAGCCCACGCCCGAACCGTCGTCGGTGCTGTTGCCCGCCGTGCTCGTGCCGTCGCCGCCGGTGCCCGTACCGCCTGTGCCGCCCGTGCCCGTACCGTCGGATCCGCCCGCTGTGCCGGTACCGCCGGTGCCCGTGCCGGCGGAGCCGTCGCCGCTCCCGCCGCCGACGGCCGCGCTGCCGCCAAAGCCCACGCCGCTGGCGGAAGTTCCGCCGCCGCCACCGCCGCCGCACGAGAGCAGCAGGGCCATCGCTCCGGCCAGGAGGATGCCGCGCACCCAACGGTAGTGGTTCTTCATGGCGTTTTCTCTTCCCTCTTGGGGGCGACGACCGGCGCAAGCGGCGCGGCGTCGTCTTCATAATAAGTGTAGATGCCGACCCGGATGCGCCCTTTGGCGCCGCTCGGGGCACGGTCGACGGCGCGCGTCATTTCGCCCGCCAGTTCATGGTGCAGGGCGGACCAGCGTTCGCGCACCAGTTGATGGATATTCTCGCAATCCTGCAGCCCCAGGCCACGCGCGTATACCGCGCGCTCCAGCATGCGGGGCTGCTCGCCAAGGGTGTTGGACACCGCGGCCAGCAGGTGGTCGCGACCGTTGTCGCCCAGGAACGCCAGCATCGCCTGCAGGTCGTCCACCGGCACGAAGCCGTCGACCTTGAGCTCGGCACAGCCGTTCTGTTCGGCCGCCATGTTCAGGCGCACCAGTTCGTCCAGGATGGCGCGATGGTGCACATTGCCGCGGCTGCCGAGCCGCGCCACGGTTTCGAAGGAGGGGGTGTCCTCGGCGTCGGCGGTGATCGGGAGTCGCTGGTAGGCCTGGTTTTCCGACACCATCTGCAGCCACAACGTGAAGGTCTTGGCCGCGGCCGATATTTCCGTGTGGGGCAGGGCGTCCACCGGGGCGCGAACCTTGGAGGTCACGGCCTTGCGGTTCAGCCCGGTCGTGACCGACAGCTGGCTGATATTGGGCTTTGCCACCCCCTGCTTGCGCCAGGAGCGGGTGGCTTCCTCCAGCAGCAGGTCGCGCAGCAACACTTCCAGGTGCGGGTGCTTCACCCCCATGGCCAGGGCGAGCCGCACCACCGGCCGCAGGATGCGGCCGCATGCGGCAAGTGCCCAGTCCAGCTGGTGTTCCATGAAATGAGACGTTTTTACTGATTCAATCGCGGTTCAGGGCGTGAACTGGCGGGCCCTTGAGCCCGCGTTAGTGCACTATTGTCCGCATCGCCGAGGATCGCACAAAAAAGACCTCATTCATGCACCACAGGTACCCACACTGGTTCGGGTGATGGATGAACGCCCGGTGGCGCTGATTTTCACCACCCGCTCCTGGTTGCCCACGGGGCTGGCGCGGCAGATCGTGATGTCGGCCGCGGTGCCGCCGACGCCGGTGGCGTCGAAGCTGAGGGCGCTGAGCCCGCCGCTGTCGCGCATCTGGTAGCCGCTGGCCGCGGCCGGCTGCTTCTGGATCACCTGCCCGCCGTTGCTGATGACGATCCAGCCGGCCTCCCATTGGCCGTTGGTGGCGCAGGCCGTGCCGTTGGCCGAGGCGCAGAGCGTCACGGCCGCGTTGCGCTTGATGGCTTCGCTGCGCGCCAGCTGGCTGCCGGCCACCAGATCGGTCGCGTAGGAAGTCAGCCGACTCGAGAGCCGGATGTTGTCGAACGAGGGGACGGCCACGGACACCAGCACCACCAGCACCATGATGGTGACCATCAGCTCCACCAGCGTGAAGCCACGTGTTCGCATGCCGGCGGTTGTCTGCACCTTGCGCACCCTTTTACTTCTGGATGAACCAGTAGACGCGGCCCTTGGGCTGCGTGAAGGCGGTTTTGACCGCGGCACCCTTGGGGCTTAGGAACGAGTCGGGATTGGCGCCGATCACCACGTCGCGGAAGCTGCCATTCACCATCACGCGGCCCACCACGGGCGAGGGCGCAAGGCCGCCGCCGACCACGTTCTGGAACCGTGCGCCTTGCGCGCCGGCGTTCAGGTAGGCCAGGTTGTAGACGTTGGCTGTGCCCAGGTCGGCGCGGCACGATTGGCGCACCGACGGATCGGTGGGCGTGTGGGTGTTGAAGGTGGTGTTGCCATAGGCGGTCACCGACGAGGTCACCACCTGCTCACCCGGTGCGAGCACCAGGTACCAGCCCTTCTTGGCCGCCAGGGCGGTGGGCGAAGGCTCATCGGTGCCCGTAATGGCGAGCAGCGAGCCGTGGCACAGGAGCGAACTGCCGTCGCAGTTGCCGGACTCGTCGGTGAGCCAGGCTGCGTCGGCAGGCTTGTCCACCATCATGTAGAAGCGGTTGGAGACGCTGAGCGCGGCGGTGTAGGAGCGCAGCGGCTTTTCGCGGTCGCCCGAACCCAGCAGCAGCACGTTCATGCCGTTGTCTTCGACCACGTCGGGGCCGAACATGAACTTGCGGTTGGGCGTGCAGGTGGTGCTCGCAACGTCGCAGCCGAGCGAGGCGATCTTGGTCATCGTCCAGCTGCCCGGCGCGGCAGCGCCGATGGCAATGCGGTAGACGTTGCCGCCCAGGTCGGCCGCATAGGCGATCTTGGCCAGGCCCGCACTGTCGTTCACGACCGTGACTTCGCCCGTGACCCCGCGGTCGGTGGTGAAGGTCTTCAGCACGTTGCCGGTGCTGGCGTCGAGCACGTAGATCCTGTTGCCCTTGGCTCCCGCGCCGCAGGCCTGGGCCGCAGCGGTGGTGTCGACGTCTTCGCACTTGTCGTAGCCGCCGCCGAACATCACCATGGGTGAGTTGCCCGAACCGTAGCCGGCCGACTTGACGATCTTCGGCGCCGACCAGGTCTGGCCGATGCCTGTCATGTCGTTTGCACCCGTGTCGCAGCCGACGTCGTCGTCCTGGTTCGGGCAACCCCTGCGCCACTTCAGAATGGGCGAGGCGGGGTCCGACACATCGAAGGCATAGACCAGGCGGCCGCCGCGGCGCATGCTCGCGTAGAGCCAGGCTTCGTTGCCCTGGCGATAGGCTGCCATGGCGCCGTCCATGCCGTAGGGCTTGGGGGCGGTGGCGCCAACGCTGACCGGCACGCCGGGAAAGTTGATCCGCTTGGTGTTGTCGTACAGCCGCTTGATGCTGCCGTAGAACTCCGGCGGCACGAAGGACCACATCTCGCTGCCGGGCGCCGCGGCGCCGATGGCGGCGCTCTGGTTGCCGTTGACGGCGCGCAGCATGCCGTCGTTGGCGCCATAGAACACCACCACCTGCGGCTCGCTGTCGCTGCCGTAGTTGATGGCCACCGGACGCGAGTGCACCACGTCGCCGTGCACCGACGGTCGCATGGCCGTGGTGGAGGTGAGCGGCGTGCCGTCGGCGGCGCGGCGCTCGTCACCCTTGTTGTCCAGGCCGCGTAGCCATTCGATCAGCGCGGTGCGCTCGGCGTCGGTTGGCACGCCAAGCGCCTCTTTGGTAATGCCGGCCGTGTTGCCGGTGGCAAAGCTCGTCAGGATCGAGCAGTCGTCCGCCGCGCAGGTCTTCACGTTGCGGTCGGCCGTGGGCACCTGCCGCAGCATGTAGCCTTGCGCGCCTTTTTCCACCACGTTGCCGTCCGGGCTTTCGGCTGCCTCCTTGCCAAGGCAATCGCCGGAAGGCCGGAAGCTCCAATAGGCATCGGTGGTGCTTGGCGCGGGTGTCCAGAAACTTCGCGCGCAGGGCGCGATGAAGCCGGTCTGGTTGTTGATGGCGTTGCTGCCGGCTGCGTCCTGCAGGATCAGCTGGTTGTTGGTATCCAGGCCCAGCTTGTACTGCTTCAGATTGCCGTTCCAGCGCGGATAGGCGGAATCGTCAGGCCGGAACATGCCCACGAACACCTGGTTCAGGTAGGTACCCTGCGTGTTCACGCTCACGGGCAGGCTTACCGACGAGAACACGCTATTGACGGACTGGATCTTGCTGAAGATGTCGTCCAGCGCCTCCTTGAGCGCCAGGCCCAGGTCGACTTTCTCGCTGAGGTCGTAGTACTCGCCCTTGCTCTGGTTGGCCATGCTGTTGAGCAGTGCACTCCAGCCCGGCCCCTGGCCGCCGGTGGCCTTGGCCGCTTCGACGGTGTAGACCTTCACGCCCATGCTGGTTTGCAGGAACTTGGCCCATTCGTCGGCCACGTTGTCCTGCGAGCCGCTCGGGCTCAGCGGAATCATGGTGGTGGTGCCTCCAGCCGCACGCAGTGCATTGGTGGAGGTGGTGGTGTCGCTGTTGTTGTCTTGCGCGGCGCCGTTGCTGATGTAGATGACGTAGGTGCCGATGCAGTTGGTGGTGTTGGGGCCGGTATAGGTGCTGCTGTTGATGGCCGCCAGCGGATTGTCCGGCAGCGCGTAGATCGCCTTGGACGCCGCGGTACCGAAGACATTGCCTGTGTAGTCGGCCTTGGCCTTGTTGTTGCCGCCCATGGGCGCGCCACTTGCCAGATAGCGGTACACCTCGGCCATCATCTTGCCGGCCTTGCCGCCATTGGACTTGTCGTCGAGCTTGTCGAGGCTGCGGATCAGCGCGCCGTACTTGCGCCTGTTGTCTTCGTCCATCAAGCGCACGCCGGCACGCAGGTAGGCGCCGTCGATGTTCGAATTGCCGCCGCCCGTTTCGCTGAACAGCATCACGCCGACCTTGAACTTGCCTACCGGCAGGCTTTCGAAGGCGCTGGCCAGCGCATTGATCTCGGCGGTGAAGGGCTGGTTCCAGTTGGCCGTGTTGTCCAGCACGAACAGCACGTTGGGCGCGTCCGTCACGGTCTGGTTGTAGCCGACGAAAAGATCGATGTCCTCCGCCTGCGCCGCGGAAAGGCCGAACATCAGCAGCGCGGCGGCCCAGAGCGGCCGGAAGAAGTTCTTTTTCATGATGTCGATCCGTTCATCGTCGTGATCATTCGCAGGACAGGGCTGGCTACGAGCACAGCGCTTCGAATTGCTCTTTGGTCAGGAGCGCCCGCACGCCCTGGCGTACCGCAGTGACCGTGCCGCTTGCGGTGTCGGTCACGCTGGTGCTGATGTCCCACACCGTGTTGTATTGGTCGGGCAGGGCGTTGAGCCCGGAGCCGCTGGTGGATGAATTTCCGCCGATGCCGCCTGGGCCCGCAGTGCCGCCTCCCGTGTCGGTCGACTTGGTCGCGCGCACGCAGGTGGGGGGGGCGATGTCCACGGTGTAGTCGGTGGTGCCGTCGTTGTTGATGTCCACCCGGCTCTGGGTGCCCTGGGGCATGGCCAGCGAAGGCGAGCCGTCCACGCCCGGCAGCAGCAGGGAGGAGGCCACTTCCTCGATGGCACGGTTGGCCGCGGCCACCGCCTCGTTGCGGTTCTGCATGTTGCCCACCGACTTGAGGTTGGTGTTGCTGAGCGTGAACCCGGCCGTGACGGCAAGGGTGATCAGCACCAGCATGATCAGCCCGACGATCAGCGCCGCGCCGCCTTGCCGGCGCCTGGAGATTGTGGATCGCATCTTCACGGCGTTTCCCTGCGGCCGGTCACGTTGGTCATGCGGATCGCGGTGGTGAAGGCATGCCGCTTGTACCGGTCGTTGAAGGGGCCGAGCGTTGCGCTGCCGAGGTTGTAGGTGCGCGTGTCGCTGTGGCCTGGAGACACCTCGATGCTGCGCGCCACCACGTAGAGCTTGACGGCCGCCACGTTGATCAGCTGGTCGGCGGTGCAGGGCGAAGCCGTGCTGCAATGAACGAAGTTGCCGTCGGGGCTTCCGTCGCCGCGGTTGGTGGGGGTGGACCTCACGGCCGCGTCGGCCCATGAAATGGCCTGGGTGTAGTTCACGGCCGCGCCGGTCTTGCCCAGCGTGTCGAGGCCCAGTTCCACGCGGAAGCCCTCGACGCCTTCGATGAGAGGCACGGGCGGCTGCTGCGCCAGGCCCGTCGCCGAGAGATCGAAGCGCGAACGCGCCAGGGTCGGGATGCCGTCGCCTACTGTTTCGGCGTAGTCGCGCACGTAGTAGATGTCGGAGATGAACTTGCGCTTGGGCGAGGGCGTCGTGCAGTTCTTGCTCATCATGGTGGCAAAGCCGGCCGTGGTGAGGTCGAAATCCGAGGGCTTCTGCGTGCCGCAGAAAGACGACTGGAAGTACAGCTTGCCGAGCGTGTCGGCTTCGCAATTCGGCATGCCGGCGATGCAGGTTTCAGCGTGGCGCACCACCAGCACGTCGGTGTCGGCTTTCTTGTTCGTCAGCAGGCCGGCGCAACTGGCCGGCACGGCGTCGTAGGCCTGCACGGGCATGTCGAGCAGGCTGCGCTTGTAGTCTTCAGTCCAGCTAGCCGCCGAATAGGGCAGGCACGGATCGGGCGCATTGCCGGTCGGCACCTTCGCGGGCACGCCCGAAACCGTGAGGTCGTCGAACTCCGGCATGTAGTTTTCCCAGAAGCCGGCGTGCGTGATTTCGTTCTCGAGCACAAAGACGCTGAGGCGGCCGCCCTCGATCTGGCGGTTGACCTTGACCATTTCGCGCTGCGTGTTGTTCACATTGAGGAACAGCGCAATCAGCGCCGCCAGCACGATCAGCATGATCGTGATGGACACCATCAGTTCGATCAGCGTCAGGCCGCGCTGACGCTCCAGGGCACGGGCAATTTGGCGAGTTGTGCCTGCCGGGCGTGCGCGCATCATGAAAGCGTCCCGATGCGAACCAGCGTCGTCACGGTCCGGCGGCACCTGTCGGCGGTGCACGGGGGGCTTGGCGTTGTTGCGGTGGGTGCCACGTCGTACGCGTCCTTGCCGCAGGCCACGCCTTCCGGCGGTGCGGCAATGGGCACCAGGCCCTGCCAGGCGACGGTAATCAGGTATTCGTTGTTGCCCAGGTCCTCCACGCAGCCGCGCCCGCCGATCATTGCGCCGAGCTTGGTGTTGCCCGAGGTTTCGGCCGCGCCTTGCAGCGAGTTGCACCACTCCATGGCGTCGATCTGCTGGCGCGAGCCCGTGCCGGTGGGGCAGGCGATGCCGGCGCCCAGCGGCGAAGCAGTGACGTAGCTGGAGGCCATGCGGCGATTGATTGCAATGCGGCTGGCCATGTCGTTGAGCAGGATCAGCGCCTGCGAGCGCTGGTAAGACTCCATCTCGGACGACTGGAGCCGCGCCTGCAGGCCCACGAGCCCGAACAGGCCGAATGCGACGATCAGCAGAGTGACCAGCACTTCGATCAGTGTGGCGCCGCCTTCCGTGCCGGCGCGTTCGGTGGTCGGACGCGTCATCACCATTTGTCGGCCGGCGTTTTCGCGCCCTGGTTGTCGAGGGTGAGGTCGCCGTCGGACGCCTGGGCGCCTCTTGAATCGAAAGTCAGGACAAAGCCTGGAATCTCGGTCGTGACGGTGATCGTGTAGTCGTAGTTGGCCGCAATGTCCGCAGGCAGCGCGTAGCCGCTGGCCGTCAGTGTCGTCTTGTCGGCGTAGCTGCGGTTGGCCAGCAGGAACTGCTGCTGCCGGTTGGCAATCTCCATCATCTGCGCCTGGGCGGCGGAGCGCTTGGCGCGGATCACGTAACGGTTGTAGCTGGGTACCGCAATGGAAGCCAGGATCGCGACGATCGCCACCGTGATCATTACCTCGATCAATGTGAAGCCATTGCGCCGGCGCGAAAACGAGAGCTTTTTCATTCAGCTGGCCAAGGTAATGATGTGTCAGATTGTATGTAAATGTGAATTTATCACATCCGAACGTTAAATAGTGCGCCTATGGACCGGACTATTTGGTGTCCGCGGGACACGTGTTGTGTACCGGCACATACGAAGCACCGACACATTCAACACTTTGAAAAGAGTGCCGAGGCGAGGATGCTTCCGACTGATGGACGCTGGCGTCGTCCTACGTCCGCGCTGGCTGCAGTTCCCAGAATCGATTCATTGCCACTTTGCTCCTCGAGCGAGCAGGAGTCGAACGAAATGAACAGAGAACCCGGAAATCTCGGCTCGGGCGACGGATCCCGGCCCACCACCAGCGGCGGGGTAGACAACATCGGCGCAGGAGAAAAGTTCACCAGCAGTTCTTCGGCCGCCGGAGAACAAGACTCGGCACCGGCCCCCGCCGAGCGCATGGCGAGCAAGCGCAAGAACGTGGAGGCATCGCGCCACGACGGTTCCGCCGCCTACGGGCTGCGGGAAGACCTCCGGTCGGAAACCAACAAGGAGCCGCGCAAGCCCTAGCGGCTTGCATGGCCGAGGAGCCCTCATGACGACTTCGGAAAAAGCTTTCCCCTTTCCCACATCCAAGAACCACGGCAAGCCCGCGGTCGAGCCGGCCAAGCCGGTCGAGCAGGCGCCCAGCGAAGAGGCCCTGGACAGCGGCGTCGAGGAATCCTTTCCCGCCAGCGACCCGGTTTCGGTGACCGTAACCAAGGTCAAGCTGCCGAAGGCGCAGCAGGACAAGGACAAGGAAAAAGCGGAAGAGACCGGCGGCAAGCAGACCTAGTCGGCCGGAACCAGGCCACGAACAAAAGCGGCGAACCGCCGGGCAAGCTTCTTGCACGCCGGTGCATGCCGCCCGGGGCAATCCCCATGGCAGGACCCGGCCTCGGGCGGTAGATTGCGCTCCTGCCCCCAGCGGCAGAGACAGCTCTCACTACTTTTGGCCCCCGAGGAGTGTTCGTGGACGCATGGTCGAGCCAGCAGCTTTCCACCCTGTATGGGCGCGAGATCTTCCGATCGCGCGAGGCGGACGAAACCCACGCGCTCGTGACCCATGAGCTGAAGGCGCACCGGAGCACCTGGGGCCGCGGCAATGTCGATGCGGTCTTCTGCCGGGCAGAACTCAGTGCACTGTCGCTGTGCATCCTGCGCTACGGCTGCGATGTCGACATCGAGCCCGACACGCTGGGCAATTTCGTGCTGGTCCAGATGCCGCTGCGCGGCCATGCCGAAGTACATACCGGCGGCCAGACCGTGCAGATCCATCCCGGCCAGGGCGCAGTGGTGTCCGCGCACAAACCCGTGCGGCTGCGCTGGCACGCGGACTGCGAGCAACTGATGCTCAAGATCGACCTTGCCCGTCTGCAGGACGTGGCACGCCGAACGTTTGCCGCAAGGCCCGCGGGCGGTGCAGGGGCCGCGGCAGAAATCGGTGAAATCGACTTCGAGCTGCCGCTCCGGCTCGACGATGCCGCGGGCACCCAGTGGTGCCGCATGGTGGCCGGCCTCGCATCGCTGCTCCCCGCGGACGGCCACGAGCCGTATGACCCGCGCTGGCTGGCCCACTACGAAGACAACCTCATGCTCTATCTGCTGTGCCACAGGCCCAATTCGGTGCGGCGGCAGCACGACGCGCTGCGGCTCGGGTCGGAGGCGGCCAGCATGCGGCAGCTGCGGCTTGCCGAAGAATTCATGCGCAGCCGGCTCGATGCGCCGCTTTCGCTGGAAGAGGTGGCAGAGGCCGCAGGCGTGTCGCGGCGCGCGCTCGGCCTGCTGTTTCGGCGCTACCGCGATCTTTCACCCATGGAAGTGCTGCGCAACATGCGGCTCGATGCCGCGCACGCCCAGTTGGCGCGGCACGACGGCGCCAGCGTGACCGAGGTCGCCTTCAGCTGCGGCTTCTCGCACCTGAGCCGTTTCGCCGCCTGCTACCGCGAGCGCTTTGGCCGGCTTCCGCGCGAGACTTCGCGAGAGCCGGCGCGGCACTAGACCTCCGGCTTCGTCAGGCCGGCTTCATCGTGCACTTGGCGGACGAGCTGTCCTGGTAGTTCTGCAGCACCGTGCCGATCACCTTGTTGGCGATGCGCCCGCTCGCGTCCTTGCCGATCACGCGCAGGTAGTAGTTCTGAATGGGAAAGTTGTTGGCGCCGTAGCTGAAGTCGCCGCGCACCGACTTGTACCTGGCGGCCTTGATCGCTTTCAGCAGCGCCGGCCGGTCGGCCACCTTGCCGCCCACGTCCCGCACTGCCGCGTCCATCGCCATGAGCACGTCATACGCCTGGCCCGCATAGAAAGACGGGTTGCGCCCGTTGTTCTGCTCCCGGAAATCCGCCACGAAGCGCTTGTTTGCCGGGTTGTCGAGGTCGTATGACCAATGCGCGGTGTTGAAGAGCCCGAGCATCGGCTCGCCCACGGCGGGAATCATGTCTTCGTCGGCCGAGAAGGCGGTCGAGATCAGCGCCACGTCTTTCGACAGGCCGGCGCCGACAAACTGCTTGATGAAGCTCACGCCCATGGCGCCCGGCAGAAAGAAATAGAGCGCATCGGGCCTCGCCGCGCGGATCTGCGCAATTTCGGCGGAGTAGTCGAGCTGGCCAAGCTTGGTGTAGAGCTCGTCGCTCACCGCGCCCTTGAAGTCGCGCTTGAAGCCGGTGATTGCATCCTTGCCGCCAGGGTAGCTCGGCGCGATGAGCGCAACCTTCTTGAAGCCCTTGTCCGAAGCGAACTTGCCCGCTGCTTCGTGGTACGCATCGTTCTGGTAAGACGCACCGAAGAAATACGGGTTGCACCTGGCCCCCGAGTAGTCGCTCGGGCCGGTGTTGCTCGAGAGATAGGGCACCTTGGCCGCGAAGAGCGGTGCTCCCACGGCCAGTGCGACCGTCGAGCCGATGGGGCCGGTGAACAGGTCGATCTTGTCGCGCAGCAGCATGCGCTCGACCACCTGCCGGGCCAGGTCGGGGCTGCCGCCTGTGTCCGCCTCGACAAACTCCACCGGCACGCCGCCGAGCTTGCCGCCCAGTTGCTTCATCGCTACCGCGAAGCCGGCCTTGGCCTCGGCGCCGCCCACGGCAAACGGGCCGGAGAGGTCCATTGCCAGGCCGACCTTGACGGTTTGCGCCTGGGCCTGCGGTGCGAAAGCGGCCGTGACGGCGAGCGCCAGCAAAGCGACGGCGGTTGTGATTCTTGCCTGCGACATGAAGGATCTCCTCAGGGGGTGATTCGGATGGCGTGGGTTGCAACAAAGGTATGTGTGCGCGGGGGCCGAGTCTCCACGGCACGCGAGCGGCGGGCTATCCACTTTTCGCGCGGCATGCGCCTGCAAGAAGTGGACAGACAGCGCGCGGGCCGCTCCACAGAATCGTCCGCCGAACCCCACCACTTCGGAGACTCGCCCCATGAGCCAATACATCGACATCGCAGCCGCCGACGGCCCGACCTTTCGTGGCTACCTTGCATTGCCGCCCTCGGGGCAAGGCCCCGGCATCGTGCTGTGCCAGGAGATCTTCGGCATCAACGACTACGTGCGCGAGGTGGCCGACCTTTACGCCGAAGAGGGCTACGTGGTGCTCGCGCCCGACCTGTTCTGGCGCATGGAACCGAATGTCGAACTCGGCTATTCGCCCGAAGACTGGCAGCGCGCCTTCGGCTTTTTTCAAAAGTTCGATGTGGCCGCCGGCGTTTCGGACATCACGGCCAGCGTGAAGGCGCTGCGCGCGCACCCGGCATGCACCGGCAAGGTCGGCGCGCTGGGCTTTTGCCTCGGCGGAAAGCTCGCGTACCTTGCGGCCGCGCACTCGGGTGTGGACGCGGCGGTGGGCTACTACGGCGTCGGCATCGAGGCAGACCTGGACGTGCTGTCCAAAATCGAATGCCCCATTGCGCTGCACTTCGCGGAGCTCGACAAGTTCTGCCCGGCCGAGGCGCGCAACCAGGTGCTCGAAGCCTTTGCAGGCAAGCCCGGCGCGCAGATGTATGTGTACCCCGGCGTGGACCACGCATTCGCACGCACCGGCGGCGAGCATTTCGACAAGCCCTCGACGCTCATGGCCCACCAGCGCTCCATGGCGCTGTTCAAGGACGCCATCGGCCCGGTCTACGACCTGTCTGCGCTCTGGGACAAGCACTGCGAATACGAGTTCGCGACGCGCGACGTGGTCGCCACCATGGGCACGATGGTGAGCGAGCCCTATGTCAATCACATTCCCACCATGACCGGTGGGGTAGGAGCCAAGGAGCTCTCGCGCTTCTACAAGCACCACTTCATCCCCACCACGCCGCCGGATACGCGGCTCACCCCCATCTCGCGCACTGTGGGCGCCACGCAGATCGTCGACGAGATGCTTTTCTGCTTCACCCACACGGTGGAGATCGACTGGATGCTGCCGGGCATTGCGCCCACCGGCAAGGCGGTTGAAATTCCGCTCGTTGCCATCGTCAAGTTTCGCGGCGACAAGCTCTATCACGAGCACATCTATTGGGACCAGGCCAGCGTGCTGGTGCAAATTGGCCTGCTCGATTCAAAGGGCTTGCCGGTGGCAGGCGTGGAGACGGCGCGCAAGCTGGTGGACGAGCACCTGCCTTCGAACACGCTCATGCCGCGCTGGCAAAAGTCGGCCAGCCTGACCATCGCCGATCCTGCGCTGCCGCTGGGATGATGGCGGGCGATTCGGAGATGCTCGAACTGGTGGTGGAAGCGGTGAAGCCGCTCACGCCCGCCATCAAGGCCTTCGTGCTGCGGAGCGCAAATGGCAGTGCCTTGCCGCCATACACGCCCGGCGCGCATCTGGGCGTGCAAGTCGTCCAGCCCAACGGGCGCATCGGCCAGCGCGCCTACTCGCTGGTGGCGCCGCATGCGGAGGGCCGCAGCTACGAAATTGCGGTGCTGCATGAGCCGCAAGGCTCGGGTGGCTCTGCTTGGATGCATGGGTTGACGCCCGGCGCCGTGCTGACGGCGCAGCCGCCGCGCAACGACTTTGCGCTGCGTGCGGGCAGCGTGCCGCCGCTCCTGATCGCTGGCGGCATCGGCATCACGCCGCTGCTGTGCATGGCGCGGGCGCTGGCCGCCGAAGGGCGCGCGTTCGAATTTTTCTATGCCACGCGAAGTGCGGGGCACACCGCCTATCTGGAAGAAGCGCGCGCACTGGGCGCCGCCGTCGTTCATGACGGCGGCGACCTTGCACGTGGCCTCGACCTGCGCGCTGCGCTTTCCGGGCCGCAATCCGGGCGTCACCTTCATGTGTGCGGACCCAAGGGCATGGTGCAGGCCGCGGTCGACCTGGCCCGAGACCTCGGCTGGCCCGGCGACCACGTGCACTGCGAACTCTTTGCCGGTGCGCTGGAGCAAGAGGGCGACACGCCTTTCGAAGTGCGCACGCTGCGTTCGGGCAAAACGCTGACCGTGTCCGCCCACCAGAGCCTGCTCGACGTGCTGATCTCTGCCGGGCTGGACCCTTTGTACGACTGCCGGCAGGGCGACTGCGGCGTGTGCGCCGTTGCAGTGGAAGAGGGCGTTCCCGACCACCGCGACCACAACCTGAGCGCCCGAGAGAAAGCCGAGGGCCGGACTATCTGCATCTGCGTGTCCCGCGCGAAGACGCCGCACCTGGTGCTCGACATCTGACCACCACATTTCAGGAGACCCATTCCCATGACCATCGACCTGCAGGCGCTCGTGCAGCCTGACCGCGTGCACAAGCGCGTGTACACGGACCCGGCCATCTTCGAGCTCGAGATGGACCGCGTCTTCGGCCAGGCCTGGCTCTACGTCGGCCACGAGAGCCAGGTGCCGAACATCGGCGACTACTTCACCACGCGGCTCGGCCGTGAACCCGTGGTGATGGTGCGCCACACCGACGGTGCGGTGAACGTGCTCTACAACCGCTGCCCGCACAAGGGCGCCAAGATCGTGCCCGACGGGAGCGGCAGCGCCGGCAAGTTCTTGCGCTGCCTCTATCACGGCTGGACCTTCAAGTGCGACGGCAGCCTGCTCTCTGTGCCGCTGCGCAGCGGCTATGAAGACACCGCGCTCGATCTGAAGGCGCAGCAGCATTCGGTGCGCAAGGTGGCGCGCGTGGCCAGTCACCGCGGCTTCGTGTTCGCGAGCCTGGCTGAGGAAGGCCCTGAGCTTGTCGAGTTTCTGGGCGGCGTGGCCATTTCGCTCGACAACTTCTGCGACCGCGCGCCGGAAGGAGAAGTGGAAGTGGCCGGAGGCGTGCAGCGCGTGATCCAGCGCAACAACTGGAAGATCTTCTTCGAGAACCTGCACGACACCATTCATGCGGTGGCCACGCATGAATCGTCCTGGCGCGCGGCCAAGGAAGAATTCGAATCGATGCCGGCCGGCACGCCCAAGCCCTTCGAGGTGGTGATCGTCGACGGCAACGGAGAGCCGCTGGAGTTCTGGGAGAAACTCGAACTCAAGGGCTACGACCATGGCCACGGCTTCATGGAAGGCATCTTCGTGCCGCCCACCGATCCCGTGAGCCTGGCCTATGTGGCGGCGCTTCAGGCAAAGCAGGGCGAGGCGCGTGCCGACCAGATCCTGCGCGTGAACCGGCACAACACCATCGTGTACCCAAGTTGTTCGCCGCACACCTCGTTCCAGCAGATCCGGGTGATACGGCCGCTCTCGGTGGACCGCACGCTGGTGGAAATTTTCAGCTTCCGACTGAAGGGCGCGCCGGAGGCCACATTCCAGCGCACGCTCAAGTACACCAACATCGTCAATTCGCCCTCGTCGAACGTGATGCCCGACGACCTTGAAGCCTACAACCGCGTGCAGGAAGGCCTGGCTTCCGACGGCGGCGACTGGGTCAGCATGCACCGCGGAATGGGGCGCGACCAGCCATTGCCGGGCGGCCGGTCTTCCAACGGCAACAGCGAAATGCCGGCGCGCAACATGTTCGGCGCTTGGGCCTCGTACATGGGCGTGCGGACCGGAGGCGCCGAATGAACTTCAATGACTGGCAAGAGCAGCAGGACATCACGCAGTTTTTGTTCCATGAGGCACGCCTGCTCGACGAGCACCGGTGGGACGAATGGCTGCGGTTGTTCACGCCCGATGGCCTGTACTGGGTGCCGCTGGTCCACGGCCAGACCGATCACCTCAATCACGCCTCGCTGTTCTGCGAAGACGCCCTGCTGCGCTCGATGCGTGCGCGGCGGCTCGAGCAGGCCCGCGCCTATTCGCAGCAGCCGCCCACCCGCACCGTTCACGTGCTGGGCAACATCTCGCTCGAGTCGCGCACTGAAGCCGGCTGCGTGGTGCGTTCGACTTTTCACCTGCTCGAATGGCGCAAGACCGAACAGCGGGCGTTCGGCGGCAGCGTGCTGCATACCCTGCGCCGCGAAGGCGACGAGTGGCGCATCGAAATGAAACGCGTAGAGCTCGTCAATTGCGACGCGCCGCACGAAGCCTTGCAGGTGTTCATATGACCAAGGCCGCGCTGCTCGCAATGCACTACCAGAACGACGTGCTCCACGCGGACGGCAAGGTGCGGGTGGGCGTGGCTGCCGACGACCCCGCGCGGCCCCGCCTGATCGCGTCCGCCGCGCGGCTGATTGCCGGCGCACGTGCGAGCGGCGTGCCGGTCATCTTTGTGCGCATCGCGTTCGCGCCCGGGTATGCAGACTGCCTTCGCAACAGCATGCTGTTCCGCCGGGTCGCCGAAACCGGCGCCGTGCTCGACGGGCAGTGGGGCGCGGAGTTCTACGCCGAACTGGCGCCGCTGCCCGGCGAGGCGGTCATCACCCACAAGCGCAACAATCCGTTCTGGGCCAGCGGGCTCGAAGAGGCGGTGCGCCGCACCGGTGCCGCGCGGCTGTACATGGCCGGCATCGCGACGAACCACGTGGTCGAGCACGGTGCGCGCCACGCCAGCGACCTGGGTTATGAGGTGGCAGTGGTGGCCGACGCGTGCAGCACCGCGCAGCCGCACCTGCATGCGGCCAGCCTGGAAACCCTGGCCATGCTTGCGGATGTGATGCTGGTCGATGAAGCGATTGCACGCATGAAGAACAATGCAGGGCCATAGAACATGAAAGAACCGAAAGGCACGCCATGAACCTGCAAGGCAAGGTTGCCATCGTCACCGGCGCGGCTGCCATGCTCGGCAGTGCCATCGTTCGTACCTTCGTGCAGGCCGGCGCGCAGGTGCTGGCTGTAGACGTCGATGCCGAGCGCGGCCAGGCACTGCAGGCTGAACTGGGTAGCGGCTGCCGCTTCGTGGCTTGCGACATCGCATCCGATGCGGCGCTCGACGCGCTTTTGGCCGATGTGCTCGCCACCGAAGGCCGCATCGACTTTCTCATCAACAACGCAGTGGTCTATGGCGACAACGGCATGGCGGCCACCCGCGGCGAGTGGCTGCGCGCTTTAGACGTCAACCTGGTGTCCGGCGCGGTGCTGGTGCAAAGGGCCGCGGATGCGCTGGCCGCGCAGCGCGGTGCCATTGTCAACATGGGCAGCGTGGGCGGCAAGTTCGGCACGGCAAACCGTGCGCTTTATCCCGCGGCCAAGGCCGCCATCCTGCAGCTCACGCGCAACCAGGCCGCCACGCTGGCGCCGCGCGGCGTGCGCGTGAACTCGGTGTCGCCCGGGTGGACCTGGTCTGACGCGCTGAGCCGCATGGCGGGCGGCGACCGTGCGCATGCCGACCGCATGGCAGCGCCGCTGCATCCGCTGGGCCGGGCGGGAGACCCGGACGACGTCGCGCAAGTGGTGCTGTTTCTGTGCTCGGACGCCGCGCGCTTTGTGACCGGTGCCGACATTCCCGTCGATGGTGGCTTCTCGATGCTCGGGCCCGACCAGGGCAGGTCGGCCCGCGACTGGTTCGGCGCCTGAGTTTTCGCAAGCGAAAAAAATCTTGCCGATTGAGCGGAGCCCTGTAACCCGGGCTTCCGAAGTGGCGAACTAGAAAATAACCGCGCATTCCGGCGCGGTTGCAAATGTTCAACCATCTTCGGAGCTCATCCATGATCAACCGTCCCCTCGCCATTACCGCCCTTGCACTGGGCGCCCTTGCCGCCGGTTCCGCCATTGCGCAGGACAAACCCATGGCCGACAAAATGGCCGCGATGGAGAAGTGCTACGGCGTTTCGATGGCAGGCAAGAACGACTGCGCCGCCGGCCCCGGCACCACCTGCGCGGGAACCTCCAAGGTCGACTACCAGGGCAACGCCTGGAAGAACGTGCCCGCCGGCACCTGCGCCACGATCAAGACCCCCAAGGGCATGGGTTCGCTGGCTCCCATCAAGTCCTGACCAGGCCCTTTCGCCGCCATGCCAGATTTCCTCACGGCCGGCGTCGGCCTGAAACCGGAGCACTACGAGCCCGCACTCGGCGCGCGCGTCGAGGGCCTGTGGTTCGAAGTGCATCCCGAAAACTACATGGTGGCGGGCGGCCCGCGGCTCGGGTGGCTGGAAGCGATTCGCTCCCGCCATCCGGTGTCGCTGCATGGCGTCTCGCTTTCACTTGCGGGTGACGCAGAGCCGGACGCCGCGCATCTTCAACGGCTGGCAGCGCTGGCGCGGCGCATCCAGCCGGCGCTGGTGTCCGAGCACCTGGCATGGTCCACATGGAACGGCCAGTACTTTCCGGATCTGTTGCCGTTTCCGCGCAGCACCGCCGCGCTGCACCGCATCGCGGCCAACATCGCGCGCACCCAGGACGCGCTGGGCACCGCCATCGCCATCGAGAACCCGTCCCACTACCTGCGCATCGACGGGCATGAGTGGGACGAGATCGACTTTCTTCGCGAGCTGACGCAGCGCACCGGCTGCAAGCTGCTGCTCGACATCAACAACGTGTACGTGTCGGCCCGAAACCTGGGTTTTTCAGCCAATGACTGGATCGACCGCTTTCCGCATGCGCTGGTCAGCGAAGTTCATCTTGCAGGCCATGCCGCCGATCCGAACCTGGGCGACACGCTGCTGATCGATTCGCACGACGCGCCCATTGCGGCGGAAGTCTGGCAGCTGTATCGGCGCTTTATCGAACGCGCCGGTGCCCGCCCCACGATGATTGAACGCGACGGCAATGTGCCGGGCTTCGAAGAGCTGATGGCCGAGCGCGAGCAGGCCGCCGCCGAACTCGAGCACGCGACGGTGCAGGAGGCCACCGCATGACCACGCCGCACAGCCGGTTCCAGCAGGCGTTTGCAAAAGCGCTGTTCTCGCCCACCGAAGGGCTGGACCCCGCGATGCGGGAGCTTGCAGCGCAACCCGCTTTCGCCGTGTATCGCAACACGGTGATGAAGGCCTGCATCGATGCACTCGAGGCCAACTTTCCGACCGTGGCGCGGCTGGTGGGCAGCGAGTGGTTTCGTGCCGCCGCCGCGCTCTACGTGAATGCCGAAGCGCCGCAAGATGGACGCCTTCTGCACTATGGCAGCGGCTTTGCCGGTTTTCTGCGCGGCTTCGAGCCTGCCGCTGAACTGGTCTACCTGCCAGGGGTGGCGCAACTCGACACGCTCTGGCGCGAGGCTCATGTCGCAGAGGACGCGCCCGCCGCCGATGCTGCATGGGTGGCCCGCCAATCGCCGGAGCAGATGGCAGCCTTGTCGCTCAGGCCTCATCCCGCGGCACGCTGGGCGTGGTTCGACGACCAGCCGGTGTTCAGCATCTGGGAGCGCAACCGCGCTCAGGGCGAGGTCACCGATGAACTGGCCTGGAAAGGCGAGGGCGCCTTGCTGACGCGGCCGTACGACGCCGTCGCGTGGCAAGGGCTCACGCAGGCCGGCTGCGTCTTTCTCGATGCCTGCGCAAGCGGAGCAACCCTCCAGCAGGCGGCAGAGCGCGCAATGGCCGCCGATGCCCAAGCAGACCTTGCCGCCATCTTTGCTGGCCTGCTGAGCGCCGGCGCATTCACCGCCCCATCTTCATCGCCCGCATCCAACGAAAGAACACCATGAGCACGAATCTCCAGGCGTCAGAGCCGATCGCAACCGGCAGCACTCGCGGCCTGCGCGCCCACTGGAACGCCGCGGCCGAAACGCTCACGCGCGTGGTGACGCACGACGTGCTGGCGCTGGCCACGCGCGTGTCTGTTGCAGCCATCTTCTTCTACTCGGGCCGCACCAAGGTCGAAGGTTTTCTTACGCTGACCGACAGTGCCTACGAACTGTTCCGCACCGAATACAAGCTGCCGCTTGTTCCGCCCGAGCTCGCGGCGCACCTTGCGGCCTATTCGGAGCACCTGTTCCCCTTGCTGCTGGTGCTGGGCCTTTTCACACGCTTCTCGGCGCTTGCGTTGCTGGGCATGACGCTGGTGATCCAGATCTTTGTCTACCCCGACGCATGGCCCACGCATCTCTCATGGGCGGCGCTCATGCTGTATCTGGTGGGCCGCGGCGGCGGTCGTCTTTCGCTGGACCACGCGCTGGGCATTCGCTGAGCGGCCTTGCGCCGGCGGCCCTTGGCCCTTGGCCGCTTTCCAAGCGGCACGGCCTCCTGGCGCATGTCGCCATGCGCCAGGAGGCCGTCGGTTCCGCGGCAAGGCTTGCCGCCGCGCCTGCTTATTCCTTGATGAAGTTCAGCAGGTCGTTGTTGAGGCGGTCCTTGTGCGTGTCGGCAAGGCCGTGCGGTGCGCCTGCGTAGACGATCAGCTTCGCGTTCTTGATCAGCTTGGCGGAAGCGCGGCCCGACGCATCGATCGGCACGATCTGGTCGTCGTCGCCGTGCACCACCAAGGTGGGCACGTCGAAGCGCTTCAGATCCTCGGTGAAGTCCGTGGCCGAGAAGGCGGCGATCGAGTCATAGGTGTTCTTGTGGCCGGCTTGCATGCCCTGTGCCCAGAACGACTGGATGGAGCCCTGCGACACCTTCGCACCCGGCCGGTTGAAGCCGAAGAACGGACCCGAGGCAATGTCGAGATACAGCTGCGAGCGGTTCTCCAGCTCGCCTTTGCGAATGCCGTCGAACACCTCGATCGGGAGGCCGCCCGGGTTCTTGTCGGTCTTCAGCATGAGTGGGGGAACCGCACTCACCAGCGCCGCCTTCTTGACGCGGCTGGTGCCATGGCGGCCGATGTAGCGCGCCACCTCGCCGCCGCCGGTGGAGAAGCCGACCAGCGTCACGTCCTTCACGCCGAGCGTGTTGATCACGGTGGCCAGGTCGTCGGCATAGTGGTCCATGTCGTTGCCTTCCCAAGGCTGGCTCGAGCGGCCATGGCCGCGGCGGTCGTGCGCAATCACGCGGTAGCCCTTCGAGGCGAGGAAGATCATTTGCGATTCCCAGCTGTCCGAGCTCAGCGGCCAGCCGTGGCTGAAGGTAACGACCGGGCCATTCCGCGGGCCCCAGTCCTTGTAGTAGATCTGCACGCCGTCCTTGGTGGTGATGTAGCTCGCGCTTTTTGCAACCGCGGCGGCCGGCTGGCGAACGGCCGACTTGTCGGCGGCGAACACGGCATTGGCGGCAACAGCGAGGGCAGCCACGGCGAAGATACGGGTAACGGCGTTCATGTTTCTTTCCTTTGATTCGGGTTGAGGTTTCAGGTCGGAATCGACAGAACGAACTTTACGTGCATGGTGAAACGATTGGTGATAAAAAGTCCTGATAACTTGACTTGGAGTATTTCATGCCTGATCGGCTCGAAGCCCTGCTGACGCACTTTTCCGTCAGCGCGCGGGTGTTCCATACCGGGGCGCTGTGCGGAATCAACGACCTGGACGGGGAGGGCGCAACCGGCCAGCTGCACCTGGTGCGCCGCGGGGAGGTGGGCGTCAGCCACGGCGGCGCGGAGGTGCTGCGCATCGAGCGGCCAAGCCTTTTGATGTACCCGCGGCCCATGGCGCACAGGTTCATTACCGACGCCGCGCGCGGCGCGGACTTTGCCTGCGCGCACCTGCAGTTCGAAGGCGGCGCCGCAAACCCGATCCTGGCCGCGTTGCCTGAGTTCGTGTGCCTGCCGCTGGAAGAAATCGACGGCACCGAGGGTGTGCTGGAGCTGCTGTTCGAAGAAGCCTTCGAGCAGCGTTGCGGCAAGCAGGTGCTGCTGAACCGCCTGTTCGACGTGGTGCTCATCCAGGTGCTCAGGCACCTGATGGAAAAAGGCCAAGCCCGCTCCGGCCTGCTCGCGGGGCTGTCGCACCCGCGCCTGCGCAACGCCGTGGTGGCCATGCACGAAAAACCCGCGCTCGAATGGACGCTCGACGCGCTTGCCTCCGAAGCCGGCATGTCGCGCAGCGTGTTTGCCATCCAGTTCCGCGACACCGTCGGGTGCACGCCGGGGGTCTACCTGCAGCGCTGGCGCGTCGGCCTTGCGCAGCAGGCGTTGCGCCAGGGGCGCCCGCTCAAGCTCATTGCGCAAGAGGTCGGCTACGGAAGCGAAGCCGCGTTGTCGCGCGCTT
This sequence comes from Variovorax sp. CCNWLW235, assembly GCF_037204085.1. Classification (NCBI taxonomy): domain Bacteria; kingdom Pseudomonadati; phylum Pseudomonadota; class Betaproteobacteria; order Burkholderiales; family Comamonadaceae; genus Variovorax; species Variovorax sp. CCNWLW235. The sequence continues at coordinate 7,674 of NZ_JBBCBW010000009.1, read as the reverse complement.
TCAAGGCGCAAAGCGGCTTGTCGCCGCGGGAGTGGAAGCAGGCCGCATGAGGGCTGCCGAGGCCTGCGCACTGGCACCAGCCCGGGTTGCCGCTGGCACGACGGTGCGGTAGCCTCCCGGCTCCAACACTGCCAGGAGTCTCTCGATGCCAAGTCGCTTACTTCTTTCCGCTGGCGCCGCCGTTGCGGCCTCCGCTCTGGTCATCGGTTGCGGTGCCATGGGTCCGTCATCGGGCGGCAAATCCATGAGCTTCTTCATCACCAGCGTCAACCCGGGCAAGGGCGGCGACCTTGGAGGCTTGGCCGGAGCCGATCGCTTCTGCCAGTCGCTGGCCACGAGTGCGGGGGCGGGCAACAAAACGTGGCGCGCTTATCTGAGCACTGCTGCCGCAAACGGGCAGCCGGCTGTCAACGCGCGCGACCGGATCGGCGCTGGCCCCTGGACCAACGCCAAGGGTGTGGTCGTCGCCACCAGCGTGGCCGACCTGCACAGCGCCAACGCCAAGGTCGGCAAGGACACCTCGCTGACCGAGAAGGGCGAGGTTGTCTCCGGCGCCGGCGACCCCGTCAACCGCCACGACATCCTCACCGGCTCGCGCCCTGACGGCACCCTTGCCGTGGCCGATCCGGGCAAGGACACCACATGCGGCAACTGGACCAAAAGCGACGGCGGCTCCGCCATCGTTGGGCACCACGACCGCAAGGGCACCAATCCCGATCCAGTAGCCAATGCCTCGTGGAACTCTTCGCACGGTACGCGCGGCTGCAGCGTCGATCAACTCAAGATGAGCGGCAGCGCCGGGCTGATGTACTGCTTCGCGACGAACTGACTCCGGCAGAGCGAACTCATGTCCCGGTTCGACTCCCGGAGTCAACCCGGTCTTTATCGCGATCTCGTTTGCCCGCGAGAGGCCGTTGCTCGAGATAGCGCTCCCACAGATACAGCACAGGCAAGGCAAGCAAGTGCAGCGCCGCCGTGAGAATGCCAGCGCAAAACAGGGCGATTGCCACCAAAGGGATTGCCGCGACTCCCAGGATCGTTCTGAACATATTGGCTTGGAAAATGAAAAGATCAGCAACTCGCTAGGCGCCTGCGGGCAAAGCTAACCGCACGCGATCGAAAGGTCGTACGGCTGGACTGACGGATTACGTAGGATGCTTGCCAGCCGAGCTTTTCCGACCGACTTGGGAGGGCATACTTCGCCCGGTTTTGCGAAATATCGAGCTTCAAAAGGACAGCACATGACCGCCGGGTTGCAGCATCGCAATAACGTCCATGTGGCCGGCAGTGGCCCCGCCACGCTGTTTTTCGCGCATGGCTTCGGCTGCGACCAGAACATGTGGCGCCTTCTGGAACCCGAGTACCGCAAGAGGTACCGGACAGTGCTTTTCGACCTCGTCGGCAGTGGCGGCTCCGATCTCAAGGCATTCGATCCCGCCAAGTACGCTTCGCTGGACGGCCATGCCGCGGATGTGATCGAGATCGTGAAAGCCTATGGCGAGGGCCCTGCCATCTTCGTGGGGCATTCGGTGAGCGCGATGATCGGCGTGCTGGCTGACCTTGCCAGCCCGGGCCTCATTGCGGCGCACGTGATGGTCGGGCCGTCGCCCTGTTACATCAATGATGGCGACTATGTCGGAGGGTTCGAACGCGCCGACATCGACTCGTTGCTGCACACCCTCGAAAGCAACTATCTCGGATGGTCCAGCACGATGGCGCCGGCCATCATGGGTGCGCCGGAGCAACCCGCGCTTGGTGTCGAGTTGACCAACAGTTTCTGCCGCACCGACCCGGAGATCGCGAAGCATTTCGCGCGCGTCACCTTCCTGTCGGACCACCGAGACGCCATTGCCGAACTGCGAACGCCTTCGCTGATCCTTCAGTGCGACGACGACCTGATCGCCCCCGTGGCTGTCGGCGAATACATGCACAAGGTCATGCCCGAAAGCGTGCTGACGATCATCGAGAACGTCGGACATTGTCCGCACCTGAGCCAGCCGAGCGCCAGCAACGACGCGATCGCATCGTTTCTTTCGCAGCGCGGTTACTAGGCCCGCTCATGACAGCGCTTGGGCCTGCCGATGAGGCGCTGCTTGACGGTGTTCCCTGCGGGCTGGCCGAGACGGATGCGAAGGGCGTCTTCCTGCGCGTCAACAAGCCGTTCTGCGCCTGGCTGGGATATGACAAGGCAGATCTGGTGGGCAAGAAGCGACTGCAGGATCTGTTGACCATGGGCGCCCGTATCTTTCACCAGACCCATTGGGCGCCGTTGCTGGAAATGCAAGGCTCCATCTCGGAGTTGAAGCTCGACATCCGGCACAAGAATGGAAGCACCCTGCCCATGGTTCTCAACGTCGTTCGCCACGGGCACGGGCCGGACCACACCCAGGAAGTGGCGCTGTTCGTGGCACGAGACCGCGACAAGTACGAACAGGAGTTGCTCCTGAACCGAAAAAAGCTCGAGACGCATATTGCGGAGGTGGAGCGCCTTCAGGCCGAAACGAAAGACCGGGCGCTTTTCGCGGAGCAGATGATCGGGATCGTGAGCCACGATCTGCGCAATCCGCTGTCCGCCGTTCACACCGGCATCCAGGTTCTCTTCAAGCATGCACCCACCGACAACCAGGCACGGGTGTTGTCGCGAATGGCTCAGTCGGTAGACCGCGCGAATCGCCTGGTGTCGGACTTGCTGGACTTCACCGTCGCGCGTGTGGGAAAAGGCATTGCGATCAACCCCCAGCCGGTCGACCTTCATGAGGTGGTCGCCCAGAGCGTGGCCGAACTCGCTTTGTCCTTTCCTGATCGGACGTTGCGCCACGAAACCGAAGGCCGAGGGGCGTGCCGTGCCGATCCGGATCGAGTCGCGCAGCTCGTCGGCAATCTGGTGGCAAACGCCGTGGCCTATGGTGACCCGCACAGGGAAGTCACCATCAGAACGTCAGTGAGTCCTGAGCGCGTCGAAGTTTCGGTCCACAACTGGGGCCCTGCCATTCCGAGCGAACTCATTTCGGCCTTGTTCCAACCGATGGTCCGCGGATCGGCTGTCGGCACCGGCAGAAGCGTGGGCCTAGGGCTGTTCATCATCATGGGGATTGCGAAGGCGCATGGCGGTCAGGTGGCGGTGGAGTCGAGCAACGCAGAAGGGACAACCTTCAGCGCTACCTTGCCCGCCTTTGGAAAATCGACGCTCAGCCTCGCTGGCTGAGCAAGCCGATCAGCACGACCACCGCAATGCCCAGCAGCAAGGCCGTGCATTTCCAGAAGATCACCGGGTTCTTTTCGACGAGCGGTGTGCCGCGGCTGTTCAAAAAATCCGGATGGGGCTGCCGCAGGTCTTGCACAAACTCTGAAAGCACTTCGTAGCGCTTGAGCGGGTTGGGGTTGAGTGCCTTTCGCAGCACTTCGTCTACCCAGGCCGGAATGGCCCGCTGCGCGTCCAGCGCGGACCTGTACTGCAGATTTCGCTGGTCGGACCGCGTCCTGATGCGGGCCGCCTCGGCGCCATAGGGCAGCCGTCCGGTCAGCATCTGGTAGACGATGACGGCCAGCGAGAACAGGTCCGATTTTGCCGATCCGCCTTCGCCCAGAAAGTACTCGGGCGCGGTGTACTGCACCGTGCCCAGTATCTGGTCGGGCGCGGCCAGCGTGCTGTCGTCCAGGCCGGCCACCCAGGTGGAGCCGAAGTCGATGATGCGCACCGTGCCCGTGCGGTCGATCATGATGTTCTCGGGCCGCAGGTCCTGGTGCAGCATTTCCAGGCGGTGAAAAGCCTGCAGGCCTTTCGCAAGCTGCTCGACGATGCCGCGCATCGATTCGAGACTCGGCCGCGGGTTGTCGACCATCCACTGCGCCAGCGTCTGCCCCTCGACGAACTCCATCGCAACGTAGAGGTAGTTGCGCTTGCGATGAGTGGCATGCGGCTTGAGCACGTGCGCGCTGTCGATTCGCCGGGCCACCCATTCTTCGAGCAGAAAGCGGTCCAGGTGCGCCTCGTCGTTCTGCAGGTCGACGGAAGGGGTCTTGAGCACCACGCGCTGGCCCGTCTCGTCGTCGGTTGCCAAGTAGATGTGGCTGCGATGGCTGTGGTGCAGGTCGCGCACGATCGTGTAGCCGTCGAAGCGCATGCGCGCCTCCAGCATCGGCGGCAGTTGCAGTGCGGCGCGTTGTGCGTGCAGCTCGTTGATGTCGCCATCGGGCAGCGCGTCGACCCTGGCGATCTGCACCGTCAGGTTGTCCGGGCTGCCTCGGCGGTAGGCTTCCTCGGCGATGCTGCGGGCCGCGGCATCCAGGTCGTTGGGATTCGCATCCAGTGCGGCCTTGATGGCGGCAACGTCGATGTGCTCGTGAACGCCGTCCGAGGTCAGCAGGAACACATCGCCTTGCTCGATTGGAACGGCGCGGTAGTCGATCTCTACATGCGGCCCCACACCCAGCGCGCGGCCAAGGTAGCTTTGCCCGCCGCCCACCGACACGCGGTGGTCTTCGGTCAGTTGCTCGAGCGCCTCTGCATGCCAGCGGTAGACGCGCGTGTCGCCCACATGAAAGATGTGCGCCGTGTTCGACCGGATGACCAGGGCGCTGAAAGTGCAGACGTAGCCGCGGTCCTTGTCGAATCGGCCGCCGCCGTTCTGCGTTTGCGCGTGCAGCCAGGCGTTGGCGGCCGTCAGCACCCGCTGTGCCGAGCGGCTCACGCTCCATGCGTCCGAGGTGCAGTAGTAGTCGGTCAGAAAGCTCCTGACCGCCGACTCGCTGGCCACATGGCTCACGTCGCTGCTGCTGATGCCGTCGGCAATGGCAAGTGCCACGCCCTTGGCACTGCGGACTTGCCCCTCGGGCAGGGCGGCGCCGTGGAAATCCTGGTTGGTTTCCTTGCGCCCCTTGTCGGAGTGCTGGCCGATCGAGACCGCGAGTGCGGAGCGCATCGTCACCGGCGGCGAGCAGTCGGGCCTTGCTTAGCGGACCACGCGCTTGGGGCCCGTTTTCACGTGCGTGGCGTACAGCGTGAGGCCGGTGAACGACAGGCCGCCAATGAGGTTGCCCAGCACGGTAGGAATCTCGTTCCAGATGATGTAGTCCATGATCGAGAAGTTGCCGCCCATGAGCAGTGCCGACGGGAACAGGAACATGTTGACCACCGAGTGCTCGAACACCATGAAGAAGAACACCATGATCGGCATCCACATGGCAAGCACCTTGCCCGTAACCGAGGTCGAGATCATTGCGCCGACCACGCCGGTCGACACCATCCAGTTGCACAGCATGCCGCGCACGAAGAGCGTGAGCATGCCGGCGGCGCCGTGGTCGGAGTAGCCCACCGTGCGCGCCTCGCCGATGGTGGCGATCACCTGGCCGACCTTGTCGGGCGGGCTCGTGAAGCCGAAGGTGAAGACGATGGCCATCAGCACGGCCACGGTGAACGCGCCGAGAAAGTTGCCGACGAACACCAGCCCCCAATTGCGCAGCACACCGCCGATGGTCACGCCGGGGCGCTTGTCGATGAGCGCGAGCGGCGTCAGCACGAACACGCCGGTCAGCAGGTCGAAGCCGAGCAGGTAAAGAATGCAGAAGCCGACCGGAAACAGGATGGCTCCGATGATCGAGTAGCCGGTCTGCACGTTGATGGTGACCGCGAACACAGCCGCCAGCGCCAGGATTGCACCCGCCATGAAAGAGCGGATGAGCGTGTCCCGCGTGGACATGAAGATCTTGGATTCACCGGCGTCCACCATCTTGGTGACGAATTCGGAAGGCTGCAAATAGGCCATGGCGTTGCTTTGGTTTGAAGAGAAAAAAAGCCGAAAGAAAGATGGAAAGGAGAGGCGAGGGGAGGCCGGAGCCTCAGGCCGCCTTCTCCAGCGCAAGATGCGCGGAAGACGCCGCGGCGGCCAGTCCCTGAAGGACATCGCCGACCACGATGATCGAAGGGCTGCACAGGCCGTTGTCGGCAATGGTCTGCTCCAGCGTTGCGAGTGTTCCCACCGCATGCCGCTGGGTCGGCAGGCTGGCGCTCTGGACCACCACGATGGGCGTCGAAGCCGGCAGGCCGCTCAGCAGTTCGTTCTGGATGCGGCCAGCGCCCGACACGCCCATGTAGATCACCAGCGTCAGCCGCGCGGCATGCGCGGTGGCCGCCAGCGCTTGCCAGTCGGTGCCCGGCGAACCGGGCTTTGCATGGCCCGTGACGAAGACGACGCCCTGTGCATGGTCGCGGTGCGTCAGAGGCACGCCGAGCGAGGTCAGTCCGGCCAGCCCGGAGGTGATGCCGTTCACCACCTCGACGTGGATGCCGGCCTGCGCAAGGTGCTCGACCTCTTCGCCGCCACGGCCGAAGATGAAGGGGTCGCCTCCCTTGAGCCGCACCACGTGCTCGCCTTCGCGCACGGCCATGATCATCAGCCGCTCGATGAAGCTCTGCGGCGTGCTCTTGCAGCCGCCGCGCTTGCCGACGTGAATCACGCGTGCGCCGGGTTGCGCCATGGCGACGATCTCGTCGCTCACCAGGTCGTCGACGAGCAGCACGGTGGCCGACTGGATGGCCTTGAGGGCCTTGATCGTGAGCAGTTCGGGGTCGCCCGGACCGGCGCCGACGAGCGTGCAGCGGCCATGCGGGGGCGGCATGCCTGGTTTGCGGTCGTCGCTGCGCGACGAAGACGTGAGAGTGAGGCTCATGATGTTGGTTGTGTCAGGCAGCCGAGTCTTCGGTTTGAAGGCAGGCGCGGTTGGCCGGCCCCGCGACCGGGCGCTCTAGTTCCACCGCATGCGTGGCAAGCTCATTCGAATCCAGGTGCACTACGCCTTCAGCCACCTTCACCGCGAACTTGGGCGTGCATCCTTCATCGGGCGACCTGGCGCAGCCGTCGTCCAGGCCGATGGCCCAGTTGTGCAGAGGGCAGGCCACGCTGGTGCCGAACACGATGCCCTGGGAGAGCGGCCCGCCCTTGTGCGGGCAGCGGTCCAGCAGCGCGAACACCTGGTCCTCGGCATTGCGGAACACCGCCACATCCACCCCCACCGGGCGTGCCACGCGGCGGGCGCCCAGCACCGGGATGTCCTCGACGCGGCAGATCACTTTCCACTCGTTGGTGTTGCTGTTGTTGCTCATGGGTTGTTTCTCCTTCTCGTTCAGGCGGCCTGGGGCGCCTCGTCCACCACCGCCACCGGCGTGAACTGCCGCACATCCACCTGCGCCTGGCTCGACTCGAACCACGGATCGGGCTCCCCGTCCAGCGCGAACTGCAGCCGCTCCCACAGCGCCTTGCGTCCGGCTTCGTCTTCCAGGATCTTCTTCTTCACATAGTCCAGCCCCACCCGCCCGATGTAGTGCACCGTGCGCTCCAGGTACCAGCCTTCCTCGCGGTACAGCTGCAAGAACGCCCCCGAGTACTCCATCACCTCCTCGGCCGTCTTCACCTTCACCAGGAACTGCGCCACTTCGGTCTTGATGCCGCCGTTGCCGCCCACATACAGCTCCCAGCCCGAATCCACCCCGATCACGCCCACGTCCTTGATCCCGGCCTCCGCGCAGTTGCGCGGGCAGCCCGACACCGCCAGCTTGACCTTGTGCGGCGAATACATCGCCCACAGCGCCCGCTCCAGGTCCTTGCCCATCTGGGTCGAATCCTGCGTGCCGAAGCGGCACCACTCGCTGCCCACGCAGGTCTTCACCGTGCGCAG